>NZBL01000023.1 GCA_002687895.1 bacterium | reverse complement strand
AATGTATATGGCTCACCGGTATTAGTAGTAGGCCCCCATCCTGTTTTGCAACTTCCGCCTATACATAAAGAATTTACCGCTTTAACTTCTCCTTCTGGAGTAATAATCAGTCGGTCTGTGTTGTTACTATTCACGCGAGACTGAATGCGGAAATCATTATTAGTTGGAGACATGCCAGCATTCCATCCATCACCTCCTGTGTTAACACGTCTAAAACTAATCACATTATACTTAGATAGTTTTCCTGTAACTAAAGCTAAATTTGCGCCATCATTTGGGCTTTCTATAACTGCTAAAAATTCTCCGCTGTTGCCACTCATGTTTCCATAAACTTCGAGTTTGCGGTTGGGATGAGATGGGGAATCTTTGCCAATTCCTACCCAACTTTCTACAATTAAGCTATCTTTTGGCGCTTCTTTTTTATAGTAGTTGGATCCAATTGCAACGCCTCCATACACACTCAACAGAGATCCAGGGGTTTCGTAACTTCCAATACCAACATTATCGCCTAATGTTGTAAGCCGAACATTTGCTCCATCATCTGTCCACCCGCCTGCTGAACCAATAGATTCCCAATTTGGCTTGCAATCACCGTTTATGCACAATCTTAATCCGCCTACATCTCCTGTGGCGGTAGTTATATTTCCGCTGACTGTTAAATTACCAGTTGGAATATCAACATTTCCGCTTTCAGCAACACTCATGCGCACATTAAGCGATTTATCTGTTACTTCAATTCCGCCGCCATGCCCAACTAATCGCAAAGCATTGTTGCTGGCTTTCATGTACACTCCAAACAAATCAGCAGTTGTAGGATTATCAGGATCTGGCCACAAAAGCCCTGTATCTTGACCCATATATCTTATGCCCTGCCCAGGAGCTGCGTTAATCTCTAAAACTCCTTCAACATTCACAATTCCATTAAATCTTCCCGCATAATTATCTGTGGACGCGTTTCCATAAATCGCGTATAAATTAGTTCCGCTTGATTGTACGCCATATACTCCTGTTGCTCCACCAGAACCTTGTATTGCGATGCCGCTTGCAATGGTTGAAGTTATGCCAGTTGTGGCGCTTAAGGAATCAGTTGATATGCCTCCTGCCACATTTAATCCTCCGCTTGTTAAATCAAGCCCTCCTGCAACTTGCTGCTGCACAGCTGATTGCACATAAACTGGCTGATATATTTGGCCATTATTAGGAGGAGGTGCTGTTGGAGGTGTAAAAACAGCAAAAACAGGCTGTATAAAAACAGCTGACATCATAATGCTAAATACAACTATTAATCCCTTAATTATTCCGTTCATGTAAAATTATTATACCATAAATAAGCAATATGCGCCTATGGCCTTGTTTCGCGCAAAATTGGCAAACCTTTTCCAATATCAGCTAATCCTGGAGGAGGATTTACAATTGCCCTTCCGTCAAACTTAATTTGTTCTGCTGGATCCCCGGTCTCATCCGCGAACAATCTTTCTAGATTAATTTGATTTGCTATAAGCATACCATCTATTTGCAATGGAACTTCTAGATCGCGCAAGCTTACTCCTTTTGTTCCAGTGCTAATTGAGCCTTCGCTGAAAAACACTCCAACTAGATTTGTAACATCTTCATCAATTATAATATCTCCTTTCACAATCCATGCCACAGAAGGAAGATTTTCCACGCGCGTTCCAATTGAGCCTGATTGATAAGATATATTCGCGTCTATGGTTAAATTGCCGTCTACGATGATAGTGCCGCTTCCTTTTTGGCTTCCAACTCCCTTGTTGATAATTAAATCGTTTGCAATAGTTAAGCTTCCAGTATAGTGATACACTTTGCCGTCTAAAAGAATGCTTGAAACCGCGGGCAAAGTTGATTCTGGAGTTCCATATCTGCCAGCAATCATTCCAGCTTTATCTAGCCAAGCTAAAGTTCCTCTGTAATTGTTCGCAACATCTGGGAGCAATAAGCTGTTAAATGATTCAGCTATCTCTGGTATACCTGCTCCTTGTTTGCTTGTAATAGAAACAGGCTGAATAGTGCCATTTGCTTGAATTAAGTAGGTTGCGTTGTATTTATCAAGAGGAGGCGCGAACGGAGCTTGAATATCTCCGCCAGAATAAATATCACCATACAAAGTTTCAAACCAGTATGCTAAAACGCTTGCTCCTCCGCCGATCCCTCCCTCTACCTCACTGTCCCAGCGAACCCATCCGTCCCCAAGCTCCGCAAAATTATCAGAATCAACATCTTCTCCTCCATTCCAGCTCCATCCATAAAATAATCTGTCCGCTCCAATAGATACTCCATAATCTGTGCTGCTTATGTTTATGGGCCCCATAATCATCCATCCGTCATCTCCAAGCGCTTCCCATTGAGCCCATCCTTTTATAACTCCAGACGTGGTTGTTGGTGATATTCCTGTATTTCTTGCAAACTCAGCATCATATCGCGCTGCTCCATAAATTGGATATATGCCAACAGGAATTCCAACTGGATCAAAATTCAGCCACCCAAGATTGCTTGACCAAGCATACCCAGTTACATCTACTATAGGAGACTGGCTTTCAAAACTAATGTCTAATCCATAATCAATATTTCCCCCTGCGCTGCAGTTAAGCGAAATCCATCCTGTATGCCCGCTCCACACATATCCAGTAACATTGTGAAAATTGCACGCAGCCCTGGCAGATGAAGCAATAAAAAATACAAAACCTATTAAAGCAATAGTCAAAATACTTAAAACAAATTTTTGTTTTAACAAATGCATGAATTATTATTTTATGGTATAATTAGTATACCATAATATGAAAAATATGATTACTGATATATTTAACAATAAAAAAGGAGAAATAACATCAAAAGACCTTTTGGTTGTTGGAATAATTACAATTGTTGGAATAATTACAATTGTTATTATGTTTGTAGTTTTAAGCGGCAAAAAAGAAGGCGCAGTGCAAGATGACGAAACACAACAGCTTATTGACCAGATTAAACAGCAGGCATTAGATGAATCTGGCAAGCCAATAAGCCAGGAGCAAGATGAGCAGGATGTGGAAGATGATTTTGAATTAGAAGCCGCGTACACAGGCAGATTAAGCGAGCATAAAACTGGCATAAGCATTACCCTTCTTACTGCGTCTGGAGACCAAAAAATTCTGCTTTCAAGCAATACAATTATAAAGCTTAATAATGAGATTAAACAAGAATCTGATTTAACGCTTAATGATACTTTAAGCGTTAAGGTGGAGCGCGAACGCAATGGAAACCAGACCGCAATTGAAATTATTATACTTCGCTCAGCAAACCCTGCTGTTCCGCAGGATATAAGCACGCCAACCTTCCAGCCAGCGCCAATTCATACAAGGCCTGTGTCGCCATTTTAATTGACAGAGCAACTTGGCTTGTGGTATTTTTATTACTCGTTTATAGCTATGAGCAATCTTTTTTCCGAAAAATTCTCCCAGCATTTGAAGCTGGTTCTTGCAAAAGCAACTAAAAAAGCTGCTGATTCTTTTAATAAACAAATTACAGAAAAAGAGCTTGATTCAGCAAGGGCGCATATAGAAAACAAAATTATTGTTCCAACAACAGAGACAGCAGAGCTTACAATTAAGCATATATTAGATTCCCTTCTAGAAGAAAGCGGAAGCATTGCAGCTGAAATATTAAAAAAGTCGCGCATTGGCGCCAAGGACAGCAAGCATGCGTCGCAAATAGCAAAATCATCAAAACTTCTAAATAATAATACAAGCCTATCAAGCTCAATTCAGGTTAACCTGGAGCAAGATGCGGTTGCGAGCCTTGTTAAAGCAGTGCAGATAAGCCACCAATACAGGCACTATTATATTGGAACAGAGCATCTTTTAAAAAGCATTATCCTGCTTAATAGCGGAGAAACAAATAATTGGTTTAGGCAGAACATGATCGCAACAAAAGATCTTGAAAAAAATATTCAAGTTGTTCTGGAAAGCACGTCAAAGTTTCCTGATCTTACAGCTGTGTTTAGGCCGAATTCCAGCACACAGCAAAAAACTGACACTAAAAATACTGCTTTAGAATATTTCGGCAAAGATCTTACTTCCACGAACATACAAAAAGACATTGATCCTGTTATTGGCAGAGACTTGGAAATTGAACGCTTAATAAGCATTCTTTGCCGCAGATACAAGAACAACCCCCTGCTTCTTGGAGAAGCTGGAGTTGGAAAAACAGCTATTGTGGAAGGCTTGGCAAAACGAATCAACACAGGAGAAGTTCCTCCAATTCTGGCTAATAAAAAAATAATCAGCCTAGATCTTGGAGCAATGGTTGCTGGAACCATTTACCGCGGCGAATTTGAGGCGCGCTTAAAGCAGGCATTGGAAGTATCTGAAAAAGAAAAAAATATAATACTTTTTATAGATGAAATGCACACTATAATAGGCGCCGGGTCTGCCAGCGGATCTTTGGACGCGGCAAACATGCTAAAGCCCGCTCTTGCGCGCGGAACAATTTCTATAATTGGCGCAACCACAATAGAAGAATACAAAAAAAATATACAAACTGACTCCGCACTAGAGCGCAGGCTTCAGCCTATTATGGTGGATGAGCCCACAGAAGAAGAAACAAAACAAGTATTATCTGGCATAAAAGAAAACTATGAAAAATTCCATAATGTAATAATTACGCAAGAAGCAATTGACGCGGCAGTCCAGCTCTCTGCGAGATTTTTGCCGGAAAAGCTTCAGCCAGATAAATCAATTGATTTAATTGATGAAGCAGCAGCTCTTGTAAAAGTGGAAAAATCAAACAACAGCATTTGGAAGCAGATTAGGTCTGTTGAACAGCAGATTTCAAAAATACTAGAAAAAAAACAAAACGCGGTTGCAGAAGAAAACTACTCTAAAGCTATTATATTAAAGCAGGAAGAAGAGGGCCTGCAGCAATCATATAAGCATTTATTAGAGCAGACCAAAACATTTGATTCTTCTAAAATAACAATTTTAAAAGACCATATTACGCGCGTTGTAAGCAGTTTAACCAAAATCCCGCTTGGAGAACTTGCCCAAGATGAACGAGAAAAGCTCTCTAGCCTAGAATATGAACTTAAGAAAAAAATAATAGGCCAAGACAAGGCGCTCTCCTCTATTGCTAATTTAATACGAAGATCTAGAACAAATGTCGCAGACCCAAACAGGCCAATTGCCTCATTTATATTTTTAGGGCCTTCTGGAGTGGGAAAAACAGAAACAGCTCGCGAGCTTGCAAGAACTTTTTTTGGAGATTCTAAATCCTTAATTACTGTTGACATGTCTGAATTCTCGGAATCATACAGCGTGTCCAAGCTAGTTGGAGCTCCTGCCGGATATGTCGGATATAGAGACTCAAATAATTTTACAGATAAAATCCGCGCTAATCCATATAGCGTTGTATTGCTGGATGAGATAGAAAAAGCGCATTCAGAAATTTTTAATCTATTTCTGCAGATTTTGGAACTTGGCCAAATTACAGATTCAACCGGGCGCGCGATTAATTTTAGAAACACTATTATTATAATGACCTCTAACATTGGCTTAGAATCCTTTAACCAAGCCAGCAGAATTGGATTTGATTCTTTTGACAATGACGCAGCCTACGCCAATATAGCGCAAAAAGAAGTAATTGAGCAGCTTAAAGCGAATTTTCGCGCGGAATTCTTAAATAGAATTGATAATACAATTGTGTTCAGCCCTCTTTCGCAGACTGCGTACCAAGAAATCGTGCGCCAATATCTTAGTGATTTGAACAAGCGCTTAGAGCAGGAATCGACCATAGTGGAGATGAGCGACAAATCCCAGAAACATGTTGTAAACAGCGGATATGCCCCAGAAACCGGAGCAAGAAGCATTAGGAAATTTTTTCAAGACAATATTGAAAGCGAAATAGCAAAACTTATCCTAGAAAACGCAAACATGCAAAACAAAAAAATCGCCATAGATGTCAACAAAAACAATTTCTCATTTTCAATGGATAATTGATCTCTTGTTTCCCTTGCAATGCTTAAACTGCTCGCAGGAAAATACATGGCTATGCAACCGATGTAAAATAGAGCTTATAAGCATTCTCGCGAACCATTGTGCATTCTGCGAGGCAAAAACTTTGTTTGGAAATACATGCACGACCTGCAGAAAACGCCATTATTTAGATGGCGCTGTTTCGTGCGTTCCATATGCAAACCCTTTAATACAAACATTAATCCATGCTTGGAAATATAGCGGAGTTAAAGAGGTAACTAAATATATATCTGAATTTGTACAGCATGCGCTTGCGAAAGAGCATAAAAAAATACAAGCTCAATCCTCTAAAATATTAGATACAGGAATCACAAAGCATCACTTGCCTGCTTTATCCACCATACCTCCAATCCTCACAAACCAATATATCCTCTTAAATCCAATTCCCTTGCATCCGAAAAAACAAAAAGAGCGAGGGTTCAACCAAGCACAGGTTTTGGCGCGCGATTTGGCTCTTACAAAAAGCAATTACAAAGAAGTCCAGTTTTTAGACCGCGCTAAAAAAACAACTAGCCAAGCAACTTTACAGGGATATGACAGAGCAATAAATATATCAAACGCGTTCATAATTCGCGAACACGAAAAAATTTCCATAAAAGGAAAACATATTGTTATTGTAGATGATGTGATTACAACAGGAGGAACAATTGACGCGTGCGCAAAACTCCTTAAAACAGCAGGAGCTGCTTCTGTTTGGGCTTTAACAGCCGCATATGGCCATCCTATAAAGTAAACTTTACAAAACACCCAATTTTAGCTACTCTATAACTATATTCTTTCAACTAGGAGAGGTGCCAGAGTGGTTGAATGGGGCACCCTGCTAAGGTGTTGTGCCCGCAAGGGTACCGAGGGTTCGAATCCCTCCCTCTCCGCCAAAAATTAATATAATAAAATGATATGCCTGATGAAGTTATTGGCAAGCATGAAGGAAAATCCAGAAAAGCTGATATCATGATTATCATGAGACAGCTTATTAAAAAAAGAGACGAGCTTGCGAGTGAAATTATTAAAAAAATAGCTGCCTAATATGCAAGAACAAAAACAAAACATGCACTGGAATATTCCAGAATTTCATGAGCACAAGCGCTCTAGGCGATGGTATATTATTGCTGTTGCTGCAATGGCTTTGCTGCTGCTGTATGCTGTTTTAAGCAGCAACTTTTTATTTGCAATTATATTGATTGTGGTTGGCATAACCATGGCATTGCATGACAAGCACGGAGCAAATGAAGTAAAATTTGAACTTTTGGAAAATGGAATCGCTATTGGAGAAAAGCATTATTCCTATAATTCAATTAAAAATTTTTGGATATTCTACGAGCCAGATGAAGCTAAAATGCTATTTTTTGAATTCAAAAATGGAATTAGGCCTCGCCTTTCCATTCCACTGCTAAACAAAAATCCATTAAAAGTCCGCTCCATACTGCTGCAGAATCTGCCTGAAGCAGTTGAAAAAGAAAACGAACCCCTTTCAGAGCAATTGACTCGGCTTTTGAAACTCTAACGAGTCCTCGTAGCTCAGTTGGATAGAGCGCAAGCTTGCGGAGCTTGAGGTCGCAGGTTCAAATCCTGCCGAGGACGCCACTCTAAATATGGAAGTCCACCTTTCTACTCCAATAGAAAAACTAACAAGGGTGGGTAATGTAACAGCTAATAGATTAGCTAATCTTGGAATTGGAAATGTAAAAGATCTGCTTTTGCATTATCCAGTTAGATACGAAGATTATAGCAATATACTAGCCACAAACGCACTTGCTGAAAACCAGTTAGGCACTATTTTTGGCACCATAAAAAGCATTGAAACCAAAAAAACTCCGCGCAAGCGCATGAAAATTACAGAGGCAAATCTTGCTGACAATTACGGCGAAATAAAAATTATCTGGTTTAATCAGCCCTATATAGCAGAAAACTTGCATGAAAACGACACAATTGCTGTTGCGGGAAAAGTTGAGCGCGATTTTACAGGATGGCTAATTAAGAATCCAAGCTATGAAAAAATAACTGATCCCAAAAATGCTATTCACACATCCCGCTTAGTTCCAATTTATCCTTTAACAAGCGGCCTTACGCAAAAGCAAGTCAGATTTTTAATTGGACAATCTTTACAAGCAAGTAATGAAATGCGCGACATTATTCCTGCTGAAATTCAGCAAAAGGCAAATCTCGCGGGCAAAATAACTGCTATCCAAAATATTCATCTTCCTTCTAGTGAAAGCAAATATCTTGAAGCAGTCCACAGGCTTAAGTTTGAAGAATTATTCTTGATTCAGCTTTTAACAGAGCAGTCCAGAAAAAATCTTAAAAAAGAAAAAGCTCCGCAAATTCCATTTAATGAACAAGCAACAATAAATCTGACAACATCGCTTCCTTTTACATTGACAAATGACCAGAAAAAAGCCGCATGGCAGATTATTCAAGACATGGAAAAACCTGTTCCAATGAACAGGCTAATGCAAGGAGAAGTTGGAAGCGGCAAAACAATTGTTGCAGCAATCGCGGCATTGAACGCTGCTGAATCTGGCTTTCAAACAGCTCTTATGGCTCCAACTGAAATTTTAGCTTTACAGCATTATGAAACAATTTCCAAACTATTTCCAAATCGCGCTATTGCATTGCTGACGAGCAAGCATGCACGATTATCTACCGTTGCGAACCACGAGATTGCCGCGGTCGCGAGTACACTCCCTCGCAATGACATAAAGGAAGCTATTGCGAGAGGAAAAGTTGATATTATCATTGGCACGCACGCAATAATCCAGAATGACACTCTTTTCTCTAGGCTTGGGCTGATTATTATAGATGAACAGCACAGGTTCGGCGTAAAGCAAAGAAAGACTTTAAAAGACAAATCTAAAAATGATGTTCCTCATCTTCTTTCCATGACAGCAACCCCTATTCCGCGCTCACTTGCTTTGACATTATATGGAGATCTTGATATCACAACTATAAAAGAAATGCCAAAAAATAGAAAACCGATTCAGACTCGCCTAGTTGAAGAAAAAAATAGAACAAAAGCATATGAATTTATAAAGCAAAAAATCTCTCAAAACAGGCAAGTATTTGTAATCTGCCCTATTATAGAAGAATCAGATATATTAGGGGTTAAATCCGCAACCAAAGAATTTGAAAAATTAAATAAGCACATCTTCCCTAATATTAAGACAGGGCTTTTGCATGGAAAGCTTAAGCCCCAAGAAAAGGATAGTAGAATGCAATCATTCAAAAGCAAGGATATTAAAATTCTTGTGGCAACTGCTGTTGTTGAAGTTGGTGTTGATGTTCCAAACGCAAGCATTATGATGATAGAAGGGTCTGATAGATTCGGGCTTTCCCAATTGCACCAGTTTAGAGGGCGCGTAGGCAGGGGCGAGCATCAATCATATTGCTTTTTATTCACAGATTCAAAATCCACGCAAACAAACCAAAGACTGCAGTTATTTGTAAGTGCCCGCGACGGCTTTGAAATAGCAGAGCTTGATCTTAGTTTGCGGGGCGCTGGAAATATGTATGGAACAGAGCAATCTGGGCATTTGGAAAACTTAAAATTGGCAACTCTCGCAGACAGCAATCTTATTTCGGAAACAAAAAAATACGCCCAAGCTTTACTAAAGCTTGATTCAAATTTAAATAATCATCCAGAACTTAAAAATGAAATAAGCAAATTAACCAGCACTTTTCATTTAGAATAATTCACAAACTTGACAAAGCCGTTAAAATGTATTTACATTAAATTAGTACCTTAATACATGGGTTGGCAGCATTATGACGTGAGTTTTAACACAAACCACGTGGTAATGACGCATATCGCGCGATATGCGTTCGAATGTAAAAAAGGGGATCTTCTCCCCACCTCCCCAAAAGGTTAAACTTACATTCGTCTGCCAACCCTAAATTTTCAATAGTTTTTCTCGCAAGATTAACCCTTAGAAAGGGGGTTTATCATCACTACATCTCTTGTGAAAACGGGGAGGTCAAACTTGTTGCTACATACACCTCTGGGGAGGAAAAAATGAGCTCTAATGTATTGAGCAATAGCAAACAGATTGATAGAGCGAGAAAGCACTCGTCATATGCTATAGTTATCGCTCAAATGACGAAATTCAAGCAGGTAAAGCTGGTGCGGTTTATAGATGAGGAATCTCCTCTGCGCGCAGTCGGATTTTCAAACAATGGTTTTGGCAAATGTGTGTTGGTTGAAACCAGCGACGGCGGAGATCCTGTCCCCAAACCTGCCATGCGCCTTTCTAATAAAGATCTTTGGGAGAAATGGACATCCTGACCTCAAAGATCTGCACTAATGAGAGTTATTGAGATACTCCTATCCAATAGCTCTCGTTTTATTTTCCAATATTTAAAACTTTTAAAGCTTGTTCAATGTTTTTGATGTTTTTTAATTCAGTGAATCCTAACCTAGATGATTCACTGATTCGGAGGTCAACATGGCTCACTGGCCGAATCTCGCCAGCCAAACCAAGCTCGCCTATTACAACTGATTTTTTTGGCATTGCTTGGTTTGATAAAGATGAGGCAATAGACAAGCACGCGGCAAGATCTAGGGCAGGATCTTTAACGCGCAAACCTCCTACAATATTGAGAAATACATCTTGATTGTCTAATTTTAGTCCTCCTCTTCTCTGAAGAACCGCGATCAACAATTCTAAACGAGATAAATCAAATCCGCTTGTTGCGCGTTTTGGATAGCCATAGCTTGTTTTATTAGTCAAAGCTTGAATTTCTATTAAAAATGGGCGCAAACCCTCCATTATAACGCTTACAACTGATCCAGAATTTTGCGCTCCGCCTCCTTCTAAAAACAATTGAGAAGGATTTTTTACTTCAATTAATCCAGAATCCTGCATGCTAAATACTCCAACTTGGTTTGTTGGGCCAAACCTGTTTTTTGTGCTTCGCAATAGCCTGTATTGATGCAGTTTATCGCCCTCCAAATACAGCACAACATCAACCATATGCGCTAATACTTGCGGCCCGGCCACACTGCCCTCTTTTGTAACATGGCCTATGATTATGATTGGAATGTTTGTTGATTTAGCAATTTGCATTAGTTGCGCTGTTGTGGCGCGGATTTGCGTAATGCTCCCAGGTTCTGAAGCAATGCTTGAATCCGCGATTGTTTGAATTGAATCAATAATTACTAAATCTGGCTTATGCTTTTGTATTGTATTTATAATTGACTTGATATCAACAACCCCTGCAAATCTGATATTGTCTCCGGAAACTTTTAAGCGATCCATTCTAAGGCCAATCTGTTCCGCAGATTCTTCTCCGCATATATATAATACTTGCTTTGAATTGCCAGCCAGAGGCTGATTAGTCTTTGACTGAAATCCATGTACAATCTGAAGAACTAATGTTGATTTTCCAATTCCAGGGTCCCCTGCTAAAAGCACAATGCTTCCGCGAACTAATCCTCCTCCAAGAACATTTTCAAATTCATTCATGCCAACAGAAATCCTAGAGCTTGAGCTGGGCTTGGAAACTGATTTTAATTCAGCAGGCTTTTGTCCTGCCTCTTGGCCTGACTCTTGAATAGTTCCCCATTTTTGGCATTCATCGCACTGGCCTTGCCATTTTGCATACTGGGAATCACAGTGAGAACATGTATATAATGCTTGCATAATAAAAAATATCCAAATTAGATATTAGGATTTTAATTTGATTATTCTGCTTTTTGAAGCTCTGATATAATCAAATTTTCAATATTGCTAAATTCCTGAACTCCTACCAAAGCAACATCCCCGATAACTAAGGTAGGTGTTTCATCTATGCCCAAAGCTTGTGCTTCTGCGAAATCCCTATCTACTAGGTTTGCTATTTTATCATCTTCTAAGCACCTAGTAAAGCGCTCATTATCAAGACCAAGCCCGATTGCTCCATCACTAAAATTAATTAATGCTATATCAGCTTGATTCGCGAACAGCCAATCATGATATTCCCAAAATTTTCCTTGATCATAAGCGCATCTAGCCGCGATTGCGGCTTGTTTTGAACTATTTGAAAGAAATGGAAAATCTTTCCATACATGCTGTACTTGACTATCGTATTTTGAAATTAACTGCTTAATTGTCTGCTGCATGGAAAAACAGCCCAAACAAGTAAAATCAGCATATTCATATATAGCAAGTTTCGCGCTATCTGCTCCTCTGGAAGGGCTTTCTTTGTAAGTTATTGGGCGCGCAATTCCAGTAAAATCAAATTCAGGCGCTTTTGACGCTTGTTTGCTTATAACATCATATCCCAAAAAAAGAATCAAAATGATTCCAATTACAGAAAAAACACCAATAATAATTTTGTTTTTTTGCATATTTCTACCTAAGCTGCAATTTATGGATTCTGCCGTTTACCCTGTCTGTAAAATATAACTCGCTTCCATCATCTGCCACCATAATCTGCTCTATGGTAAATGATGATCTTGATTCTGTTTCTGGAAAAGCAATTGGACTTGATATATTATTTATTAGATCTATTTTGTAGATTGTGTCTGGAGTGCTGAATGTCTGCTCCCTAAATATTCCGCTTCCCTCATCCAAAAACTGCGGAACAGCGCAATATACTTCATCCTCGCTTGCAAATGCGCATTTATCAGGCCATGTCTGGATGCGCAAAGATCTGTTGCCTAAGCCGATGTTATCCCCTTCTGCTCCTGCAATATGCAGAACTGGATTATAGTTTGTTCCTTCGCTGTACACGCTGTACAATACTTGCTTTCCTTTTGGGGACCATTCCCCTTCAAACCCTAATCCATTTGTCTGCAAAGACAAGTAATTTTCATTGTTAAATCCAATAAAAAATACTTCTTCTCCTAAGCCAGAGGTCGGTTCCCGAAAAGTTGCTATTACTTGATTATTCGGGGACCAGTTTACTGCCACATTGCGGGATTCTTTTCCTAAAGGCTGGATAAGCTGCTGTCCTTGGCCGTCTGGAGTTGCTGTTATAATCCACCTGTCATCTTCTGCTTCTCCTATATACTCATAAGCAAGCTGATCATCATCTGGAGAAAACACAAATTCCTGCGCCTGCAAAGGCAGGGTTGCGCGAACTCCTGTGTCAAAATTATAATAAATATTTGATCTGTCTGGAAATTCTAAAATAGCGCTATTGCCGTTATTGGAAAAAGTCGCATCTTGCACAGACCTGAATACTTCGCTTGATAGCGGAACAGGCTCTCCTCCGCTTGGAGACAAGCGGTAAAACCTTTCATCCCTAGGATCATAATAATTAAACATTCCATTGCTGGACAAAGTGCTGAATTCAGACCTGGACTGCGTAATGGTATCAACTAATGTTCTGCCTCCTGCTGCAACAACATCTGGCCTATCCTGCCCTAGCAGTTCTGGCTCTGGAACTAAGGTAGATGGAGTTCTAATGTCTGTATCAATCACTCTTCCGCTTGGGCCAACTCCTATTTGCGGCAGTCCTGTTGGCTCTTCTACGCGTGGGCCTCGCAAAGGAACAATGCTTCTGCCAGGAGTCCTAAAAAAAACAGCCCAAATTCCCCATGCCAAAAGGATAATTATAACTATAAATCCTAGAATTTGAAGTATTAATTTT
>NZBL01000022.1 GCA_002687895.1 bacterium | reverse complement strand
TTGAAAGTCGCAGAAAAAATGGATAAGATAAGGGGGAAAGGATTTGTAATTTTGAACGCGAAAGACCAGATTAAAGACGCAATCGTCGGAACAATCTGCTCAATGCTTTCAAGCTCACCAACCTACACCGAAGGAACAATCCTAATAGGCATGGCATACAACGAAGACAAAACCATTGAACTCTCCACAAAAGAAGCCAGACAAGGCTATCCTGACCAAAACGAAGATGGAACATACAGCTACAAAATCATCTCATCCAATAACCAAATCCTACACTCTGCAAACTTCATAAACCCTTCTTTAATAGAAACCTCTTTATCAGGAGAAGAAATCTCAATAACACCTCCTAAAAGTTTTGTTGAAGATGGAACATCTATCCCAGAAACAGAATCCATCACACAATATCCTATAACCTTTGAATTATTAATACCTTATTTTAACAATGCTGAAAGAGTTGACATCTACGATGACCTCAGCAGTCTTGTAACATCCATTCCCGTTTCAGATATTCAAATTGAAAGTTAAAACATATAAGGTGATATCAAATGGAAAACAAAAAAAGTGTGATAAAATAATAGGATTAATATTTTTACTCTTAATAATAATAGGAGTAGCAAGTCTTACCGGTGCAGAAGACGCCGTTAACCCAGAAGCTGACATTAGCTGCGAGCAAGTTGCTTCTGAAGACATGCCGTCCTTTTCATACTTTGGAATAGAATCAGAAAATACACCTTCCATATCTTCCATACCTTATTCTGGCCCCTTACCAGACGACCTCTTTAAGCCCGTAATGGTAAACTTAATGCTTGACATTGAAACAGCAGGCGATGAAGTTTATGTCTACAAAGTCCTGGACATGGTAGAAGAAAAAGGCTGGACACTAACCATCTTTGTAACAGGCGAGTTCGCTTCCAACCATCCAGACATAATAAAAGACTTCAATGCCCGAGGCCATGAAATAGGAATCAGTGGTTGGGACAATCAAGACATCAACTCATTAAGCTATGAAAACCAATTAGACTTAATCAGCAGGTCAATAACCGCTGTAAAACAAGCACTAGATGTTGAAGAATTTGATGTTCACTTTAAACCATCAAACATTATCTTAGACTATGATGACAATGCAAACACCTTCAAAGTCATGCAAACTCTCAATGTAAAATCCATAATAGGCATAATCTCTGTTGGCGAAAACTACCAATGTTGGTATAGCAGGTCAAAAGGAGGAATTTATGATCCAGTTCCAACTCAATATGATGTTACTGCAATTCCTATCTCACGTATAGAAATCAACTCTGAAGAAACACCAGTAGTTGATGATCTCAACCTAATCTCAAACAAATACACCGAACTAACCTCTCCAGAATTTCAAAAAATCTACCAGGAAGCATCCACAATAGAAGGTGAAGTCTTTGAAGGCAACACAAAGCCATACGTAAGAACAGTTCTGCATTCATCTGAACTAAACACTAAAGAAAAGTTGGAAGACCTCTCAAACTTCCTTAACAGAATAGAAAAAGCTGAAGGCCAGGTAGAGCCAATAGGAATCTACGCATCAATCCAGGGTTATATAACCACTTTAGACCTAAAAGGCCCTGACTCTTCATATCCAGACAAAAGCCAAACACTCAATATAACCTACTATGCAAACCTATACTGCCCATGGTATTACTTTAGAATATATGGAAAATATGACTCTCAAAACTGGAAACTATTAGGCCAAAGTTCTTATTATGTCAATACAGGCACCAAGAAATTTCAAAAAGCCATCACTGTCCCTAAACCACCAACAGATGCAGACGACGAATACAATGTAAGAATCGTTGGAAGAGCCTGCGCTGGCGCAGCCTGCTGGCCAAGCTATAACAACTATGAGAACATGGACGAAATAAAAATTAAAATCAACAAAACCTGCCAGCTTGTATTCGGAAGCGGTAATGCTGCAAGATATGATATTGTATTCGTTCCTGCAGAATTTGACGAATCAGAATTTGACACAACTTTTGCATCCTCAGTAACAAGCAACTGGAACGCAATCGGCAATTCTGCCCCTTTCAGCGCTAGCAAAAACAAGTTCAATGTCTGGAAAGTAAACAAATTAGACGATGCAGGCTTAAACTGCCACCAAAATTGCACAGGATTACCTGCCTGGGCAAGCTCATACTGGTGCTGTAACAAAGCAAAAGCCAAAGCACTGGCAAGCGAATGTAAAAACAGGGACACAGTAATCACTTTAATAGATTCAACAGACTGGACCGGTTACAGAAGCGGACCAAGATGCACAGTAGGAAGTGATATTATTGTTAAAGCAAGAAATAATCCTGCTATCAACCTTCATGAAATAGGCCATTCTTTTGGCTTAGGAGATGAATATGTGCCTTATAACCAAAACTTTACGCCAGCCTATGCGCCTTGTGACAATTGTGACAAAAGCGGCGCCTGCCCCAAATGGAACGCTACTCCTGGCTGTATCTTGGGATGCACTTATAGGAATGATTACAGATCAACAGCAACCTCTGTAATGAGAGACAACCAACTGCCTTTCAACGCAGTCTCTGTTACGCACATAAATGCTGAGCTCACATCATTCTCTTCAGCAGAAGTAAAAGATGTAGGCGATTTAGACATACCTGAAATAAAAACATATATCCTTTCATTCAACTATCATGTTGGAAATGACACACTAGTCTTAAATGACAAAGAAGTTAGAGAAACATATCCAGACGAAAACAACACAGACGGCACTTACAGGTATGAAATAATCTCATTATCAAACACTAGTATTTATTCAGCGAATTTCGTGGACCCTTATTTAGTAACAGACTCTGTCACTCTACTGGAAAGGTCTTTAACGCCGCCTGAAGGTTTTGTTATCAATGACACACCTATACCAGACTACCCTCCACAAGAGGCCCCATCACAGGAATTTGTGTTAATAACTCCATTCTTCTTTAACGCTGAAACAATCAACATCTACGATGAAAACAACACACTCCAACTCTCTATAGATGTTTCAGAATTTATGAGTGGAGATCTTACAGGAGTAATAAAAGACCCAACTGGCACTCCTGTAGTTAACGCAATAGTCTATGCAATCCAAGACAATTATAACTACAGCTCTTCTTCATACACCAACATTAATGGAACCTATGCAATGAGAGGACTAGGTTCAGGCACAGCAAGCATAAGAGTCACAGCATTACATGATCCTAACCTAAGAGAAGCCTCAACATCATTTACCATAGTTCCAGGCCAGAGAAATTTGCTTAATATTAGCCTTGCCCAATCATCAAGTATCAGTGGCATTGTTACATACATCAATGGAACCGGCATGCCAAATCCTATCCTCTACTTGGAATACTATGAAGCCCCTCGTTACACTGGAGATGAAAATGGTAGCTACCTTATGCCTTGGCTAACTCAGGGAGCTCACACATTAAACATAGACACTGGCAACTGGCACATCTGGATCAATAATGATTATACAAGTTACGGCAGAAACACCCCTATAAACCTTCCTTTGGGAGAAACAACAACCGTTGATTTCAGCCAGCAGCCACCGCCAACATTCAACAGCATCAACACAAGTCCTCAATATCCAAATTTAAATATGGCTATAACAGTCTCTTCAAACATAACCTCTGAATATGTTAACATAACTGAAGCTAAGCTATTCTATCGTTACAACAATTCAGCATGGAACAACCTTACCATGCAGAACACAGGAGACATATACTCTGCAGCAATCCCTGGCAATGAAAACACTTCAAGAGTCTCTTTCTATATAGCTGTAACCGACAGCTCTGAAAGAGTAAGAAAAAGCAATGTAAATCATTTCATCATAGACGGAGAAAATCCAACATTAGCAGACATCACTATTCCACAATTTGCAGATGTAAACGAAAGCATAACAATCAATGCAAACTTCCAGGACAATGTAGGATTAGCAGCTGCAACCCTATACTATAAGTTCGATGCAGGCTCATTCAATCCAGTAACAATGACAGTAGTTGGCAACACCAGCTCAGGAATAATCCCTCAAAAGAATACTCCTGGCACAGTAGAACTCTACATTCAATCCACTGACTTAAGCGGAAACTCTTTCAACACATCCTCACATTATTACATAGTCAAAAGGTTTGGCAGGCTTGAGCCATATATTATAATGCCTGAAGCCAACACGCCAGTCTCCAGAAGCCAGCTATTTAACTTCAGCTCAGGCGTAAGATGTGTAGGCGGTGAGTGCGGTAATATAACTGTTATATTAGATCCTTATGGTCCAGACGGATTCAATTACACAGCTTTAAACTCAACAGAAGAAGGAGGAGACTCTTTCGAATGGGAAGAAATCATAACAAACGGTGAAGGAATACCATTATGGGACATTGGCCAATCAGCTGATGACAGTTATCAAACTGCACCCATTAACTTCACATTCCAATTTTATGGAATAAATTACACCAATGCTTATGTATCATCTAATGGAAGGATACACTTTACAACCAGTGGCGCTGGCAGCACAACTATAGGCTTGCCTTCAAACAGCTATAAAGTAATTGCTCCTCTTAACAGGGACATGTACGTAAGGTCTAACACTCAGGTATTCTATAAGAACTATGAAAATCCCAAAAGAATGGTTATTGAATACAGAAACCTTGATTATTATAGTGGAACCGGTAACTTCAACTATGAAGTCATCTTATATGAAGACGGAAAAATAAAGATTCAATACAACCAATCAAGCAGTTCCTATGCTCCAGGAAGTCAGGTAGGAATAAACCATGGTTCAACAAACAACTACAACCTATTAATAGAAAACGATGCTCCTGACCTGCACAAAGGCGAAGCAGTAACATTCTATCCTCCTTATTATACCAGCATGTGGAAAGGAGTCATCCCCATGAACGCTGGCACACCTTTCTACACAATAGATCAGAATCCAACAAGCTGCTATAATTTAGAAGAAAATGATACTTGTGAACACACTTGGAGAGTGAACGCTACTGGTGAGCATCTAAGCAACTGGACATTCTTCACAATCTATAATTCACAGTACACTAACCACCTTGAAGAAAAACAAACTGATAAAATAAATATAACAATAATCGGCAACAACCTCCCGATCATCTCATCAGTTGAATGCGAAGAAAACAACTCAGTCTGGAAAGACTGTTCAAACATTATCTACAATGATCTATTAACAAGAGTAAGAATAAACTGCACAGACTCTGATGGTACTGTCGCCAATGTTAACACAAAACTGGAAAACCTTCCAGACACCAACGTATTCTTTGACAACTCTGCTATCCAGAACGGTGACTGGTGGACTTACGACAATGCTGACATCACTATTCAGGACTCAGGCAACTGGAAACTCTCTGTAAGCTGTACAGACAACGGCGGCGTTGACGGGATTAAACAGGATAATAAAATAATTCAATGGTTAGTTGACTGGGGTCATTTAGACTCTTACATGACTCAGCCTATTGGCAGTACTCTCGATGTTAAGCAAAATGTCCCTTTCACTATCACAACCGGAGTAAGCTGCATTGGCGGAGAATGCGGCAGTATTGAATCTGCTTTAGACCCGCAAGGTCCAATCAGAGTTGCTGTTTACAATAATTATGGAATTACAAGCGTGCTTAACGAAGCTTTAGATATAAACGCCACTCAAATAAGCACTTACAATTCTGCAACACTTGAAAATTATGATGTACTGATGAATATTCGTAACTCAAACCTAAATCAAGCAGACGTGCTAAACTTCATCCAAAACGGCGGGGGTTGGATAGGTGAATGGACAAGCAATGAAATTCCCATTACTAACTGGGGTGCAATATCCGGCACATTACCAGGTTCAGGTACTAGCGGTTCTCAAAGTGTAAACATCCTTCTCCCTAACCACTACCTTGCCATTGAAATCGATTGGGCTAATATTCCTGTTGGGGCAAATCCAGTAGACTATATGCGTGACCTAAGAGGCATAAACGATCCTGATGCAGAAACTGTAGTTACTGTAAATCATAATTATTACCCAAACAATCCTTTAATAGTTGACAAAGAATATGGAACAGGAAGAATTGTTCTACTCAATTGGGATTATCAGGATTCTCCTGCCTATAACGCTTATGTAAAAGATATGATTCAGGAAACTGTTAGATGGGCTGCAACTATGGGTAAAGGAGTAATCCCCATGAACAACGGCACACCTTTCTACACAACAAACCAAAACCCAGCATTATGCGCAAACATGAGAGCAGGCGATGTATGCGAGCACACATGGAGTGTTATGCCAACCGGTGAAGACAACACAACCTGGGACTTCTTTACAATTTATACACCTCTAAACTACTCAGCTTATATAATAGAAAACCGAACAAGAACCGTTGAAGTAACAATCCTTACCAATCCTCCTCCAGCAATCAACCAACTTGAATGCAATGACGGGAACAGCTGGCAGTCATGCTCCAACATACAATACAATGATACATTAGCTCAGGTAAGAGTAAACTGCACAGATGCTGATGGTTACATAACATCTGCTAATCTAAGTCTAGAAAACATTCAGGACAACAATATCTTCTTTAACAGCGCTGCCACTCAACAGAATGGTTGGTGGACATATGACAACACAAATTTACTAATAGAAGACTCAGGAGATTGGAAACTAACAGCAACCTGCATTGACAATGAAAGCACTCAAAACAGCGGTTCTTCTGACTGGTTAGTTAACTGGGGTCATTTAGAATCCTATTTTATTGAACCTCTGGAAAATATCAGCATTATGCAAAACAAGTTTTTCAATGTCACAACCGGAATAAGATGCATGGGTGGTGAATGCGGCAATATAAGCGCTGCTTTAGACCCAAAATCCGCAGCATCAGAAGAACCAAACCTAAATAAGGCAAGTGACAAAATAGAAACTGAAATAATTGAAGACCTTGACACAGAAGAAACTGTCTCTGTAATAGTCATACTAAAAGATGAAGAGCCACCGCAAAAAAATATGCCAGAAATCAAAGCAAAAGTAAAAGAAAACCAGGACACAGTTTTATCTAACCTTGAAACCGAAGAATTCGACATAAAATACAAATACAACACAATAAACGCAATCTCTGGAGAAGCAACAGAACAGGGAATAGAGAAACTAAAAGATAATCCTAACGTTGAAGCAGTTTACAAAAACCAAGAGCTAAGGATAGTTCTTTCTGAAAGCGTTCCTTTAATAAATGCAGACGACCTTCATTCACTGGGAATAACTGGTGAAGGGCAGACAGTATGCGTTGTTGACACAGGAATTGATTACGCGCACTCTGACCTCGGAGGCTGCACCCAAAGTGAATTTTTGAATGGCCAGTGCGCCAAAGTCCCATCTGGCTATGACTTCTATAACAGTGATAATAACCCAATGGACGACCAGTCTCATGGAACCCATGTTGCAGGAATAGTAGCAGCAAACGGCGTTCTGACTGGAGTCGCTCCTAATGCAAGATTGCTTGCTCTAAAAGTATGCAGTTCTGGTGGTAGTTGCAATGGTGACGCAATGATCGCTGGCGTTGACTGGTGCAATGAGCACAAAGACCAATACAATATCGTTGCAACAACAATGAGCATTGGTGATGGTGGGCAATATAATGAAAACACCTGTCCTACATGGATGGACACTGCTATAACTACAGCCCATGGCTTAGGAATAGCTGTAACAATAGCATCCGGAAATGAATATCATAGTAATGGCATCTCTTATCCTGGCTGTTCACCAAACGCAATCTCTGTTGGTTCAACAACAAAAGCTGATGTCATCTCAGGCTTTTCTAACACTGGAAGCTTGCTTGACGTTTTAGCTCCAGGCAGCAGTATATATGCTCCAATACTCTATGGAGGCTATGGCTATAAATCAGGCACATCAATGGCAACACCTCACGTTGCAGGCGCAGTAGCATTACTCTCGCAATACAGTAACCCTTCTGGAGTCAACCAAATTGCTGCCAGCCCAGATAGGATAAAAGAAGCACTACAGAACACAGGTGTCCCAATAACTGACCCTGACAATGGATTAAGTTTCCCAAGGATAGACTTATTAGCAGCCCTTGATGAGTTTGGTAAAGGCATAATCCCAATGAACAATGGCACGCCATTCTACACAATAAACCAGAACCCTACAACATGCCAGGACATGAAAGCAAATGACGAATGCGATCGTACATGGGGAGTTATGCCAACAGGTGAAGAAAACACAACCTGGGACTTCTTCACAATCTATACACCTACAACCTACTCCGATTACTTAAACGGAACTGAAACCAACAAAGTAAGCATAACAATCCTTGGCGCTATTCTGCCTCAGATTAATCAGCTTGAATGTAACGACGGCAGCAGCTGGCAGTCATGCTCCAACATACAATACAGTGATACATTAACTCAGGTAAGAGTAAACTGCACAACCCCTAATGGTTCTATAATCTCTGCTAACCTAAACCTGAAAAACGTCCATGACAATAATGTCTTCTTTGACAGCGCTGCCACTCAACAGAATGGTTGGTGGACATATGACAACACAGACTTCATAATAGAAGATTCAGGCGACTGGAAACTAACAGCAGCATGTGTTGACAATGAAGGCATTCAAGGCAGTGGCCACTTTGACTGGTTAGTTGACTGGGGTCATTTACAACCTTACTTAATTAATCCTACACAAGACACAAATGTTAATCAAAACAAGTTCTTCAACGTCTCAACAGGAGTAAGATGTATAACAGGTGAATGCGGTGATATCAATGCAACATTAGACCCAGAAGAAATGTCTGTTGAGCCAATAGATGTTCTCATAGTTAGCGCAGACTCATCTGTTGACACTGAAGTAAGGAATAAAATATTAGCTGCAGGTGGCTCAAATATAAATTCAGTTACAGTCTTCAATGCGCAATATGGCACACCTACTTTAATCCAATTACAGAATTATAGTGTAGTATTAACCTATTCAAACTATCCCTATTCTAGTAGTACTGCATTAGGTAATGTATTAGCAGAATATGTAAATAATAACGGTGGTGTGGTAGTAACTATATTTTCTCATCACCTATCAACTTGGGGCATTACTGGACAATGGCTCTCAGGCCAGTACAATCCAATATTACAACAGAACTCTTATACAAGTGGCAATGTATACCAGGGAACAGTTTATGAACAAGAACATCCAATTATGAATGGAGTAGATAATATCAATGGAGGATGGTATTTCCAGACCGCTAGTATCACCTCAAATGCAGTCAGAATCATGGATTGGACTAATGAATATATTGGAGCAGCAGTAAAAGAGATTAATAGTGGAAAAGTTGTTGGCTTAAATCTTCGTTATGGTGACACAACAACATCAGAAGGAGCTGATTTATTA
>NZBL01000021.1 GCA_002687895.1 bacterium | reverse complement strand
GGCTCCTGTTTTATCAGCGCTTCCTCCAGAAAATATCCATTGATATCCACCTATTATAATCATTACAACCGCAAAAAGAGCACCCAAGCCAATAAGCAACCTGTAAATACCTTTTAAATAAGCTGTTAAGTCGCACACTGATTCAACAGTACTTCCATCTGTGTCTTTTGTTGTGCATTTTGTATCAACAAAAGGCAAAGGAATCTGGAGCTTAACTGTTAGATCATCTATCTTTTCTTCATCATCTGCATTTTTTTCTTTATCTTCTGCATTTGCTGAAGCAGGCAGTGGAAGTGTATTGCTAGTTTCAACACCAGTAGCATCAGGTTCTACTGTTGTAAAGCTCTCTCCAAGATCCTCAACTTGCACATTCAAACTCCTCTCAGGAATGACCAGATCATATTCATTTGTTGCGGACACTAATAAAGGCACAAATAGTAAAATTATAACTGCTATAGCTGATAAGTATATTTTGCTATAAATTTTCATGATTGTAGAAACTTAAGGATACATCAAAAATTTAGAAATCATATTTTAAATTGAGACATCATATAATAAAAAAATATTAATATTGCGGCGAGAATTAATATAACTGCTAATATAATGGCCCAGCCCAGCCAAAACAATACTTTATCAACTCCTCCAAATTCATATCCAGGAAGGACTTTTGGAAGTACGAACTTAGAAACATTAATACTCACAAAAAGAGCTAATAAAGAAAGAAATACGTCCCCTAAAGAGGTACCCGCAATAGAAAGTGCTTGAATTGATCGCATCGCGGTTCTTAACTGCTTGTACTTGCCTGACATTCCTTTTGCTTTGCCAGCCTTTCCAGTTTGTCCAGCTTTTTTGTAAAGTTCTTGCCTGCGCTTGCGAAGCATATCTAAACGCCTTGCTATTCTGCCCTGATCTTTCTGCGAACCTGCGTCTTCTTTTTGCGCGCTGCCTTGATCTCCTGATTCTAATGCTTGATCTCCTTTTTGATCTTTCTCTTTATTCTCATCCTCGCGCAATTGATTAGGATCCTGCATTGACTGCAATTGGCTTTGCTTTCTCTGCTCATAAAACTTATCTCGTTTTTCCTGCTCTTCTTGCGGCAAAAGCTCTTCTTGCTCATCTGCTAAATCTTTCTCTCCAGATACAGCAGAAAGAGCATTCTTGTTCTTTGTTAAAAATTCTTGTCTTTTTTCCTCGTCTTCATCTTGTTCTTGGTCCTTATAATTTTCAAGTTTGTAAGCAGGTAAAGCCATAACATAGTTTTGAGCTATAGTCTATCTCCCCACAAAATTGAATCAACTTTCCAAACTCCGGCCCTGTCCTGCTCTAATATTAAAACAGCTTCTTGCTGATATTGCTCAATTTTTCCGCTGAAATCTTCTGTGCGGTTCGCCACAATTGCGAATTCAGCCATTCTGTTCGCAGGTGAAAATTCAGTTGTTTCTATTCCAGCTATTTCTGTGGTTATTTCGTAATGCGAGCTTCTGTCTGGCTGAAGCAATTTATTTTTCTGCATTTCAGTTTGCAAGCTTGGAGTCATAAACCCCAAAAGATCGTCAATCTGCGCATTGTTTGAATCTGATGAAAAAGTTCCATATCGCTCTATAAAAAATTCAGCAAGATCTTGAGCCTCCCTTTCCAAAGAGCTTTGTCCAGAACCTAAAGACGAACTTGGGTTGACTGCTGTATACTCGCTTGCGTTAGAAGAATCAAATTCAGCGTTTTCCGGCAGATCAGCATCCCTGTCCGGCAAAATAATATCTGATATTTGATCTTGGTAAATATCTTGTTCTTCATCTTTATCTGGAAATAATCCAAAGATTGTCGCAACAAGCAAGCCAAATAAAATAACTGCTACTATAACTATTATTATTGCTTTTGTTTTTGGATTCATATTATTGCTTTATTGGTTGACTTGCCTGCTGCTGGCTTTTAGGGGTAGATTCTGGAGCTTGGCTGGAAGCAGGCGGCGCAGCTGCGCTGTTCTCTTGGGCAAATTCTTTTTTAGCTTGCTCAATTTCCAGTAATTGCTTTGGATCAGAAGTGATTATTTGGTCTTCTGTGTAAGAGGCAACAACCTTTATTGCGGCATGCTTGTTGCCAGCGAAAAATATTCCTTCTCCAACACTTCCCTCAAGCAAGAGATATTTTTCTCCCTCTGTTAATAGGAAAGTTTTAACTACTTTGTCTATTCCAGCTGGAGACTGCCTTAACAAAAGCTGCAAAGCGGAATTTGTTACAATTGCCTGGCCATAAGCGTTTCCTAAAAAGTCGCTTACATCCTGCGTAATGGTTGTTACTCCAAGGAAATATTTCCGCGCGCGCTTTACTAAAGCGAAAATGAACTTTGCGCTGTCATCATGCTGCATAAGCCACCATGCCTCATCAATCACCAAAACCCTCTGCTTTAAGCTGCTTCTAACCACATTCCAAATATAGTTCACAACAGTATATACTGCCATTGGCCGAAGTTCATCCTCCAAATCCCTTACAGAAAACACAACAAGCTGGTTATTAACATCAACATTTGTAGGGTTGTTCAATAATCCTGCAAAAGTTCCATCTGTGTATTTTTTAAGCCTCTCGCTTAGCTCTTGCCCGCCTTCCATTCCATCTAATACTTGGGCAAAATCCTGCATTAAAGGAGGTTCAATAGAGCTTAAATCACTTTGAGCTGTAATATCTTTTTTAGCATAAGTCTCTAAAAGCGCCCTATCTACAATTGAATCTTCCTCATTAGTAAGCTTGCCAAGCATTAAACGCACCAGTCCTTTGAGTGTAATAACGCTGCTGCGAATCACATCAGACGCACTTGTATCATCCCCTACTGTGCGCGGCAAGTCAAATGGGTTGATTTTTGATTCAGAATTCAAAGAAATATTCACATAAGTTCCTCCAACTGCTTCTGCAAGATGTTCATATTCCCGCTCTGGATCTACTATAATTACATCAGTTCCCATCATCATTGAGCGAAGAACTTCCAGCTTCACAGCATAGCTTTTGCCTGCGCCGCTGGTGGCAAACACAACTGAATTAGCATTTGGCAAGCTGAACCTGTCAAATAGAATAAGAGAGTTGTTATGGCGGTTAACGCCATATAATATGCCTGAATCACTGGAAAGATCGCTAGATACAAATGGAAAAGATGAAGCGGCCGGAGATGTGTTTAAGTTTACTGAAACAGAAATCTCGTCATTTCCCAATGGCAAAGTACTGTTAAATCCTTGCTCCATCTGCCACAAGCTTCTGCGCGTGGCAACAAGCTTTGTTCCGAACAAAAGCTCTACTTGCTCTGTTAATTTGTTAATTGATTCTTTGTCTGCGGCATAAATAGTTACATATAAGGCATACTGGAAAAAATGCTCTGTGCCTTGGGTTAAGGCGTCCCTAAGCTGCTCAATATCCCTTAAAGCTGTTTCCCGCAAAGGATCGCGCGGCGCGCCCTTTTCCTGATCCTCTATAAGCTGGGCTTCTAAATTTCCAACTTTCTTTTTAAGCTGATTCAAAACAATATCTGCTGATACAGGATAAAAATACATTGCAACATCCATGGTAGCGCTAAGGTTCACGATAGGAGAAAACCAGCCAACATTAATATAGCGCGGAAAATTAGTTACAAACAAAGTCCTAACCCACATTCCGTTCAGCTCAAGATGGTCTGCTTGCACGCGGAACGCGGCAGGAGCTATGATATCGCGAACCTTTACTTCTCCTTGGCTTAAAACTTTTTCTGATTCAATAACTTCAGATGCTGGAGCATCTGCGTTTTGCGGGCTGGGCTCTTGCAAAGGCTTTGTGGGTTGTTGTGTTTGTTTTGGATCAAACATGATTATTCATCTATTTTCATTTTTTTAGCTTGTGGCAATTTCTGCGTTTGCGCGAGCTCTGGATTATATGAGCCATAGTAAAGCTCTATTAAGCTTTGGGTATTCAAGGGAACAGCTGTTATGCCTATTCCTCCGAGCGAGCCAACGACTTTATCTACGCGGCTTTGGAGCTTGTCTTTGTACTGCAAAAAAATCTTTTCTGAAAGAGATATGACTTTCGCTGGAGTTATAACTGCTCCTAATTGGCTAAAAAATCCCTTGCGAGTATCCTTGCTCGGAGAATATGGAATTACCACATAAAATCTTTTTCCCATTATATCTCCTATTGTTATAAGCTCTTTTACAAAATCATGGTATTCAGCTGTCTGGGTGCGCAAAAGCTCGTTAGTTTGCTCGTCTTTTCTGGCTTTTAAGCTTTCTAAATAAGCATCTATATTAAGCCTGCGGGATTGGATCACTATTTGCAATGAAAAATCAAGATTATTAAGCATGGAAATATATCCCTGTATTAATGCGTTTTGCTCATCCTCGCTTTTAAGCGCGAAATTGATTGAAGAAGCAAGCAATACAGAGCGCAATGTTCCGTCTTTTAAAATAACAATATCATCCCTAATTTCAGCAATATCCAGATACTGCTGTGTTGATGTGTTTGTTTTCTTTTTAGCTAGCTTTGATTTTGCCATGTGTTATGCTGGTTTTTTCTTTTTTGCTGATTTCTGCTTTTCTAAAATCTCCTCTGGCCTGTATTTTCCGCCTGTATCAACTAAAAGCGATACTTGTGAAAGCGAATGCTGGAAAGGCTTTTTTTTCTGCGGCACAAATTGCTCTTCTGCTTCATCTTTTTTACTTTTATCTTTTGCTTTTACTTTTATGGGCTGATCCTTTTTCATCCACACGCGCAATCCAGGCCTAAGCAATAACTGCAGAACTGAAATAGTAAAATAATAAAAAGGCCTGCCATTTATTTTTACAAATCCTATTAAAGCATATATGCCAACAATAAATAAGGTCTGAATAATAAATAATGTAAGATCAGACAGCTTGTACGAAACAAACACTAAAGCCGCCGCAATAACGCCTATAATAAACTGGCGGGTTGTTATAGGGCCTATAATCTTGTCTTCTACATCTATGAATTGTGGAACTACGAATTGCGCTGGCACATTATTTTAATTTACTATTTAAATCCGCAATCGCGAAAAATTCTTCTTGAGTCATTTTGTCTGGATTAAGAGATGCATCTGCCAAAGCTTTTGAAAGATTTTTTCCTTGGGCCAAGCCTTCATCTCCAATGCCTAAATATTGTTTGTAAACAGGGCTTTGCTTAAAATTATCAATTGCCTCCATCTTATCTGCGACTGATTGTGATTCTAAGGCTTTTATCTTTCCAACAAAATGCTGTATTGCGGAATTAGCGCCTCCTGCGGCGCGAAAGTCTTGTAAATCAATGGTTTTAAACTCTCCAGAAAGCCCAACTACTTGAGCTTGGGGCCTTTGCTTTGGAGCAGAGCCTACTATGTCATCTAAACGAGGCTTTTGCGAGGTTTGCGCACGCGGAATTGGTTTTTGCTGGATTTGCTTTGGCTTGCTTTGATCTGGCTTTTGTATTGGTTTTGAGGGTAATGGCTGTTTAGCAGAACTGCTTTTTACAATATTTTCTATGCCAATGTCTTGTGAAGCTTCTTTTTTAATGAGTTCGTCAATCTGGATTTTTGCTTCTTTCTTTTGAGGTATTTGTTTTTTCTCTGACTTTGATGACAAATTTTTTCTATGTGATATAATGCCAGAGTCAACATTCTGTTGGCTGGTGGATTCATGGGGAAATCTCCCTGTTGGGCCTTCTGAAACCGTCCTATTTAGGGCGGTTTTTAGGTTATTATTTGTATGAGTACGATTATATGAATCCTCAATAATTTGGCTTGATTTTTCTAAAGCTTCTCCAGTTAAGCCTAGGCCTCCTGCTTCATATGGCCTGGAAAGATATTGTGAAATATCCAAACTTGTGCGCACATCCCGCAATCTGGAATCAATTAAGGCTTTAGCGCGCTTTGCAAATCCATGTTCTGGAGAATTAGTTTGGCTTAATGAATAAATCTGATGAGCTAATGATTCTGCTTCTGCTGCAGTATTGCGAACTTTTGCTCCAACAGCTTGAACTACTTTTGAATGAGTATTTATTTCGCCTGCTTCTTTTGCGTTTAAAAATTCATCATTTTCTGAAACAATTGCAGGCTCTGAATCAATATCAGAACCTTGATTATGATCAGATAATACGCTTAAAATCTTAGGCGCGAAAGGACTAGTTTTATCTACTTTTGACTGCAATTTCTGCTTAAGCTTGGATACTGCATTATCTGGCTGGCTCGCAAGCCAAGCAGATAAGCCTTGCACAAGATATTCTTCTCCTCCTGTATCTAAAAACCCAAGATTATGCTCTAAAAGATGCTCTACTTCCGCAGCATCCAGCAAAGGCAATGCCAAGGCCTTGAGCTTGCTTGTAATTCTGCGGTAAGAATCTAAAACAGGAGCAATGCTTTCTTGGGGCATGCTTGCTAGCTCGCGCTTTAAGTGCGCTGATGCCTGCCAAGCTTGGGACACATCTTTATTGCGAACAACAGCATCTGCTTCCTTGGTTATTTTGGAAACAATATCGCGCTCAAGTAGATTTTTCCCAGAATATTGAGTTATTGGCATGCAATTATTATACCACAAAACCGCACTAGGCGAAAAGATGTGTATATTTCTTTACTGTGGACGATTTATCTACATTTTCCACTTATTATCACTTATGATTGACTTGTATTTTTCGCCTTCTATAACAAGAATAGCTACAAGCTTTTTACCAAAGCTTATTGCATCTTGATGTGAGAGCTTTAACTTGTCCTCTAAAACAATCTTTAAAAATCTAGCAACATATTGCGGAGCAGCAGGGTTGATTCGCATGCCTTGGACTTGATCATTAAGATTATTCTTTTGCAGGTCTTGTATGACTAAGCTACTGAACCTCTGGTCCTCTAAAATATTATCCAGCTTGCGAAGCTGGGCAAGCAAAATCAGCGTGCTTAATGCAGTTAATGCATTTGCTTGAACAACTCCATTATAGAAAGAATCCATAACAAGCTTTATATTACCATTTGATTTTTTTAACAATAACCCTGCGTTCTGAACTATGGTTTGCTGATTTGGAATCTTACTTGCTGGCTGTTTAACTGCTTGCGCGTCCTCCTGCCGAGCTCCTTGAGCTGGTTCTTCAGGCTCTTCTTTAATTTCTTCAAGAACTCCATTGCTTAGCAGGTAATCTTTTTTTCCGTCATTCATCAGCATATGCTCTTCAAATGCCTCTAATTCAAAAGATGAAAGTTTTATAAACTCGTAAAAATCCAATAAGCGCTTTAATGCTTTTTTTGCTTCTGAATCCAGTTTTGCCTGTACTGCTGAATCATTTTCAAATTCCGCGCGAACAATGCTGCTCGCGGGCCCCACTCCTGTTTTCGCATCAAGTGCTTTTAGCCAAGACGCGATTGTTCCTTTTTCACCTTCATTTATTGCGCCAGATGAAAGAATACTGGAATTTTCATGAAGCGCGTTATAGATTTTTTCCCGCAAGCTATTGCGGTCTCTTAATTTTTCTAAAGCAAGACGATTCCGTGTTGTATTGATTAAATCTCCATATGCCTCGTCTTCCAAAATGACTCGCAATCCTGCTTCCTTAAAAAATGTTTCTAGTTCTTGCTGTGACAAATAACCAAGCGCAGCATAGGTTAACCATACAACTATTTCGGAATATTTATTCTTAATCTCTTGAGATTGGTTTGCTAATATTGACCTTAAGTTTTGCAACATTTGGTATGCTTGTTTTGATTTAGAATACTGCAAAGCAATTACTGTTCTTTTTTGGTAATCAATAAAAACATCTTCATTTTCTAAGGAATCAGAAATTCCATCTAAAATATTCTTAGAAAGACGAGTTTCTTGTGAAGCATTTATTGTAGATAACACTTCT
>NZBL01000020.1 GCA_002687895.1 bacterium | reverse complement strand
ACCTTCCTGCTATTTCGCTTGGTGATGTGACTGGTAATGGCACCATCGGCGCGATGGACTGGCGTGCTGTATCGCTCCATGTGAGTGGTGACGAGCTACTCAAGGAAGAGTGGCAACGAGCCGCAGCAGATATTGATGAGGACGGTGACATTGATGAAGACGATGTCCAGCAGGTTAAGGACAAAATCTTCGAGTAGTTCTCTAGCTGTGAGGCAAGTACAAGTTCTTTGAAAGGCGCTGTATTCTAGTAAATCTAGACAGCGCTTTTTTATTTTGGGAAAAATACTGAAAATGGTATAATAAAATGTATGTCTGAAACAAAAATAAAAGATTCACATAATGCATGGATAGTTGCAGTAGACATGGGATATGGACACCAGCGTGCAGCCTACCCTTTGCGGGAGCTGGATCATCAGCAGATTATCAATGCAAACAATTATAAAGGAATTCCATCAAGAGATCGCAAGATATGGAAGCAGTCGCGTAAAGCATATGAGGCATTTACGCGTTTTAAGCGTGTTCCTGTAATAGGAGAGTTTGTATGGAATATTTTTGACAAGTTCCAATCAATTGACCCGTTTTATCCGCGACGCAATCTTACACGCCCATCACTTCAATTAAAGCAGACTTACAGGATCATTAAGAAAAAACAATGGGGAAAACACTTAATAGAAAAATTAGGCAAAGATCCTCATCCATTTATTACCACATTTTTTATACCAGCATTTATGGCAGAGGTGTGGGAATATCCAGGTGAGATTTATTGCGTTGTTACGGACGCGGATATTTCGCGCGCATGGGCATCAATTGATCCGCACAAAAGTCGTATACATTATCTTACCCCAACAAAGCGCGCATATGAACGCATGCGTTTGTATGGTGTGCCAAAAGAAAAAATTTCTTTAACTGGTTTTCCTTTGCCAAAGGAGAATATAGGTGGCGATGAAAAAATTTTAAAGCAGGATTTGTGGCGTCGTATAAGCGTGTTAGATCCTACTGGCGTGTTCCATAAAAATTATGGAGATACTTTGGAGCAGTTTTTAGGTAAAAAGCCGAGCCATATTTCCAAAGATGATAAGCGCGTATGGGTTATGTTTGCTATTGGAGGCGCTGGGGCGCAAAGGGCTCTTGCATGTAATATTTTAGAAAGTTTGGCAGTGCACATTAAAACAGGAAAAATTGGATTAATATTGGTGGCTGGCATTCACAATGATGTGCTTGAGTTTTTTAAAAAGAGGATTACTGAATTCAGATTAGATGATTATGTTGGCCATGGAATAAAAATTATTTCAGCAGATAAAAAAGAAGATTATTTCCATAAATTTAATTTAGCTTTGCAAGATACTGATATTTTATGGACAAAGCCAAGCGAACTCTCATTTTATTCCGCACTTGGCTTGCCAATTATAATTGCGCCTCCAATAGGTTCGCAGGAAAAGTTTAATAAATATTGGCTAGAAGTCATTGGCGCGGGCTTAGCTCAAGAAAATTCTAAATACACGCATGAATGGCTAATGGATTATCTAGATAATGGCTGGCTTGCAGAAGGGGCTTTGCAGGGATATTTAGAGGCTCCAAGGGATGGGGTAGAGAATATTAAAAAAGTAGTATTTAAATAACATGAACTGGATAATAATAGTTTTAGCAGGACATTTTTTAAACGCATTTGCGTTTTTGATGGATAAGTTCTTATTAACAAAGAAAATTCCATCTCCTTTTGTGTATGCTTTTTTTATTGGTGTCTTGGGAATTTTGGCCTTGGTTTTGATTCCTTTTGGCGTAATTATTCCGTCAAGCGTGGAAATCATACGTGCGTTAATAGCAGGTGCTACATTTATAATCGCATTAGTATTCTTTTTCGCGGGATTAAAAGAAAATGAGGCATCTCGTGTTGTGCCTTTAACTGGAGGGTTTGTTCCAGCTTTTACTTTTGTGTTAGCATATTTCTTTTTAGCAGAGCGCTTGGGCCAAATAGAAATTTTAGCTTTTGCAGCTTTAGTTATTGGCGGAGTATTAATTACGCTTGATCGCAATGGTAAGGGGAATGCAAAAGGCTATATGTATGCGGTCATAGCTGCTTTAATCTTTGCAATCTCATTTGTCATAACCAAGCAAGTGTTCATAGAACAAGCATTCATCTCTGGGTTTGTGTGGTCCAGAATTGGCGGATTTTTAATGGCTTTATCTTTTCTACTTATTCCATCTGCGCGACATGGCATACTTCATCAGCCAAAGCAAAAGAACAAAGGAAGTACAGCTGTGTTATTCTTTACTGGGCAGGCTACAGGAGCCCTAGGATTTGTTCTAGTCAATTACACAATATCCTTGGCATCAGTTTCGCTGGTCAACGCAATGCAGGGTGTGCAATATGCATTTTTGCTTGTCATGGTGTTAATTTTATCTAAAAAGTTTCCAAAGATTTTATCAGAAAAGTTATCAGGCGGAGCTTTGATGCAGAAGGTTATTGCTATTATATTAATTTCAATTGGCATTATATTAATAGCTTTTTAGCTTATGAAAAGGGTCGTGCGCAGAACACTAAAAATCACAGGAACATCAATCATAGTATTATTGGTTGGTTTTGTTATTTGGTTTTTATCTGGAGAAGGAGTAAAAGAGCCGCATGATATTACTTGGGGTGTTTCGTTTTTTCCAAAGCAAGCACAAGAGTTGGGTCTGGATTGGCGTACGGTTTATATAGCGTTATTAGATGATATGAAAGTAAAGCGCCTCCGCTTGGCTGTGCCTTGGAATGATGTTTCAAAAGATAGAGGTGTATATGATTTTAGTGATATTCATTGGATGCTTACAGAGGCAGATAAACGTAGTGCTACAGTAACACTCAATGTTGGCAGAAAGCTTATGCGATGGCCAGAGTGCCATGATCCAGAATGGATTTATGGAACTTCACATGAGGAGTTTGATGAATTAGTATTAGAATTTTTAGAAGATACAATCAACAACTTAAAACATCACCAGAACATTGTGATGTGGCAAGTAGAAAATGAGCCAGTTTTTCCTTTTGGTGAGTGCTATGGCGCATTGCCTTCAAAAGATCTTTTTAAGCGCGAGGTGGCTCTTGTGAGGTCTTTAGACGAGCGTCCTGTTGCAACTACTGATTCTGGAGAGCTGGCAAGCTGGCTCGCAGTTAGCGGAGAAGTTGATCGCTTAGGAATCAGCTTGTACCGCGTAACTGATAATCCATTTTGGGGAAGGTTTTATTATCCTTTGCGACCAGGGTTTTACCAGAAAAAAGAAAGCTTTGTTAAAGCAATTCATTCAAATCTGCAAGACGTGTTCTTGTCCGAATTACAGCTAGAGCCTTGGACCTTGATTCCTTTGTCCATGACGCCTTTGGCTGAACAATTTGAAAGCATGAACTTTAGCCGTACTCAAGCAAATGTAGAGTTTGCAAAAAGAACCGGGTTTGGGGAGATATATTTATGGGGAGTTGAATGGTGGTATTGGCTTAAGCGCGAGCATAGGGATGCGCGGTTTTGGAATTTTGGAAAAAGTTTGATGCAAGAGCCGCAATCAAGTATACTAGAATAGCAGGAGGCAATCCTGCTATTTTTATGTCTATTGTAACCAAAACAGGTGACCAAGGAGAAACAGCGCGCTTTGGAGGGGGCAGAGTATCTAAAAATGACGCATCAGTTATTGCAAATGGAGATGTTGATGAGCTTAACAGCGCAATTGGCCTTTTAAGCGCGCGTTCAGATATCTCTGGTGATATCTTGGATGATCTAAAAGCTATTCAATCGGCCTGTTTTACCATTGGCGCTGAACTTGCGACTCCCCCTAATGCTTCAGAAGAGTCAAGATTATATATTCCACGCATCAAGGAACAAGATTTAAGCTATATAGAAGCAAGGATCAACCACATGGAGCCTAAGCTTGCTCCACAAAAGCATTTTTTGCTTCCAGGAGGTACTCCAGCTGCCGCAATGGCGTATTGGATAAGGACAATAGCGCGTCGCGCAGAAAGAAGCGTGGTCATTGTACATCAAGAACAAGGAGCCAACCCAATGCTTGTTCAATATTTGAACAGATTAAGTGATTATTTTTACGTGCTTGCGCGATATCTTAACCAAGAGACCGGAGTATCAGAAAAAATTTGGCAAGGTGGAGAAGGATCTGTTCCGCGCCAGTAATATTTAATGGAGTTATCCACACAAAATATTTTTTTGGCTAATCTTCCATATTTCCCTAACACAATATCTGGTGCTATAATTCTATGTGCAGACACTATATGTAGTGTTTGACTAAATTAGAAACTCTCTACAAATTTCTATGGAAGAACAAAAACAAAATTTGTCCACCAAAGAGGTGGACCTTGCATCATCGGTTAAAACCGAAGAGAACTTAGTTCCAAAGGAAGTGGAATCAATCAACGGCTACTACAAAAAGATTGTTTTGGATTCATCTCCAAAAAAAGGATATAAGCTGGACGCGCTTGCGAAAAAAGTATTTGACGATCGCTACAGCTTAAAGGACACAACAGGAAAGCAATTAGAGCATACTCCAGAAGAAATGTGGCGCAGAGTATCGCGTGCAATGGCAAAGCCAGAGCAGACTACCGAGAAAAAGCAGGAATGGGAGCAGAAGTTCTATTCGGCTTTAGAGGATTTTAAGTTTGTTCCCGCGGGAAGAATTTTAACTGGGGCCGGCTCTGACACAGAGATGACGTTTTATAATTGCTATGTACTGCCTTCGCCCGAGGATTCGCGCGGAGGTATTTTAGATAACGTAAAAATGCTTGTTGAAATACTTTCCAGGGGAGGCGGAGGCGGAATAAACCTTTCTTCATTACGGCCTCGCGGAACTCATGTTAAAGGAGTTAATGGGTTTGCTTCTGGAGCTGTTTCTTTTGGCGGATTATACTCGTTCGCGACCGGCTTAGTGAGCCAAGGAGGCTCTAGGCGAGGCGCATTAATGCTGATGCTGGATGACAGCCACCCAGATATTGAGGAATTTATCACAGTTAAGCGAACAATGGGCCAAGTTACGAACGCGAACCTTTCTGTGTGCGTTTCTGACGGATTTATGCAGGCTGTTAAAGATGATGCTGATTGGGATTTAAAATGGGGAGGAAAAATATACAAGACAATAAAAGCCAAAGAGCTTTGGGACTTGATTACAGAGTCAGCCCATGCATCAGGCGAACCAGGGTGCGTATTTATGGAGCGTTGCAACAAAGAATCCAATACTTGGTATTTTGAAGATATAATCAGCACAAATCCTTGCGGAGAACAGCCTTTGCCAGCTTGGGGAGTGTGCAATTTAGGATCAATTAATCTTTCCGCTTTTGTAAAAGACAAAACAATTGATTGGGAATCCCTAGGAACAACAACACGCACTGCTGTTAGATTTTTAGACAATGTTGTGGATGAGACGCCATATCCATACGAAGAAAACAGAAGAGCGCAGATGAAGGTTCGCAGAGTTGGTCTTGGAACAATGGGCTTGGCTGATATGCTTATTAAGCTGGAAATTGCATATGGCTCTAAAGAAGCAGAACAGCGAATTTCCAAATTATATAGATTTATAAGGGATGAATCATATAGGGCGTCAATAGATATTTCCAAGGAAAAAGGGCCTTTTAGCGAGTATGACCGCGAAAAATTCATGCAAGGAAAGTTCATCCAAAATCTGCCTACAGATATTCAAGACGGAATAATAGAGCATGGAATGCGCAATGGAGTGGTTCTTACTCAAGCTCCAACTGGAACAATCAGCATTTTAGCGGGAACATCAGGCGGAATTGAGCCAGTATTTGCTTTTTCGTTCAAAAGGCGCGACAGATTAGGGGTCCATGATGTTTATCATCCTTTGTACGAAGAATTCAAAAAAAATAATCCAGATTCCGAGATTCCAGATTATTTCGTGAATTCTATGCAGTTGACTCCAATGCAGCATGTGCGCACACAGGCAATCATCCAAAAATACACAGATGCCTCCATATCAAAAACAGTGAACGCTCCAGAGAATCACATGCATGAGGATGTTAAAGAACTTTACGAAAAAGCGCATGAGCTTGGATGCAAGGGAGTGACCTATTTTAGGGAAAACTCGCGCGATGAGGCTGCATTGGAATCTTTGGAAAATGTTAAGAAAAAAGAAAAACAAGAACAACAAGAAACAGATGCTCAGCCAAAAGTTACTGAACCAAAAGAGCGTCCAGAGATAATGACTGGCAAGACATATAAAATTAAAACTTCATATGGAAAGCTGTATATTACTATTAATGATGATGCAGAAGGTAAGCCGTTTGAAGTATTTGCCGCAATTGGAAAAGCAGGCGGGTTTTTTAGCGCGAAATCAGAAGCAATCTGCCGCTTAGTGTCACTCTCATTGCGCGCTGGCATTCCTGTGGAAGATGTGATTCGCCAGCTTAAGGGAATTCGCGGGCCAATGCCAAGCTTTGGAACAAACGGCGATAGGATTTTATCTTTGCCAGACGCGATCGCAAAAATTCTTGAACGCCATATTAAAGGCGAACAAACCCAATTAACACTTGCCTCAGAATCTAAAAAAGAAACACAAGAACCAGCTAAAGGTTCAGCAGTAATAGAGCAGTCAATGGCTGATCATGGATTTGCGCCAGAATGCCCAGAATGCGGCGGAACCTTGGAAATGACAGAAGGATGCCAATTGTGCCGCAGTTGCGGATTTTCCAAGTGTTAAATAATTTTAGCTTGTCGTGGCTTCGTGTCAGCTCGATATTTGTTGCGTCCAGCATACGCTGGGTCAAATGCCGGGCTGACACGGCTACTTGATAGGTTTATCCACAATTGCTTATTGTATCAAGATTTACGTGTGATAAGATGATCTAACTTAACAAATAATAATTCTTATCAGGGAAGTCCGGTTTAATTCCGGCGCTGTGCCGCAACGGTAATGCATCTATAAGATGACAAGCCCGATCGCTGATAAGTTTCATCTTTGATGGATTTCCTCGAGCAAGGTATGTTTTTAGGACTATGTATCCTGCTTGAGTAGCAGGATTTTTTAATATGCTAAATAGAGTAACATTGTATATCGTAATTTCGTCATTGATTGTATTACCAATCATAGCGCTTACTAACTTGTCAAAAGTAGCAGTAGCTTCAGAGGTCGCAACATATCTTGCGTCTATTGAGCCAGCTACTGATTGGATTATAATGGCGCAGTCCGCAATTGGAGCAACTACTAGTGATACGTCATTTTTGCAAGAGCTGGACGGCACAGGAAGTGTGAATGATTATGCTACATATATTTTAGCAATCACTTCACTTGGCCAAGATCCTCGTTCATTTGGAAATGAGAACTTGGTTTATGGATTGCGCCAACTTGTCACAAACAGGCAAATAGGGGATGAAACATTAATGAATGATGACATATTCGGGTTATTAGCACTAAGGGCAGCAGGAGTTCCAACAAGCGATCCTCTTGTAACTCAAACAGTAAATTACATTAAAAATAATCAATTAGAAGATGGTGGATGGAACTGGTCGATAAACTCTGAATCAAGTTCTACTGATTATACTGCAATGGGTATTATGGCTTTAATTTCAGCCGGAGTCAGTGCTAGCAACAGCTCAATAATAGATGCGTCTGATTATTTATCAAATATTCAAAAAGATGATGGAGGATTTCCCATGGCTTCTGGCCAAATATCAAATACCGCGTCAACTGCATGGGCTTTATCTGCCTTGTACGCAATGGAAGCTGATATTAGCTTTTGGAAGCCAAGTACGCAATCGCCAATTGATTATTTAAATGCTCGCCAGCACGCGGATGGATATTTCTTGTTTGACGAAACATCTACTGAAGCTGATTTATTCACGCCAATCACAACATCATACGCGTCAATTGCTTTATCTGAAAAATATTATCCAATCACAATTATTTCTACTCCTCCGCAAGTGCATGTGCGCATAGAGGGTCAGACATCAACTATATGTGATATTGAAACTGAAGGCAGAACAGCGCTAGACGTTATAAAAGCAACTGCTGGAGCGTGTGATTATACTTATGTGATTGAAGACACTCAATATGGTCCTTATCTTACAACTATTGCCGGAGAGGCAGCAGCAGAATTGCTTGGTTGGTCATATTTGCCAAATTATAATCCAGCGCAAGTTGGCGCGGCAGATCACGATATGGTTGAAGGGGATTATCTTTTGTGGTTTTATGGAGCATGGAATGATTTGCCTTTGCGAATTGTGCATGATGAAACTCAAGTAGAACTTAATAGCACCATAACCGCTGTTGTGCAGGTTTATTTTGAAAGCGCATGGCAACCAATAGAAAGCGCTACCCTAGCCAGAGGAGCTGAAACATTTACAACAGACGCAAATGGCCAAGTAAGCTTAAGCTGGAGTGAGAACGGAGCATATTATCTAACTGCAACTGCAGATGCAGGCGTGCGCAGTGAACAAGTCCTAGTAGTTGTTGGTGATGCAGGAGAGCAAGTAAGCTTGCCTTTAAGCGTTACTATTGGCGGTAATGACGGCAGAGGAGGCGGAGGTCAAGATCCAGCACCAAGCAGTGTTACTTTTGGAGTAAGTGGTGATTTGAGTTTTGGAACATTGAATCCTGGGCAATCATCCACAAAATCAGCAACACTATCTAATAACAGCACATCTAGCATTAGTGAATCGCGTTTTCAGGTGCAGGGAATAGCAAATGCAGTTGCCACAGAGCGTGTTCGCGTGACTAACACTGATATTATGGAGCAGCGATACGAGCTATCCACGAGCAATGAGTATGATATTAGCATGAGCCATTTGGAATTTAAGTTAAGCCCTGGCAAATCGAAAGATGTGGTTCTTCGTTTTAGGCAGCCACAAGAATCATCTCAAACACAATTATCATTACTCTCATTTGATGCAAACCAAACTGGTCCACTCAAAGTAGGAAATGGCATTAAACTGCCAATAGAGTTTATTACTGCGAAGATTGCAGGAGCGTCTATATCAGATACTAGCTTGTTAAGCGCACCAACATTCTCTAGTTGGAATATTGTGATTTATGTTATTGATGCTATACTAATTGTCATTGCATCGTGGCTTGTTACTCGTCGCAAGTTCGCGTACAAGCGGGCAGGGAATTATCAAATTAGCTTTATATGAAGCAGATAAAATTTCTCATTTTAGGTTTGCTGTTTGTTGTTGCGGGTTTTTTGCTTGGCTTGGGAGTGAATAAAGATAGTGATACGGTCATAAGCGATGATAGCGCCAGTCAGGAAGAGCAAGTTCGCGCAACAAGCATGATGATTGATACAGGTGATGATTTACTTGGTTTTAATGATATAGCCATCAATGAAACAGAAACGGTCTGGACTTTGTTAAGCCGTCTTAGCCAAAAAAGTGAGGATCTTAGTGTTAGTTCAACTGATTATGGCGAACTCGGGGTCCTGATTGAGAGTATAAATGAATACCAAAACGGAGCTGATAAAAATTATTGGCAATATTGGGTAAATAATAAATATGCTGATATTGCGGCAAACAACTATCAATTACAATCAGGGGATGTGATTTTGTGGAAGTTCACATCTGCTAAATACGAACAATATGAATAAAAAACAAATAATCATTCTTGCGATTATCTTTGCTGTGTCAACAGTCATAATGCGTCTTGTGCCGCATCCTTGGAATTTTACTCCAATGGGAGCGCTCGTAATCTTCAGTGGATTTATGCTGCCAAAAAAATGGATATGGCTTCCTTTGGCAGCGCTTGTGATCTCGGACCTGTTTTTGGGTTCATATGAGTTTGGGGTAATGGCAACTGTTTATTCTTCATATGCAATTATGCTTGGCATCTCTTTTGCGTCAAGATCGCATTACTCATTTGGTCTAGCTATTGGATCAAGCATTGCAAGCGCAGTGATATTTTTTATTTTAACTAATGCAGCTGTGTGGGCTTTTAGCGGAATATATTCTCCAGATGCATCAGGTCTTTTGGCTTCATATGCAGCAGCAATTCCATTTTTTAGAAATTCTTTTGCAGGGTATTTAGTTTATAGCGCTATGTTTTTTGGCGTTTATGAGTTGGTTATTGTATACTCTGGGCAATTAACATACGAACATACTTAATTAAAACAATAATATTCTATTATTTAGAAAATTAAGAGCCACACTAAAAATTAATTTAGGGTGGCTCAATCTCTTTTGCTTGCTTACTTGTCAGAAAAGAAGATTTTAATTTCGCGTTGGGCGCTTTCGAGTGAGTCGGATGCGTGAACAGCATTTTCATGCTTTTCTCCCCCTTTTTTTCCGAACTCTTTCCGAATTGTTTTCTTTTCCGCTTTTTTTGGGTCGGTACTGCCGTTTAGTTTTCTGATTTCTTCAACCACGTTTTGTCCTTCAATCAGAAGGGCAATAGCCGGTCCAGATGACATGAAATCTACCAGCCTCCCAAAGAATGGCTTGTCCTTGTGAACATGGTAGAATTTTCTGACATCTTTTTTTCTCATTTTAGGTATGAGACGGGTTTTTTTGATAAAGAACCCTGCTTGCTTATAATGATCTATGATTTGAAGCCAGATTTCTCTTTTTGTGGCATCTGGCTTTATGAGAACGAGCGTTTGCTCAACCATCGCTTTTACCTCCTTTTTGGGTGTGATGGATTTGCAGCAGTGTGTATTAAATACTATTTATTAGTTCGTGTCAAGTTTTTGTGATTATATATAGCTTTTTTAAAGTATCTTTTAGTACAAAAAAATGATAATATAATAAAAAATATGCCAGAAAAAGAAATTAATTTTAGCAATTATCACATAAAACAGTCAGATAATAAGGAGGGATATATGACTGAATTAAGTGAAAGTGCTCGCAATAAGATAGAAAGCGAGTTAAAAAATAGGCATGAAGTTCAAGATCGGTATGAACAGCTAATACCGATAATTTCGCAATACTTGTCTAAAGAAGAACAGCAAGAGTTTTTTCAAGATCCTGTGAGCTTTGTGTCTCGCGAGAATTATTTTCGTGGTATGAGTCCTAAAAAAATACAGGAAGCTGTCCAAGGAGGAAGGATGATTCCTGAACCAGGGGATTATACTGGCAAAGCTGTGTTTTTGACAGATAGCCCGCTTGGTGCTGCTGAATTCACACCAAATGACGGCTCTTTCGCAGTTATTGATCCAAGCAAGCTTGAATATATGGAACAGTCAGAAGAAGGCGTGAAAGTGCATGATATTTTTTCTGATGAATACAAAGAGCTTGAGCGAAAATATATCAGCAGCTTGCCGGAAGATGAACAGGGTTTGGCTGCTTATACTGCGATTAATAGATGGGACACAATGAGCAAATACTCCCAGAGCAAGCCATGGCATACAATTGCTATGCGCAAAGACCAGCCTGTCAGTTCAGTTCGCGCTTTCGTGGTTTTTGACAAAATTACCAAGGATGTGACTGTTCTTGATCCTTCAAAAGAGGAGGATATGGAAAAATTATGGGAACATTTTGAGATAGAGCGAGCCGCAGTATAGTATTTTTACTTTTAGCAGTCTGTAGCGCAACAAAAAAGCCGCTTCCTGGATTTATGTGAGGCGGCTTTTAACATGAATACATGAAAAGTCCTAAAGCACAATTGATTCGTACAATCTACAAGCAAGTATATAAACCCGCATTGTTTCGCCGTGATCCAGAAGAAGCGCATGATAGGATGCTTCGTCTTGGCCATGGACTAGGAAATCATACATTGTCACGCGCAATTGTTCGTGGATTTTTGCATTACTCGCATCCATCTTTAGAACAAACAATACATAGAATCAATTTCAAAAATCCAGTAGGACTCTCTGCTGGATTTGATAAAGATGCAAATCTTATGAGTATCATGCCTTCAGTTGGATTTGGGTTTATGGAAGTCGGAACTATCACTTGCGATCCATATGAAGGCAATTTAGGTAAGCGTTTGGTTCGACTCCCAAAGTCACGAGCTATAATAGTCAATTATGGTTTAAAGAATCTAGGCAGCAGAACAATCACAGCAAAACTAGCACATGAGTCAAGGCCAATAATCCCAATGGTAATCTCAATTGGTAAAACCAATTGCAGGGAGGCGGTTGATACTAGAACAGGGATTAGGGATTATTTTATGTGCTTAAAAAGATTTGTTAATGCAAAAATAGGGGACATATATGACATCAACATTAGCTGTCCAAATGTGTTTGGCGGAGAGCCATTTACAACACAAGAAAAATTAGATAGCTTACTGTCAAAGATTGGTGAATTAAATATTACTAAACCAATGTTTCTTAAAATGCCAAGTGATAAGAATTGGGAAGAGTTTTCGTCACTCCTAGATGTCGCAGTCAAGCATGGAGTTCAAGGCGTCATAATTAGTAATTTAAGCAAAGACAGATCTAGTTCAGATATTAAAGACGACATTGATCCACAGCAAAAAGGAGGTATTAGCGGCAAGCCAGTTTCAGAAAGATCAAATGAGTTTATCAGCAAAACCTATGCGTCATATGGCGACAAGCTTACAATCATCGGAGTTGGTGGCATATTTAGCGCGGAGGACGCATATGAAAAAATAAAACGCGGTGCGAGTTTAGTGCAGTTGATTACCGGTATGATTTACGAGGGTCCTCAATTGATTGGGGAGATTAATAGGGGCTTGGTTCAGTTACTTAAAAAAGATAGGTATAGCAATATTAACCAAGCAATTGGCGCGTACCATCCTTGATTCCATGCTTTGACTGCATTATTCTTGTTACAATAATAATCATCAAAAAAGCAGTTAAAGTCATTAAAGGAATTGTGATATATCCATATTGGAAAATATATGAATCAGCACAATTGATTTCACCTAAGGTGCATTTTACAAATGGATCAGAATTTGGGGCTAAGCGCGCTTGAATCTGTTCTGCATAATGCAGTATGGAAGTCAAAGCACCTAGAACTGATAATGGAATTAAATATTTTATAATATCTTTTGTTTCATAAAAGATGGCGGTCAATACCAATATTGCTTGCGGGTAGATAAATATCCTTTGCCAATAGCAGAGCAGGCAAGCTTCAAAGTTCGCGTAGATTTCGTAAAATAAGCTTCCTGCGATCGCGCCAGCTGGAATAATCAGTAAAATAATCATTCCATGCTTGCGAATTTGTTCTAAAACTGGCTTCAAAAAATTAAGCTTCTTTTTATTGTTGATTATCCAAAATACAAGCCCAAGGATGAGTGCTACATGCGCTATTAAGGTTAAAGTTGCTAAAATTGTGGTTATTGTTTGTGTCATATAAAAATAGTATACTACTATTGACTTTTTAACGCCAGTATGCTATATTTCAGTTATCTTGTTAGCATCTCTCTCAATATATTTGATTAGGTGCGTAAGTCGAACAAGTAAAGATAAGTACGTGTAGTAGAAGCGATTCTACGCACCATACAATCAAATTATGTCAAAGAAGTTATATGTTGGTAATTTGCCATATCAAACTAACGACCAAGAGCTTTCTGATTTATTCAGTGCTCAAGGCGCAGTTAGTTCGGCAACTGTTATTACTGACAAATTCTCTGGGCGCAGCAAAGGTTTTGGATTCGTTGAGTTTGAAAACGACGACGAAGGCCAAAAAGCAATTGACGCGCTCAACGGAAGTGATGTTGGCGGACGAAATATCGTTGTAAACGAAGCTCGTCCAATGACAGAACGACCACAACGTGATGATCGCTAAGTGATCAACCATAAAAAAACCGCTCCACTTGGGGCGGTTTTTGATATTTACAAATTCCTATTGCTTGGTACAATGGGATTACTATGACAGATGAAAAATGGGAACAAATAGTCGGCAGGATTAAGGATGAGTTTAAGGGTTCTACATATCAAACCCTGGATGGGGAGTATGAAAACGAAAAAATAGAAGAGATTATTTTTTGGGGCCCAGCTGGCAAGATGAAGCTTACCCGCAAAACAAAGCCGCGTCTTTTAGAAGAGAAAACGCATTATTCAGGCAGGGCAGGGCAGACAACTGGAATAGAAAAGGTTTATTCAGAGGATGAGTTTGTTAATACTATAGAGTTATTTAAGTATGATAATGGCGAATGGATGCCTGTGGATAACTCTAGCTTTGTTTAAATTCCCCACTTTTATATTGTGCGACACCAACGGTTTTGTTGCGGGTTTTTGCAAGTATATTGGTTTTATAAATGGTTTTATTGGTAAAGCCTTGGTTTGATATACAAAAATTCAAATTTTTGAATTTTTTTTGGATTTACTGGCAAAGATTCCATACATACTTGAAAATCATAGCCTGTGTGGTGTAGGTATTTTCATCTTCAACTACCACGCCTAAGGGCTCACCCCCATCATCAAGCGAAATAATGGCTACTTTGCCACTATAGATTAAAGTATAAGTAGGGCTGGACTCTTTTTTAGAGAGCCATTTGCGCTCATCCAAGCCGCGCAGCATGCCGCCAGAAATAAAAGTTTTGTCAGCTTTTTTCCAACAGCTCAAGGTGTAATATAATATGACTGTAGTTTTTACTCAATATCAAAAAAATGGTATAATTATTAAATGCCCAAATTAACACAAACACAAAAGCAGAAAAATATATTAAGAACAGCGTTTGCAATATTATTTATTGTCAGTTTTGCTTTGGTAATGTTTGAGCGAGTTAAGATTCGCGGCCAAAATATTAATGCTCAAGAAGATAATGGCTTAGTGCGCGCTATAAAAGGCTCTGCAATAAGCCGCACTCTTGGGGTGCAGGAGTATAAAGAAACAATTAGAAGAAGCTTGCTGATTATTAATCAATATGAGATTCGCTTATCAAAAGGCTTACCCATCTCTTTGGCAGTTGCTAATGGAGTTTATCAAGAGCTGACTAATATTAATGTTCCAGAGCCTTATCAGCAAATGCATTTGTCACTTGTTTTAATTGCGCAAGAAATTACAAAACAAAGCCAAGCAGATTTAGATTTAGTGCGCAATAAGCGCGTTAAATTATATGAATCATATCCTTGGCTTTCAATAGTTGCACAACAATGAATTTAAAGCCAAAAACAGGAATTATTATTAGTACAATTGGAGTGCTTTTATGGTCTGCTCTTTTTGCTCTTTTTTATACTTCTGATCAAGATTATGGCAAATATCCAGAAATAGAAGCTGGTAGCGTTAGAGGAGAATCAGTTAAAAGATTTCAGCTTAATAATAATGATGTTTTAATGATTTCTCGCAGAGCATCTGGTAATTATGAAAAAGATGTTCTTTTGCTGATAAAAAAGAAGGAAATAGATGAATTTACTATATATATTGTAAGAAACCAGGAACAATTAGTATTTGAGCAAACTATTTCATCGCAGTATAATGAAGTTTTATTTAATGGTGATTTTGCTAGATTTGAGATTGGCAGTAATAATTCTTCTGATGTTTTTTGGCTAATCCCAGAGAAAAATACATATATTTTATCTGCATCTGAATAATTAGTATGATGAAGCTGATTGTTTTTTGGATAGGATTAGTTGGGGTTCTGGTTAGCTGGGAAATGCTCCTATTGCAGCCAGCTAGAATTTTGTATTGGCTGATTATATGCCTTGCAGCCAGCAGTATATTAAGCTTGTATGTAAGCCGCGAACAAGACAAATGGCAAAATTCTTTAATAGACAGGCTTGCGTTGGTTTTGTTCAGCATAGGAGTATTTTGGTGGATATTGTGGCTTGATTTCGCAATTATTAAGTTTGCCATTGTCATTGGAATTTGGGGTGTTTTAGCTTATGTTTTAGAAAAAGCAAAAAGAATTGGAATTGTTCCCAATAAGATGAGGCTGACTTTATTTTTTGGAGGAACTTTTTTTTGGTCTACAATTAGTTATGGACTGCTTATTGTTATAGGGTGGCATCTTTGGCAGGCGCTTATTATCTTTGCAATAAGTTTTGGCCTGTTTTCTTGGTTTGGATTGCAGGTTTATGAAAAAAGCATTTATGACAAATTAAGAGCTTGGCTTTTGCTGTTTTTGCTTGGAGTTGAGTTTTTTTCAGTAATTGCTTGGCTTCCTTTTACAGAAGTAACATTAGCGCTTGTTTTAACTGTTAATTTGCTGTTTTCATATGATTTAATAAAGTATTATTTATTTCCAGAGTTTGTTAGAAAAAAAATTATTATAAAGAAAATTTTAGTATATGTTTTTTTTCTATCATTAGTTTTGATTTCCACGCCATGGGTATAGTATGTTTATCAAATATGGCGTAAATCCTGATATTGGCATTAGGATTTTTTTATTACGCAATAATGGACAAAAATCTACTTTTCTGCTTTAATGTGTAACGTTTAGCAGTTTATTACGTCTTATTATATGAGTGAAAAATTAAATGATAAATTCCTAGTTGCCAGCAGTATTGCTGGGGATGAAGACGCGTTTGGCAAATTATATGACAAGTATGTTGATAGAATATACAGATTTGTTGTTATGCGAGTTTCAAGCACTCAAGAAGCACAGGATTTAACAGCGGAAACATTCCTAAAAACATGGCAATATATAAGCAAAAGCCATAAGCAGATTGATGAGTTTAAAGCACTTCTTTATCGTGTTGCTAGGAATTTAGTTATTGATTATTACAGGTCCTCTAAGCGGGAGTTAACAGGATTTGAGGATGATCAGCTTGAAGGGCTTGTGGATCTTTCATTGGATTTAGAATCCCAAGCACAAACAAAGGATGACTTAAGAATTGTTTTTAGAGCTCTTGATCAATTGCCAGAAGACTATAAAGAGATTATTATTCTGCGCTATGTGCAGGACTTAAGCATTAAAGAGATAGCAAGCGTTCAATCAAAGACAAGCGGAGCTGTGAGGGTTGCTCTTCATAGGGCAGTTAAGCAGCTTAAGAATATTTTGAAAAATTTTTAATATGAGATTTTCGTCATATAAAAGCAAGCTTAATTCCATAGACAAATCATTTTCCGTGAATGATGATTGGAAGAATAAAGCGCGCGACAAGGTTCTTGCGGAAGTTCGCAGCAGCTCTGTTTGGAAGCAGGCAGATGTTTCAAAAGCTAGCTCCAATTTTGGAAGCGTGTTTAATATGGTGCTTGCAAGGCATGTGCTAAAGCCAGTGCTTGCTATTTTTGTTATATTCTCCCTTATCTCCTATACATCAGTTGCAACAGTTCAAGCTGCGCGCGCAAGTTTGCCCGGGGATACTCTTTATTCAGTAAAGCTTGGAATAGAAAAAGCCCAAGTTGGCTTGACGTTTTCAGAAACAAAGAAAACAGAGCTTGAAATGTCATTTGCTACAACCAGATTAGAAGAAGTAAACGAAATTATTAATAAAAACGATCAGCCAGAGGAAGATCAGGGCATTATAGAAAATCAGGAACTTGCCCAAGATATTGAGCAGGCAATTCAGCAGTTTAACAGTGATTTAGATTCAGTTCAGAAACGCTTGGAAAAGCTTGAGCATCAAGAAGATTCAGGAGAGGATGTATTAGAGATTTCCAAACTAGTTAACGAAAAAACCGAAGAATTAGAAGAAGATTTGCTTGTAATAAAGGAAAAAATAGCAGAAAACAGTTCTGACGCAGATGTTGGTGAAATCCAAGATACGCCTATTGTAAGTGAACAAGAAGCCCTTGATTTAGAAGAAGAATTTCAAAGTATTGAGCCAGAGGAAGAAGGCAGTACAAAAGAAGATTCTGAAGATTCTATTGATGATGCAGAAGGTGGATTAGCAGATGTTGATCTTGGTACTGAAGCAGGCGGGCAAGTTAATAATGACAATGAAATAGATCAAGAGGATGTTGATGATGATTCAACTTTAGAAGAAACAGATACCATTCTTGGATCAATTGAAAGCGCCTTAGAGGCTGTTGGCGATACAAACACAAAGTCTTTGGAGGTGTTTGTGGAAAAGGCTTCAGTTTCAGATGATGACGCAGTAAAAAAAGAAGCAGTAGAAAAAATTGAAAAAAAGATTGAAAAAATTGAAAAGGATATTATTGAAGCAGAAGAAAAAATAGAGCAAGTTAAAGCAGATGCTGATGAAGAGGGTGTTGAATCAGTTGAAGTTGAAGTATCAGGAGACGACCAAGACACAACACAGGAAGCCCAGGATCAGGATACAGAGCAATCAAATATTGAATTAGAGCAAGATTCAGCGCAAGCTGAGTCAGAAAATGTTAAATCAACAGACTTAGAAGTATCAGGAGACGACCAAGACACAACACAGGAAGCCCAGGATCAGGATGCAGAGCTAGAAACTATTGGTGATGCTATAGAAAAAGCAGAGGAAAAGCCAAAACAAGCTCAAGACGCGATTGATGAAGTAAAGCAAATTCTTAGTGAAGAAAGCATTGATCATTTAGATGAGGCAATGGAAAAGATAATCCAAGCAAATGATTTTGTAAAAGAAGCTGATGATGATATTAAAGATGTAGAAATAGAGATTATTAAATCTCAAATTGAGTCCACAGAGGAAGATATAGAGGATCAAGACACAGAAGTGGATGGTTCGTCAACCTCTGGCATTGATAATTCAGAAGATATTATAGATGAAAATGATCAATCCACTCAAGATAATGAAAGTCTTTCAGATCAAGGTGTAGGTAATGCAGAAGAACAGGAAATTAGCTAATACTAGTAAAAAATTGTTAGTATTAACATAATTACTTGTTGTGGATAAAAAAATTTGTTATAATTATTATTGACAAATGAGTAGAATTTGCTATAAATAATTACATAAATGTAACAGAAATAGGTTGATTTCCGTCTAATTTTAATGACGAAAACGGAATTTGCTCTATTTATTGGCATTTTTTACTTTATTGCGTATATTTTTTATTAAGTTTATTAATTAATAGATAAATAAAATATTCTTGGCCGGTCGCTAAGAATATAAGTAAGGAGAACCTAACTTATGAGTGATCTAATAAAACACTCTAAAAAGGTCCTGTCAGCTACTCTCACAGTTTCAACAATTGTGTGGAGTGTTGGTTTGTTTGCGTTAGCCCCAGCTTCTGTTGGCGCTGCAGCAGGCGACCTAATTAAAACGGCAGGTGATCCAGCAGTTTATCTTGTGGATGCAGATGGTGTGACAATTCACCCATTTCCACATGCAAACGTGTACACGTCCTGGGGCTTCCCAGCAGACTTTAGTACTACGTTTGTCACAGATCTATCTGGATTTTCCGTTGGGAACGATGTCGAGTTCCGCGACGGCGCATTAATTCGAGCATTAGAAACACCAGCTGTGTACGTTGTTTCAGGTGAAAAACTACGCCCAGTACTCTCAGCTGAAGTTTTTGAAACACTTGGATATAATTATGATAATATCACTTGGTTGCCACAGTCTTTCTTAGACAAGTATGGCGCAGCTGGTGATATGTTGAGCTCAACAACTACGCACCCTAATGGTACGTTAGTTAAGTATGCTAGCTCTTCCACAGTGTATTTGCTTGAAGCAGACCAAAAGCGCGCTTTTGCATCTAGCGATGTAATTGCAGTTAATGGTTATGCAAGCATTCCAGTAATTACTATTCCTTCGTCTGAGACATATTCAGATGGTTCTAAAATTGTGGTAAAAGAAGCAAGCGCAACCGTACCTGATGGTGTTGGCGCTGCTCCAGCAGACACAACTCCTCCAAGCGATGACACTCCAACAGCAGTTGGAAGCGGTCTTACAGTAGCTCTTGCTAGCGATAGCACTGCAGCAGCAACTATTATTGTAGATAGCAATTCCGCTGGAGGTGCTCAAGCATTTGTCCCAATGACAAAAGTAGCTCTAACAGCAGGTAGTGATGGAGCTGTAAAGCTTACTACTATTAAGTTCTTGCGTGGTGGAATTTCTGCTAATGCAGATGTTTCTGCTTTGTACCTATTTGAAGGCGACGAAGTAGATGGAAGCTTTATTAAAGCAAGTAGTTCTTACAGTGATGGTGTTGCAACATTTACGGACAGTAATGGCTTAATTACTATTCCGGCAGGACAAACTAAGTATGTAATGTTGCGTATTGATATTGCGAATGATGTTGGATCTGGTAAGACCATGAGTTTCTCAACAACCTCTGCATCTGATATTTCAACAGATGGAGCAACAGTTTCCGGTTCATTCCCTGTGCAAGGAAACATCATGAGCGTTGCGCAAGCTTCTGACGTAGGTTATATAACCGTAGCTAATGTTTCTCCTGCAGCAGCATCCACTGTTGACCCTGGAACTGATGATCATGATGGCTGGCGATTCAGCTTAGCTGCTAACGACCAAGATATGGAAGTGCGATACTTAAAGATTTCCATGACTGGTTCAGCCGCTAAGGCCGACCTTAAGGACTTTACCTTGCTGCAGGCAGGTACTGCTGTTTCCGAGACTGTATCCGCACTGAATGATGCTGACGAAATTGTATTCCAGTTCCCAACACCTTACCTTATTGAAAAAGGAAAGACTAAGAACATTGACCTAAACTTTGACGTGGTTTCTGGTTCTAGCCGAACAATTCACTTCCAAATTCAGGAAATGTATCATGGCAATATGTACGACAAGCAGTACAATGTGTACTCTAAGCTTAACCAAGCTGACACGTGGACTATTATTGAGTCCAACTCAAGTACTACAAATACAACCATTAATGCAGGTAACTTAACAGTTTGGAAGGCAACTGACTCCCCAACAGGCAATATTGCCGTAGGCGCATCAGGCCTTACGCTTGGCAAGTTCAACTTTAAAGCAAATGGTGAAGACATCCGAATTAATTCTATAGCTGTATCTACTCCAGCTGCTTTGAATGGAATGAATGATGTAAAGATTTACTTCCAAGGCTCACAAGTTGGCGCAACAAGTGATACAGATGCAACTAATGATGACGCAACATTCAGCTTTGGAGCAAGTGTTGTAATTCCAGCAGGCACAACCGAAGTTATTGAGGTTAGAGGCGACACCAAGAACGCAGCAGGAACCAATTACAGCGCAAGTGATTCAATTTCTGTAACCTTGGATGCTGGTTCCTCTAATGCGCGAGCATTAAGTTCCTCTACTTCAATTAGTACGCCTTCTATTGCAGGTAACACTCTAACAGGTGCAGCAGGAACACTTACACTTGGTGAAAACACCGCTGTAAATGATGCTTCCGCAGCTTCTCCAAGCGGCGTATCAGGAGATCAGGGCGTGCTTATTGGTTCATTTGTGATGACAGCAGGATCTGGTGAAGGAGTAAGCGTATCTCAGGTTACTTTGACTGATGATGTTACAAGTACGGCCGGTTCCTCATTAGCAGACACATTCCAGAATCTACGCTTAGAATCTGGCGGACCTGCTGACGAAAGTGGCAACTATGCGACTGGTACAGCTATTGGATCCACTCGTGGTTCATTAACTGATACTGAGGATACGACCTATAACTTCAACCCATCACCAAACATTGAGCTAGGTGCTGCTAAGCAGATTGTTGTAAACATCTACGCAGATGTTCTAAGCTCTGCTACAACCACACAGCTTGCTACTGTAAATGGCGACACAGACGGTATTGTATATCCTTCAACTGTAACTGCAACTGGTAATGACACAAGCTCTTCAGCAAACGGAACTATGGGCGCAACTACAGGATTGCAGAACATATATCTTGCAGCTTCTGGATCATTAACTGTAGAAAATGTTGCTTCTAGCCAATTGCCAAGAGCTAATATTGTTACATCTGGCTCTAGTGATGTTGAAATGTACAAGTTTAAGCTAACAGCGCTTACAGAAGATGTTGATGTAACTAGATTTATTATTTCCGACGCTATTGCAGCTGGTTCTAATGGATCTACAGATGT
>NZBL01000019.1 GCA_002687895.1 bacterium | reverse complement strand
TCTGGTAATCGGCGGCACATCGCTATTAATCGTGGTGTCAGTTGTAATTGAAACAGTAAAGCAGATAGATTCCCAGCTTGTGATGCGGGATTATGACAAATATTAGTCAGATTTTATTTTGATAATATAAAAACCACTCATCTGGAGTGGTTTTTATATGCGGCGGTGGGCGGGGGATTCGAACCCCATTCCCAATCAAGGGAATCATTCACTTATCAGGTGATGGTGCCTCCTCGGCACTACACCCACCCTTCGCCGCAATAGTATTATATCATAGAAACAAAACACCGACCCCGTTAGGGGTGGCGTTTGTTGATTCCCAATAGGGAATGGGTTTCATCACCTGATAAGTATTATAATTGTAGCGTATGTATTGATTTTGTCAAGAAGAATTATTAACACCAATATAAACCTTTATTTTTCCCTTAAAATATGGTAAATTCATCTCATATGAAAGCACAAAAACCAGTTATAATTATCCTAGGTCCTCAAGGAAGCGGCAAAGGAACACAAGGTAAAAAATTAGCAAAAAAGCTTGATATTCCATACTTGGAAGCAGGCAAGCTTTTGCGCGAGGAAATAGCATCTGGAAGCGAGAAAGGAAAATATTTTTCCTCTATTATTGATAAAGGAGGACATCTTGAAGATAAAGATATCAATGCTTTTATGAAAGATAAAATTAAGGAATCTATGGGTGGTTCGCAAGGAGCTGTTGTTGATGGATTTCCTAGAAGCCATGGTCAAGCAGATGGGTTTGAAGAAGTAGTACTGCCCACACATGTTATTTTGATTGAAATACCAGACAAGGAATCAATTCGCAGATTAAGCGCCAGGAGACAGTGTCCAAAAGACGGCAAGATATATAATATGATTACTAATCCCCCAAAGCATAATGAAACATGTGATGATTGTAATGAAAAATTAATACAGCGCGTTGATGATACACAAGAAGCAATTCAAAAGCGATTAAAATGGTATCACAAAGATACTAAGCCTCTTATTGAGCGATATGAAAAGCAGGATATCTTGCATCGCATAGATGGCATGCCCAACATCTCCGAAGTAGAAAAATCAGTGTGGGAAGTCTTTCAGAAGTAATATGAAGCCAAAGACTGAACAAGAAATTGGGATTTTAGCACAAGGCGGAAATAAACTAGCAGAAATTCTAAAACAACTAGTTAAAAAGTGTGATATAGGTGTTACTGCAGGTGAGCTTGATGAACTTGCGGAAGAATTGATCGCTAAAGCAGGAGGCAAGCCATCTTTTAAAGGATTTGGAGCCCGCGGACAAGAGTTTCCAAATGCTATTTGCGTTTCTCCAAACTCAATGCTTGTGCATGGCATTCCATATCAAGACTTGGAATTTAAAGAAGGAGACCTCATTGGAATAGATGTAGGTATGGAATACAAAGGATTGTTCACAGACCACGCAGTCACTGTGGCTGTTGGCGCGGTTTCAGAAGAGGCTGAAAAGCTGCTAACAGTTACTAAGGAATGTCTGCGTATTGCTATAGAGCAGGCAAAAATTGGCAATCATATTGGAGATATTGGATTTGCTGTGCAAGAGTATGCAGAAGGCTTAGGATATGGGGTTATACGCAAGCTAACAGGACATGCAGTAGGCTATAGCGTGCACGAAGAGCCTCGCATTCCAAATTATGGTGAGTCTGGCCAAGGCCAGGAGTTGGTTCAAGGAGCAGTTCTTGCCATAGAGCCAATGGTTGCCATAGGCAAGCATGATGTAAAAACATCAGATGATAACTGGGGCGTGGAAACAGCAGATAAATCTCTTGCAGCTCATTTTGAGCATACTGTGGCAATAACAAAACAAGGCCCTAGAATTTTAACCATATGAATTATCTTGGCATAGACTATGGCAAGTCAAAAATCGGCTTAGCAATTGCGAAAGATGGAGTTAAAGTTGCGACTCCTTTTAGTGTTGTTAATAGTATTGATGAGGTAAAGAGCGTGGTCAGCAAGGAGTTAATTGACGAGATTGTGGTTGGATATCCTTTGTCATTATCTGGTAAACAAGGATCGCAAGCCCGAGAGGTTGACGCTTTTATCAAGCAGCTGGAATCTCTTGCTAAGCCAATTCATAAGCAAGATGAGCGGTTTTCAACGCGCAGCGCAGCACACAACAAAGAAGATGATGCCTCTTCCGCATGTATCATTTTGCAAACATATTTAGAGCGCAAGAATACATAGTATATGATATATATATTTGTTTTTTTGCTAACAGCCGCTATTGCGTGGCTATTGACTATACTAATTAGGTATATAGCGATTAAGCTTAATATTGTTGATGCGCCCACTCATCCGCGCAAAATCCATAAAAAGCCAATTCCTTTGCTAGGTGGAATGGCTATTTTTATATCTTTTTGGATTGTTATTAGCGCAATTATCTTGTTCACGGATTTATTGCCAGCTAGATATATTGGGCTTAATTTTTTATGGGGTCTTTTTGCAGCAGGCTTTGTTCTTGTAATAGGAGGAATTATAGATGACAAGTTTAATCTCAGTGCGCGCTATCAGTTTATTGCTCCAATCATCGCAATCTTAATTATAATCGGCTCTGGCATGGGCATGGAATTTGTAAGCAATCCAATTGGGCCTGGGTTATTGCATTTAGACAAGTTGCAATGGGATTTATTTAATATATCAGGCCGCACAATTACTTTTGTGTTATTAGCTGATTTATTTACTTTTTTGTGGCTTTTAGGAATGATGTTTACAACCAAGCTTTTAGACGGGCTTGATGGCTTGGTTTCAGGCATTACAACAATTGGCGCTTTTATTATTTTCGCCTTATCTTTAACAGATAAAACCTTTCAGCCTGATGTTGCAATATTAGCTATTGTGCTTGCAGGAGCTAGTGCTGGATTTTTGTTTTGGAATGCTTATCCAGCCAAGATATTTTTAGGAGAAGGAGGAAGCATTTGGGTTGGGTTCATGCTTGGGGTTTTGGCTATAATTTCTGGCGGAAAAATTGCCACAGCATTATTAATTATGGGTATTCCCATACTTGATGTTGTTTGGGTCATTGTCAGGCGTGCGTTTTACGAGCACCGCTCAATAGGGGTAGGAGACAGCAAGCATTTGCATTTTCGTTTGCTTACAGCTGGATTATCGCACCGCAAAAGCGTAATCACACTTTGGGGGCTTGCTGCAATGTTCGGGGTTGCTTCATTATTTTTCCAGACCCAAGGCAAGGTATACTTGCTTGTTGCTCTGTTTTTTGTCATGATTGTATTAGCATTATGGTCAACAAAACGCGCATCATCTATATCTCAGCCTTCACTGTGATAGCAGCGATTGTTTTGTCTTTGGTATGGAGTATTGCGCTTATAAATCAACCTTCAAATACTATGCCAAGTAGGACTAATGTTAAAGTTGGAGATGCTGTTGTAATAGCAGATATCGCGGACACAGTATTATCGCGAACAAAAGGCCTTTCTAACGTTGCAATACTGCCAGATGCCTCTGGAATGCTGTTTGTGTTTAAAGATAAGGATATTAGGAGTTTTTGGATGAAAGATATGCTTATTTCTTTGGATGTGCTTTGGATTGCTGATGGTGTCGTGGTTGGCATGCAGGAAAATATTCCATATAAATCAGATGATGAGTCTGTGGTTCGTTTTAAATCAGAAGCTCCAGCTGATATGGTGCTAGAGGTAAATGCTGGCTGGATAGCTAAAAATGGAATCAAGATAGGAGATTTAATAGTTGTTGACAGTAATTAGCATTAAGAGTATACTGTTTTCTATGATTGCAGTTATAAAAACAGGCGGAAAACAGTATAAAATAAAACAAGGCGACACTATTCGCGTTGAAAAGCTTGAAGTGGAAAAGGATAAAATTTTTGATTTTAATCATGTGCTTTTGGTTGGAAATAAAAAAGGCGAAGACCTAAAAATCGGTACCCCAATTGTGGAAGGCGCAAAAGTCACGGCCAAAGTACTAGAGCAGGGCAGAGCAAAAAAGATTGATGTTATCAAGTACAAGCGCAAAGTTCGGTATCGCAAAAAATATGGCCATAGACAGCCATATACAGAAGTGAAGATTGAAAAAATTACAGTATAACTAAATCCCACCTTGAGGTGGGATTTTTAATGCTTGACTTAGGTTGAACTTTACGTTATCTTAAAGTTAACATCATTATTTTAAACTATATGAATCAAATTGTAGGTGTAAAAGAATTACGTGAAAATTTACCAGCATATGCTGATGCAGTTCAAGACGGTAAGTCATTTACAGTGGTTAAACGATCTAAACCTATTTTTAAAATTATACCAATAGATGAAGATGATGATGGCCAGTGGGAGCGAGTAGTTGATTTTACTAAGATTAATAAAGATGGCGTGGATGCTCGTGAGGTATTAAATCATTTATAATATGTTAAAAGAGAAGTCAGTTACAATCATAAACAACGATCACATACGCGGAGTACTTGCTCCATCAGGTGTTATATCAAAAAAATTATTGGAAGATATGGTTGATTTTTTGGAATTATCGTCTCCTGAATTGATGCGTGAGACAGAGGAACTTGAATCCGAGGCTGATGCAGAGCAATCTTGGTTGTCGCTTGAAGAAATGCGTAAACGTTCGGAGATGTCTGCGTAGCATTATATGCTTCGGGTATTTTTCCACCCAAGAACAGAGAAGCAGATTTTGCGTATACGTAAGAGCATAAGGACTAATATTTTAGATAGTATTTCTGAACTTCAAATGCTTGACCATCCGCTTCAACATCGGCGGGTAATAAAATTAAGTGGTAGAGATGGTGAAGATTTTAGATTAAGAGTTGGTGATTATCGGGTTAAATTTTCTTTTCAGAATAATGTAGTGCGCATAAATCGTGTTGAACACAGACAGGTAGGATATTAATGATTTATATAAAAAAGAAATCAGGACTAGTTGTAAGCCCTGATTTTTGATTTATTTTGTAATATTCAGCCACATCCTTTGGGTTTAGTAATTTGACGTGCGAGCGTGTACACGCTCAAAAAATATATTACATTCATTAGAACAAAGCGGACTATGGTATCTTTTGCTTGGTAGTGTTGCTAAGTAAAGTATTAAAGAACCAAGTCCAGTGCCAAAGAGTATGCACGCGAGCGTTCCGACTAGTATGAGTTTCCATGGCAACATGGCTTCACCTCCTATCTAATTGAGCGTGTGTTTAGGTAATTTTCGTTCAAATCGTTTTTGTAGTATCCAATCAACTGTTTTGAGTATAACAATCCAGAAGATATACAAAACAAGCAAAACTATCCAAATATATTCACCCATATCTTCCATTGAATATTTAAACTGTTTCAATAGAAATTCAAGTGGTATTCCTATCAGTAGCATTGTGATTATAGTGGGGAAGATAGCAAGGATAGATGTTGCATCAAAAAAATTTTCTTTTTCAATTATACCTTTTCTCATTCTGCATATTTTTTTGGTAGTATCTAATACAAATGCGAGTATACCAAAAATAATTATGGCGTCAAATACATATTTCCACCACATTGTTTTTATCTCCTTTTGTTAAAGGACTATATTTCTCTGCGTCCCTCCAAAGCGTTAGATAACGTTACACTATCAGCATACTCCATATCACTTCCCATTGGAAGCCCTTTTCCGATGCGGGTAAGTGCTATGGGATACTTTTTCAATAATCTAGCAAGATAAAGCGCTGTTGTTTCACCCTCATTGTTTGCGTCTAAGGCAAGAATGATTTCGCGGGTATTAGGATCTGGCTTTTCAATACGTTGAATCAGTTCACGAATGCGAATGTCATTTGGGGTAATGCCTTCTAAAGGATTAATATTGTGTCCTAACACATGATACACTCCTCTGAAGTTATGTGTTGCTTCAAGTGCGAGTAAATCTAATGGATCCGCGACTACGCAAATTGTTGTTTGATCTCTGCGAGGATTAGAACAGATTTCACAAGGATCTTGATCTGTAAAGTTTTGGCATCTAGAGCAAAGCTGAACATTATCAGCTAAATGGGATAAAGCTCCCCCAAAGTCATGCAAGTCTTTTGGAGCTCTGCGCAATAAAAAAAATACCAACTTTTCAGCGGTCTTTGGTCCTATTCCTGGCAAGGTGGTAAAGTGATCTACTAAGTTTTGTATTGATGGAGGAAGCGTGGACATATCGTTTCAGTATGC
>NZBL01000018.1 GCA_002687895.1 bacterium | reverse complement strand
TCAGCAATAACATAAGATTCATCCCATACAGGAACTTCAGAAAAAATAATTCCAGGTTTTCCTAGCCCTGTTTCCCAGTAATCTATAACATCTGGATCACTAATTTCTTGTCCGTGATTCTTGCGCTTTGCTGCGTCATTTGGGTCTTCATCCAATACAAGCTTTGATTTAACATCTCCAGAAGTTCCTAAATACAATCCTCTAATAGTTGTGCACTGTCCCCATGCTCCCTCTACTGGATTTATGCTTTTAATATATGGAGGGTTTGCACATCTGTCTGCTGGAGTTACTATAAATTCCCATTCATCACCTGCTTGGTTGAATTTTATTGGAGTTGCACTTGGCGATGCCTTGTAGGTAACTATTGGAGTATATGTTGTGCCAACATCAAGAAGATTTGTTTTCGGAGTAAAATCATATATTCTGCAATATTTGTTCGGGTTGCTTGGATCCCATGCTCCTCCAATGTTAAGATCTCCGCCCTCTTCTCCATGTGGTGCAACTGCTAAAATTGTACGCTCTAAAATGCCTAAACCATCATCAACTAAGCCTGTACTTGCACCAACTCCTACAGCGCATGAATCTTCAATAATATCATACATAGAGGTTCTGAACTGGATAAATGTTTCAGCGCTTGGGCATGTGTTAGCAAACTCATGCGGAGGATATGTTCCATATACCCCAGCGCTTACTCCATTTGTTTTGAATTCCCAAACAACAGGAGTTGGAGACATTGTTCTTCCGCACATATCTGTTATATTCTGCACAGTAATTCTGTACCAAGTATATGGATTAAAATGAGCAGGCAATCCGTCATAATCCGAAATCTCGCTGGCATTCAAATTAAAGTAAAGCCCTGTAGATGTTTTGCGAACATTAAAATTAGCCAAAGGAATCTGCCGAACAACAGCTCCTGCTTGGCCATCTAACTGATTCACAAGAACATTAGTAGACCCAGCTTTGAATGTGGTTCCATCTACAAAAGGAATCATATTAATTGCCTCAGAAAAGTTTAAACTAAAAGTAAAACTGCGGTTTACATTTTCATCTTCTGGTTCTGGAGGAGATGGAGGATATGCAGATTCCAAAACAGGATCAACTAAATCTTTTTTGTTTGTTGTAATAAAGCTCCAAGAAAAATATGTTCCCCTGTCATTGCACCTGCTTCCAGCTCTTAAACATTCATCTAAAAATCTTTTAGAAACACCTTTAATTGTTTTTGGAATATACAGTTCAAATGTTCCATTACTAGGCCACTCATTATCACCTTCTCTTGGAGAAATTCCAATTACATTTCCAGCAGAAGCCATATGAGCTGTCATAACTATTGGAGTGTCAAGAGGGACGTCTGCGTCTGATATTTGTACTATTTTTAATTCCCCTGCTCCATCTAGCCATGCGTCAATAACACTTTCTTGGTTTAGCATTTCATTAAAAACAGAATCTACTTGACTGCATAAGTACACATCATCATAAGGGCCTGCTGGGCCTTCATGAGCTGTTTGAAAGTATTTTATCTTAAATGGCTCTGGAGTAATCTCTTCATGGGGCAGTTGGCAAGTACATAATGCGGAACATTCAAGCCCAGAAGCGCAAAAAGAGTTATCTGGAATGCACGAATCTGGAAAATCAGAAGAGCAATTCGCCCCAATTCCTCCACCCACTCCTGTTGCATCCCCTAGTTTGCTCATAATAAACGCGGCAATGCCCCAAGAAGCAAGAATAATTACCAAGCCAATTATTGCGTTTCGCAAAATAAGTTTTGCTTTTGAAACTTTTTCCTCGTTGCCTCCAGCAGTCATCCACATATAGCCCGCATAGAGGATGATGATGACTGCCACAATTCCCAAGAATCCAAGAGTAATGTTGATAATGTTCGCTATTATGCCTTTGATGTCGCTGCTTCCAGCAACCCCTACTTGCTGAAAACTAGTATTAAGCCCAAACTCCTCTGCAATAGGATCTGCTTGCGCAAAAGCCGGGCTCGCGAAAAACAAAAAGCCTGCCAATAACAGGCAAGCGAAAATACATAGCACCAAACGTGCCCAAAGAAACTTCTGGATCAAAGCTTGATGCAGATAATGCATGTTTGATTACTTTTTAGTTTTGGTTTTAGGATTGGAAGAAATAGAATCTGCTTTTTCTTTTGCCGCTGTTTGAGCTTTTTTAAGCAAACCGCCTCCAATGTCTTTTGCTTGGCCAACTACTTGATCTATTTTTTCCTTGTCAATTCCAGCTTTTTCAGCTGTATCAGCTACTTTTTTGCGGGCTTTTTTGCCAGCCACAGGAGTTAAAAGCGCCGCAGCCGCGGCCCCAAGCAAAGCTCCGAACACGAATTTTCCTTTAGCCATATTTTGTTTTAATTTAATTTATTTATTAGAAAGTAAATCCCTAACCATTTGCCCTACTTCGTCTCCGCTTGCGCGGCCTTTTACCTTTCCCATTACCTTTCCCATTACTTTGCCCACATCAGATACGCCAGAAGCCTGAGTTTCGCTTATCGCGCCTTCTATGACATCTTTTAATTCTCCAGAAGATAACTCTTCAGGCAAATACTGCTTTAAAAGCTCTACTTCCGACTGCAAGCGCTTTACTTCGTCATCTCTATTGGCCTTAACATTAGCTTCAATAGATTCCTTATGCTGCTTAACCTCTCGCTGCAGAATTTCTATTATATCTTCGTCAGAAGCCTCTGCCTGCTTAGTAATTTCTAAATTCTTTATGCTTGAACGGACTAAACGCAAAATTGAAAGTTTTTCAGCTTCTTTGTTTTTTAGTGATTCTTTAAAATCACTATCCAGTTGTTCGCTTAGGCTCATATCCTAGGCTTTTTTAGCCTCTTTTATTTCTTGTTGTATATGTATCTTCCTCCAATTCCCCTATTTTACGCAGATAATCTTCGCGAGCTCTCATAAGCAGTCTTCGCAAAGCATCTTTCTTCTTTCTATTGCTATTTTTCGGCTGCTCAAAATATTGGCGCCTTTTTGCGCGCAATAAAAGGCCAGAAGTCTGAATTCTTCGGGAAAATCTGCGAATCAATCGCTCATTGGATTCATTGTCTCGTCTTTTTAGTGTAATTGGCATGAAACCTAATTATGTAAATAAATTAAAAAATCTTAATTATAGAGTAACACAACATAAAGTAAATTGTCAATAATATTTATATTCCTTTCTTAAGCCTCTTTTTAAGCTCTTCAGCAATTTTCGCGAGATCAACCACTTCTTGAATTCCATTTTCCATGTCCCGAATAATAACTGTTTCATCTAAAAGCTCTTTTTGGCCTAATATAACAGCATACAATACCCCTAGCTTGTCTGCGTGCTCTAATTGCTCCTTTAATCCTGACTTTGCGAAATTGGCCCTAGTCCTTATTCCAGCAGTTCGCAGAGTTTCAAACAAAGTAAAAGCGTGCTTTGTGGCCTCCTCTCCAAGCTGGGCTAAAAATACTTGGGGCTTTTTTTGACTTGTGGGCTTTTGGCCTAATTTTTTTATTGCGTCAATTATACGCTCTATCCCGATTGCAACTCCAACTCCAGGAGTTTCCCTTCCCCCTAAAAGCTCAACCAAGCCGTCATATCTTCCTCCTCCTCCTAATGCGATTGGCTTGGACTCGGATTGATCTTCTGTATGCTCGCCTATTTTCGCGAAAATTTCAAATGCTGTCCTATTGTAGTAGTCAAGCCCTCGCACAATATATGGATTAAGCTCATATGGAACCTCTGACTCGTCTAAATGCTCTAAAACAGCCACAAAATGCTGCTTAGACTCTTCGTCAAGATGATCTACAAGCTGGGGAGCTGACTGCGCAAGCTGATTGCATTCCTCTTCTTTGCAGTCTAAAATGCGCAAAGTATTTTTTGTAAGGCGCTTTTTGCAGTCTTCGCACAAAAGCCTTCGCTTTGATTTAAAATATTCTTTAAGAATTCCAACATACTCTTCCCGAGATTCTGGAGTGCCAAGGCTGTTCACGTGAATACTAATATCCAATCCAAGCTGCTTGCATATTAAATAGGAAAGAAAAATAATTTCAGCGTCAGCCACAGGATGGTCATTTCCGAAAATTTCAAAATTTATCTGGTTGAACTGCCTAAAACGCCCAGCCTGTGGCCTGTCATATCTAAAAGCCGGGCCAATGCTGAAAAGCTTAACTGGCTGGGGCCTGTTGAACATTCCGTGCTCCACGTAAGCGCGCGCAAAGCTTGCTGTGAACTCTGGGCGCATTGTTACTGAATCCCCTCCTTTGTCCTCAAATGTGAACATTTCTTTTGAAACAATATCAGTATGCTCGCCAATAGTTCTTTTGAACAAGCTAGTCTGCTCCAGCATTGGAGTGTCTATTTCTCCATATCCATAATCCAATAAAGTGGAAAACGCGGTTTGCTTGGCATGCTGCCAAAATATTGAATCTTCTGGCAAGATATCCCTAAATCCGCGAAGCAGCTTTGGGGGCTTGGGCGTTCTTTTTGCGTGCGAGCCTGCTTGCTTGGTTTTTTTGGTTTGAGTATCAGCTGTCATAATTTATTATATTAAAATCCAAATGAATAGTGCTGCAGCACGCCTATGCGGTTTAATGGCCATCCGCGAAGCCACACCTTTCCAATTAGCTCGTCTTTCATAAGAGGCCCAAACCTTCTGGAATCCAAACTTGCTGTTCTATTGTCCCCAAGCACAAAATATTCTCCTTTGCCAAGCTTAACATCGCTGAATCCAACTGTAATTATATTATCTGAAAGATATGGCTCATTAAGGGTTAAGCCGTTTGGATTCTGGCTGTTATATAGCACAACAGAACCGTCTTGTACCACTAGACGCTCGTTAGGCAGGCCTATTATTCTTTTTATAAAAAACTGGCTTGGGTCTTCTGGATACTTAAACACAACCACTTCTCCGCGTATTGGCTCGGAAAATCTATAGCTGATTTCATCAATAATAAGATATTCGCGGTTTTGATATGTGGGCTCCATTGAAGCGCCGTTCACGTAAAACGGCTTTATTAAAAAATATCTAACAGGAATAATAATAGCAAGCGCGATCAAGACTATTTTAATCAGCTCTGTAATAAACGCCAATACACCGCCTCCTGTTATGTGGGACGCGTCTTTCATCATCTTATCCATTTCTGATGCTTGTTTGCTATGTTGTTTTTTTGATTCTATATTACCCATAAAACCCTGTGATTATAGCAGATGTTTTATAATTTGCAATGTTTGGAGCTGTAAAATACGATTTACTAAACCTTATTAATCTTGTATAATACTATCATTGAAAGTTCACAAATTCCAGCTAAGTTTGAATAATCATGTACAAGCGCAAACAAATAGATTTTTTACGCACTACTCGCGATTTTGTAGAGGATGCAGCCGAAGAAAGCGAAAAAGTAATTCAGGAATTTTCTCCTAAACAGAAGAAAAAATTTTTTACGTGGGGCAAAATAGCGCCGACTGCCATTACATTTATCCTATTGCTTGGACTAGTATATACAACGCGCGCCGTAATCTCCAGCAATGATTTAGCCCATCAATTGGGCAATGCCTCTGTATTTGAGCAGATAAAGCATTTAGCTGTTTCAGGAGACAAGCCCCTTCTTGGAGAAGATCAAGAAAGAATCAATATACTGCTTCTTGGAATAGGAGGAGAGGAGCATGATGGAGGACAGCTGACTGACACAATAATAGTGGCAAGCATTAACCCATTAAACGGAGAAACTGGTCTTCTTTCCATACCTCGCGACTTGGTTGCGCCTATTCCTGGGGTTGGATGGCAAAAAATAAACTCCGCAAACGCATATGGAGCCGCGATGAATCCAGATGAAATTCGGGCTGGAGCAGATCTTTCCAAAAAAACAGTCAGCGCCATAACCAGCCTTAGCATGCACTACTATATAAAGCTGGACTTTGAGGGTTTTGTAAAAATAGTAGACGCTCTTGGAGGAATTAGGGTTGATATACCTTCTGAATTTACTGATTACCAATATCCAGACGACAGCTTTGGATATGAGCCAGTGCACTTTGATTCTGGATGGCAGAACTTAAAAGGCAATGAGGCTTTGAAATATGTCCGCTCCAGGCACGGCACAGACGGAGAAGGAACAGATTTCGCGCGCGCAAGAAGGCAGCAGCAGATATTGCAGGCTTTGCAGGCGCGCACGCTAGCGCTTTCAACTCTTATTAACCCAAACAAGCTTTTAAGCTTATCTGATATTATTGGAGAGCATGTAGAAACTGACATGAAGCTATGGCAGCTGTTCAGGCTGTATGAAATAGCTAAAAAAGCAGACAAGCAGAATATAACTCAAGTTGTTTTAAGCACAGAACAAGGAGGATTGCTAATTGCCGACACAAACGAAGAAGGCTCTTATCTTCTTCGCCCAAGGCTCGCTAGCACAGACTTTTCTGAAATCAAGAAAGTAGCAAGAAATTTACTATATCAAGACCCGATGCTTTCCGTGGTCAGCGCGAGCGATATCGCAGAAGGGCTGAAAATAGTAATTCATAACGGCACGCTAAGCGAGGGGCTTGCAGCCAACACAGCGCTTGAGCTTGAAAAGCTTTCATACAACATAACCCAGATTGCGAACTCTCCTATGCGGGATTATGAAAAAACAGTCATATACAAGCTTTCAGACCAAGTTCCAGCAAGCGATATGCAGCTTATTATAGAAACTTTAAACGCAAACGTGGCCCCAAGCCTTCCTAATTTTATTACAGTTCCTGACGCTGATATGCTTATTATAGTTGGGTCAGATTCTGTTTCATAGCCTATGGCGCGTGAACTTCCTTTTGTAGTTATTGTAGGAAGGAGCAATGTTGGAAAATCAACATTATTTAATGCTGTGTCTGAACAGAAAAAAGCCTTAGTTCTTCCAGAGGCCGGAACAACGCGCGACAGGCTGGAGTCGCAAGTTATGTGGCGCAAAAAACAATTTACTTTGGTTGATACAGGGGGCTTGGATCCTAGCAAGCAGGACATTTACCATGACCCAATAATCGCGCAAGCTAGCCAAGCGCAATCACAAGCCGCTCTTATCTTATTTATGGTAGACGCTGATATCGGGCCTTTGCCTCAAGACCAGCAAATCATCAAAAGCCTGCGCAAGCTTGGAAAGCCCATAATTCTAGTAATCAATAAATGCGATAACGCGAAAAAAAGAAAACTCGCAAATGCGTTCGCTAGATTTAAGCTGGACACGCAAAAAATAAGCGCCATAAACGGCTCTGGAATCGGCGATCTTTTGGACAAGATAACTGAATTAATTAAAGATGCAGATGTTGAGCATATTAAATCTGATATAACACTTGCTCTTATTGGAAAGCCTAATGTGGGCAAATCATCTCTTTTAAACAGCATACTAGGAAAGGAGCGCATGATAGTTTCGGAAACGCCTCATACTACGCGCGATTCGCAGGATGTTGTGATTGAATACAAAGATACGGCATTTGATGTAATTGACACAGCTGGAATAAGGAGAAAAACAAAGCATGGTAATGAAGTTGAGCACTTGAGCATTAATAAATCAATAGCAGCTATTAACCGCAGCGATGTGGTTGCCTTGGTTATGGATATTTCAGAAAAACTGACTTCACAGGATCACCGCCTTGCGCGAGAGATTGAAGACACAAATAAAGGATTGTTTATTGTGGCTAACAAGTGGGATAAAATTCCAGAAAAGGATGAAAAAACTATTAACAAGTATACTGATTATATTGCATCCAGTTTTCCAAATCTTTCTTGGGTGCCTATTATATTTACTTCTGCCCAAGATAACAAGCGCACAAAAGAAATTTTAACGCTTGCAAGTGATGTCAAAAAAAATCTTTCCCGCGAAATTACAGATAACGCGCTTTCTAAATTCTTAAAAGCCTCAATCAAAAAACGAAAACCAACAATTGGCAAAGGCACTCGCAGGCCACGCTTACTGTCGCTCAAGCAAACAGCAACCAATCCCCCATCATTTATACTTGATATACCTAACAAAACAAAACTTGCATTGTCCTATAAACAATACTTAACAAACTCTTTAAGGGAAAAATTTGACTTTGAGGGTGTGCCCATTAAACTAGTAGTAAAAGAGCGGGAATTGAAAAAAGATGAAATGAATATTGAAAAACCAAAAAAGAAGCGCATGACCCATAGAAGCAGGCGCATACCAAGAAAAAATCCTAAAAGATAATATATGAAATTAATTATAGGCCTTGGCAACCCAGGCAAAGAATATGAAAAAACTCGACATAATACTGGCTTTCGCGCAGTTGATGTTTTAGTTGATAAAGGCGACTGGAAAATGAATGATAAGTTTAACGCAGAAATAGCTGAAACCAAGATTGGTAAATCAAAAACCATTCTTGCAAAGCCTCAAACTTTTATGAATAAGTCTGGAGACGCTGTTGGAAAGATCGCGCGATATTACAAAATTAAAAAAGAAAATATTTTAATTATCTTTGATGATATTGATCTCTTGGTCGGCACTTTGCGGCTAAGACCAGATGGCTCAAGCGGCGGGCATCAAGGCATGCAATCTGTATTGACGTCATTAAAATCTGACAAAATAGCCCGCCTCAAAATAGGTGTTGCAGACCAAAAAGCAGGAAAACAAAGAATTTCCAGTGAAGATTACATCCTAAAGCCTCCAAGCAAATCTGGTGAGATTAAATTAAAAAAGTCGTTAAAGTTAGTTGTGGATATTATTGACGAATGGCTTTCGGGAAATGATACCACAACCATGGCCATTTAGCTTCAAAAACTTCAAAAAATATGCTAAAATAAGCATATATGAAGAAAGCAAAAAAATCCGCAGATAAGAAATCCATCCAAAAAGCAGTATCACAATCCTCTAAACTAGAAGGCCTAAGCTTGTATCGCGCAAAACTAAATAAATCTGTTATAAAAAGACTAAAACAATATGGCAGAGCATTCTCGGTATAAAGTCTCTACTATACTCATTATCTAGAAATATTGGAAAAGGGAGAGATTAAATTTAATCTCTCTTTATTGTTTGATATACATAAATATTTTCTTAACACATTATATTCATGGGCAGGAAAGATTCGCGAGGTTGATATTTCAAAAGACAATATGCTTTTTGCATCAAGTAGATACATCAATTCATCACTCAAGGAATTTAAAAAAATTCTCAAAAAGAATATTCCAAAACAATCTGATGATAAAAAGACAATTGCGCAAAAATTAGCACTAATTCACAGCGAGTTAAACGCAATACATCCGTTCAGAGATGGAAATGGTAGAATAATTCGCTTATTTTTGGATTTACTTGCTTTGCACTCTGGTTACGAAATGATAGATTATTCTAAATCATCAAAACAAGGATATATTAATGCGTGTATTGATGGTATGGTAAAAGATAACAAAAAAATGGAGATCATTTTATACAATGGGTTAAAACGACAAATGAGTATTATTCCCAAAAAATTATGAAAAACTTTAAAGGTATAATAATTGAGGAGAGCTTGGCTGACAAAAGCATTTTAGATAAAGTCACCATACTAGCAACCGATGTTGAACCAGTCACCGAAAAACATAAAACACCATGGGTAAAACAATGGACCAAACGCATGGTTGAAATACCAGCAAACCAAGCTTTGAATATAGCAAAAATAATCAGTAAAGCATTGAATACAACTCATGGCGCTTGGTATGCTGATTTTAAAAATAGCACCCACCACTATATTATTTTCACTGGTAAAATTTTTTACATTGATCGAAAAAATAAACAACAATATAACGCTGCAAAACAGTACGGCATCACACTCGGCATTCCAGAGTATCAAGTTGATTTTCATCCTGATGTCAAATACTGGGAACGATAATTATAATAATCTGACAATGCTTAACACTATGAAAAAAATCCAAGTATTTATAATCCATGGAGGCGACACATTACGGGACGAAAATGGATTTAGTCCGCAAAAAGCCCAAGACATGAGAGCGGCAATTGTAGACGCAAAAGACAGTACGCGGGTTTTTAATAGCGCAGAGGAAGTTCTTGTTGATGCTTTGAAATAGGATATATACTTAAACCAAAAATCCGCCAAAAGCGGATTTTATATTCCTCCCACAAGCCTGCTTGTAGCGAAGGATTGATGCACAAGGCGCCAAACCTTGCTTAAATGCCTAGTTGAGTTAGGAGGGGTTCCCAACTAAGCGGACTACAAGCAGACTTCTAAGAGCAAGGACGAGTATCTTATCACAGCGTAATCCACTTGTCAACAAGCTAGAATTGCGCTAAAATGCAGAAAACTATGGAGAAGGATATACATCCTCCTGATATTTCAGGAGGTGTTCAGGGTATTGCGGAAAAACTGCAAACAAGGCAAAAAGTAAGCATTAAAACTCCAAGCAACCCAGTTTCACAAAGTTATTTGCTTGCAAATATTGCTAAAGCCAAGCGATTTCCACAGTCGCCTGTTTTGCTAGTGGTGCAGGATGAATTCGCAAAACTGAACTTAATCACTTACGCTAAAAAATGGCTTAAGCATTATAATGCTGAAATAATTATCCACACCAATATAGAATCCCCTGCTTTGCGGGATATAATGCAGAACAAGCAATGTTTTGCTGTTTTAACGCAAGAAGAAATCAATACTTTGCTTCCAAGCATGGATGATTTTAAAAAACACACCATTCTTGTTAAGCCAAGACAAAAATTCACAAGAGAATCATTATTAAAAAAACTAATTGAATCAGGATACACAAAAGAGCGCACAGCAAGCGAAAAAGGGTCAATCGCGAGCCGAGGCAGCATTGTTGATATTGCTCGCTCTGATGGCAAGCATGTCATTAGAATTGACTTTGATGATGAAATAATTGATTCAATCAAGCTAGTGGAGCGAGTCAAGAATAAATCCGCGAGCCAAGAATCAGCAAAAATCATTCCATATAATCTTAGTCACTTAGAAAGCAAATCAACTCTTTTTGATTATAATCCGCAAATAAAGCAGATTGTATTAGATGCTTTCCCGCAAAAGCCAGACGCTACTTTGCAATTCACTAACACGGAAATAAATGAGCTTGCATCATGCATTCTTCCTAAAGAAGAAGCTCTGCAAAGCAATCAAGCAAAGCCAAGCTTTATAAAGCATCTGCAAAATGGAGATTATGTTGTTCATTTGGACCATGGAATTGCGCGGTTTGAAGGAATGGTTCAGCAAAATGTGGACGCAATTATGCGCGAATATTTCAAGCTTGCGTATGCAGAAGGAGATACTTTGTTTTTGCCGGTTACAATGGCGGAAAAAATGGAAAAATATATTGGCGGTCCAAATCCCCAGCTATCCCGCTTGTCTGGACCGGGCTGGCAAAAGGTAATGCAAAAAGCAAGTTTAGATACTTTGCACCACGCGCGCGAGCTTTTGAACACGCAGGCCCGCCGCCAGCTCGCAAGCGCTCCCTCAATTCCAAACGCGACTGCTGCTGAAAAAAAGCTTGCAAAGTCATTTGCATTTGAAGAAACAAAAGACCAAAAAGATGTTATCACAACAATTTACAATGATCTTGAGCAAGATATTCCAATGGATAGATTAGTGTGCGGTGATGTTGGTTTCGGAAAAACAGAAGTAGCAATCCGCGCTGCTGCAAAAGCGGCTTTGTCTGGTTTCCAGGTTGCTGTACTCTCGCCTACTACTATTTTAACTCAACAGCATTTAGATACTTTTACAGACCGCTTAAAGGATTTCCCAATTACAATTGCTGGCTTATCTCGGTTTCAATCTAAAAGCGACCAGCAAGAGTCATTAAAAAAACTTGAAAAAGGAACACTTGATATTATAATTGGAACTCATAGATTATTAAGCGAAGATGTAAAATTCAGCAATCTTGGCTTAATTATTATAGACGAAGAGCAGAGATTCGGAGTCTCGCACAAAGAACAGCTCAAAAAAATACGCTCTGAATCCCATGTTTTGACTTTAACCGCAACTCCGATCCCAAGAACTTTGCATTTAGGCTTATCTGGCGTGCGCGCTGTTTCCACTATTGCCACTCCTCCAGGCGGCAGAAAGCCAATTGAGACTATTATAGAGCCGCATAACCAAAAGCATGTTCAAAGCGCCATAGAAAAGGAGATTAAACGCAAAGGACAGGTATATTACTTGTACAATAATGTGGAAACAATGGCTGTAAAAACCCAAGAACTGCAAGCCTTAATGCCAAAAGTAAAATTCGGCATGCTGCATGGCCAGCTTCCAGAGGCAGATATTGCCAAAGTAATGCATAAATTTGATAAGCGCGAAATTGATGTTTTAGTATGCTCTACAATTATTGAAAATGGTTTGGATTTGCCAAATGTTAATACTTTAATTGTTGATAATGCTGTACAGTTCGGGTTATCGCAACTACACCAAATTAGAGGACGCATTGGCAGAGGCAATAGGCAAGCTTATGCTTACTTCTTTTTCAAACGCCAAAAACTGACTGGTGAGGCAGAAAAACGTTTGCAAGCGTTGGAAGAAGCGCGCGAGCTTGGAAGCGGATTTGATTTGGCGCAAAGAGATATGGAAATCCGCGGAGTTGGAAATGTTCTTGGCAAAGCACAGCATGGGCATGTGAAATCAATTGGATTAGGATTATATGTTCGCCTGCTTAATAGCGCTGTTGAGGAAATTAAATCAGGCCACCCAAGCGAGGCTTTGGCTGATATTTCTGTTGATTTGCCAATTGAAGCGCGCATTCCGCAATTTTTTGAAACTAATAAGGAAAAACGCATTGAGCTGTATCACCAATGGGCTTTAATTGATTCTATTGATGATCTTGCAAAGGCAAAAGATGATCTGCAAAAACAAGGATCAATTCCGCAAGCTGTTGAACATTTGTTCTATATTTTAAGATTAAAAATTCTTGGCCGCAAAGCTGGGATTAGCTCTATTGATACCTCATTTGCGTCTGCAAATTCCAGCGAGCAAATATTCATATTAGAAACGGAAAATCCTATTGAGCCAAAGCTTTTCGCGAAAATGCTTGATAAATGCCCGCATTGGCAATACTCTGTTGAGGAAATTAAGGTTGCAAAAAAGGACCTTGGAAGCGATTGGATGAAAAAATTAGACATGTGTATAAAAACCCTTGTGAACAATTAATTTATTGACCTAAAACTATTATACAGGTATCCTAATTGCAGTACATTTACAAATATCTTGTTTGGGTTCAAATTATGCTTTTATTAGAGCCCAATTTGAACCCAAACAAAAACATACCACCCTTCCGCAGAAAGGAACTGCTATGAAAAAAGGAATTCTTATCTCGCCTCTTTTCCCAGATGGTTTATATTGGGGAATGAAGCACGCGTTAAATATGCTTGGCAAGAATATTACCGCTTATCCCCCATTAGGTGCACTAACATTTGCCGCGCTTATGCCGCAGGATGAATGGGAATTTCAGCTTATTGACTTTAATGTCAAAAAGCCAACTAATGCTGAAATGAAAAAAATAATAGAAAGCGCTGACGCAGTATTTATCAGCGCAATGAATGTTCAGAGAGAATCTATTATTCACCTTCTTAAAGAGCCTGCATATGGAACAAGCACGCCCATTGTGCTAGGAGGCCCAATGGCTTCCACATATCGCGATATCATCCTTGAGCCTGAAACAAAAGACGATCAAATTCTTCATAATGGTATTGATTTTCTGGCTTGGGGCGAAGCTGCGCCATGGATCAAACTGCTATGCGAAGCGCTTGACAGGAATCCTGTGCACAGCGCAACAAAACCCCATCTTTTTATTCCGCAAAGAGTATTGGATGAGCCAAGCGGATCCCGCAAATATCTGCGCGACCAAGAGATATTCAAACCGCTTAGCAATATTCCAGTTCCAAGATGGGATCTTATAGACAGAAAAAATTACAGATCCATGATGATGCAGACAACAGCTGGCTGCAGATTCCGCTGTAATTTCTGCGATATTGTGCAGTTCAACGGCGGATTTGCTCGCGCAAAAGACAAAACCACGGTAAAGCAAGAACTGCAGGCAATCTATAATACCGGATTCACAGGCATGGTGTTTACTGTGGATGACAACTTTGTCAGCGATCCAGAAGCAATGGAAGCTATTCTTGAAGTGATGATTGAATTCCAAAGACAGCACAATTATCCTTTTAAGTTCATAACCCAGGCAAGTGTTGACTTGGGCAAGGATGACTTTGCGCATTTGATTGAGCTTATGGTGCAAGCTGGATTTAAGGGAGTGTTTTTGGGAGTTGAAAACCCAGACCCAGTTGCATTAAAAGAAATGGGTAAAATTCAAAATCTCAAAACAAAACCCGAAAAAACAGTACGCAAGCTTCAAAAGAAAGGAATAGAAGTTTTCGCTGGGTTTATTTACGGAAGTGATGCCGATACAAAGCATACTGCGCAAGGAATTGTTGATTTTTCAAAAAAGTCTAAAATCTTCAATTCTATGACAGGAAAGCTATCTCCCATGCCTCACACTCCTTTGTATGTAGAAATGAAAAATCAAGGAAGATTGATAAAAGTAGATGCTTTTGGCAATAATGTGGCAAGTAATCTTGGATTCAAGCCCAAAATGGGAGAAGCAGACTTCCAAGAAGGATACTTGCATATTATTAGGTCTCTTTTTGACATGGATCCTATATATGAACGCGCGAAAAGCGTGGTATCAGGAGTTGATACAAATATCTTTGACAAGGGGCGCATTAGGTATGGTGAACTGCGCGCTGCTGTGATCTCCATGTACAAGCAAGGTAGAACAAAAGGATTGCGATTTGATCCTCGCTATTGGAGTCTGATTAAGGAAGGCATATCAGAGGACAATAGAATGAAGATCTGGGCTCTGGATGAATTAGGATCACTAAAAAATATCTTGCAATTAATTAATGAGCCAAAAAGTGGTTCTATTAGTCTGGACGAATATCTGTCTGCTCAATTTGAAAGAATGATCAATCCTGCGCGACAAGCTTTTATCAGGTTTGATCTTGCGCAAGAGCTTGATCAGATTGCTGAATTTTTTAGCGAAATTCAAAACTCTATCAAGCAAGGATCACTGTCGCGCGAAAATGCCCTTAAGATATACAAAGGCTCTGCCACATATTTTCAAACTTGCGTAAAAATGGCCAGGTTTCCAGGGTGCAACCTCATCAAATCCTTGAGACTGGCAATAACAGGCTTGCATTTCAACAAAATTGCTCAAGGCATACTTTCTGATGAAAGCATGTCGCAAGAGCTAATCTGATTTGTGGAATGCAAATTAACAAAGGGGCTGGAAGAACAACACCTTCCAGTCCTATTTTTTTACAAAAAGAAAAGGCATCCTTATGTGGATGCCTGATATATCGTGCAAAAAAAACTGTGATATAATTACTTAGAACAAACTCCGTTGGTACGGAGCATAATATTTCATGCGCTCTTGCTCCTTTTTCTGTCGGCGCTTTATCGCCTTTCAACTTATGCCAGCATCCTTTAATTCTGAAACACCGGCCAACTGGTCAATCATTTCTTTCTTTGTCATTTTTCGCCTCCAATATGTTTATTATGAGAACCTATATTTAAAAAACTGTCCAATATTGCACCACAAACACAAAAAATGTCAAATCAAAATCAAAACAATATAAAATACTGTATAGGATTCAGCAAAATACCGTGCATAGGGCCTGCCAAATTCAGTAAGCTCAAAAAGGCATTTCCATCACTAGAGCTTGCTTGGAACGCGCCAATGACTCAATTGGAGCAGCTTGGATTTTCACAAAAAAACATCGCAGAAATCATACGTTTGCGCCAAGAAATTAATTTAGATAAAGAACTAGAAAAACTTGCAAAAGAAAACATTTCAGTTGTGACAACCGAAGATGAAGAATATCCAAGCCTGCTCAAGGAGATTTACTCTCCTCCATTTATACTTTTCTACAGAGGCACTCTTCCTACGGACGATGAATTTTTGCTTGCGGTAGTAGGATCACGTAAATTCACTAATTATGGAAAACAAATAACTTATTCTGTTGTATATGAACTTGCGCAAAACAAATTAGTAATTGTAAGCGGCTTAGCTTTAGGAATAGATGGCATTGCGCATGAAGCAACCTTAGATGCTAATGCAAAAACAGTTGCAATACTTGGATGTGGCATAGAAAAATCAAACATCTATCCTGTGCACAACAGAATGCTTGGGGAAAAAATAATTGATTGCGGAGGAAGCATCATTTCCGAACACCCAATTGGAACTCCTCCGTATAAAGCAAGCTTTCCAAGACGTAATCGTGTGATTTCCGGATTATCACTTGGCACACTTGTAGTTGAAGCAGCAGAAAAATCAGGAGCTTTGATTACGGCTCGTCACGCACTTGAGCAAAATAGAGAGGTCTTTGCAGTTCCAGGTCCAATTACAAGTGAATCATCAAAAGGCACAAATAATTTAATTAAAATGGGAGCCAAACCTGTAACAGAAGCAAGTGATATTTTGGATACACTCAACCTAAAACAAGCAGTTGAGTTTTCAGCAACAAAAGAAATCACCGCAGATACTGCAGAAGAAGCAAAACTATTAGATCATCTCAAACAAGAGCCAATTCATGTGGATGATTTAGGGCGCTTGACTAATCTGCCCGCAAGCACTATAAATGCAACATTAACCTTAATGGAAATGAAAGGCAAAGTGCGTCATTTAGGAGCAATGAAATACATACTAGCTAGATAACTATGAAAATTTCAACAGAACAAAAGTTCGCAATTCTATCATCCATCTTTGTTGCTGCTTTAATTGCGGCAAATTTACTTGGCAGTAAAATCACGACTATTCTTGGAGTATCAGTTTCTGTTGGTATTTTCGCGTATCCTTTGACATTTCTGATTACTGACTCAATAGAAGAAGTATTTGGAAAAGAAAAAGCAAAGCAGTTGATGTATGGAGCTTTGGTCGCGCAAATCTTAGTGCTCATTATTGTAGCTGTTGCAATTAAAATGCCCCCTGCAACTAGGTTTGAGCATAATGAGGCATATGGCCTAATCTTTGGCAATTCAATCCGTATTATTATTGCATCCTTAATTGCTTTCTTTCTTTCACAAACACATGATATTTGGGCATTTAGCTTTTGGAAAAAGCAAACACATGGAAAATTCCTTTGGTTCAGAAACAATCTCTCTACCTTCATAAGCCAGTTTATTGATACAACTTTGTTTATGTTTATCGCGTTCTATCAAGTAACTCCAAAATTTGATGTTCCATTTATCTTTTCACTTATTATTCCATATTGGCTATTTAAAATCGCATTTGCCGTAATTGATACTCCAATTGTTTACGGAATCGTAGCATGGCTAAAACAAGGACATCACAATTCAAACCCTACTACAAAGCAGTAGATTATCTTGAGAGCTTGGCAGCATCACAACATGACCAAGCGTACATGTACAATAGGAATTATAATCCACAGCAATACGTAGATAGAACCCGTGAATTAATAAAACTCCTCGGTAATCCTCACCGAGGTTTTAAGTATATCCATATTTCTGGCACTAGCGGCAAAGGTTCTACTGTAGCACTACTGCATAACATGCTTTACAAAACTTGCTACAAAGTTGGTTCATTTACTTCCCCGTACGCAACTACTTCTATTGAAAAAATTAAGGTTGATGACAAGCTAATTGATCCATTGGTATTTGCAAAACTTGTGGATGACATGAAGCCTGCGATTGAAAAGATGGATAAAAATTATAAGTATGGAAGGCCTAGTTATTTTGAAATATTCTTTGCAATCTCAATGTTGTATTTCAAAAAAATGAAATGCGATTATGTAATTATGGAAGTTGGATGTGGTGGAACCTATGATGCAGGCATGATTGTACCAAAAGCAATTATAGCAACCACAAATATTGGCTTAGATCATCAGCATTTGCTTGGCAATACTTTAGCGAAGATTGCTAAAGAAAAAGCAGGTATTATCAGAAAAAACTCTCACTTTTTTACAACAGAAAAAAGACCAAACTTATTAAAACTATTCAAGGATGTCTGCAAAAGACAAAACACTAAATATCACCATATTAAATCCAAAGGATTTGATGAATCAAACAAAAAACTAGCTTCAGCAATTGCTCATCATCTCAAGATTGACGATAACACCATCAATGACGCAATTACTCATACCACACTTCCCTGTCGCTTTGAAATAATCCAAAAAAATCCTTTGATAATTCTAGATGGCGCACATAATCCTGATAAGATTAGAAACGTTGTCCACAACCTAAAAAATTTGACATATGATACACTGTATACTATGTTTGCAAGCGGCACTACCAAGGATGCTAGTAAAATGCTTAAGCAACTTGCAAAAGTAAGCGATAAACTTATCTTGACCACTATCAAAGGAAAAGGTAGAAACTTCCATACTGCGAGCGAACTTAATAAATTTGCAAAATCATTTAAAGATAAATCACTAGAACAGAATCCAAAAAAAGCACTGCAAAGAGCACTAAAGAAATTAAAAAAGAATGATGCATTATTAATTACTGGCTCATTCTATTTAACAGGCGAACTAAGGAAAAATTGGATTACAGAAAATAATATTTTAAAGAATAGAGCACATGTCTAACTTAGTTATTGTAGAATCCCCAACTAAAGCCAAAACAATCACTAAATACTTAGGAAAAGACTACATAGTCAAATCATCATTTGGTCATCTTCGTGATCTTCCAAAAAAAGACATTGGTGTTGATGTTGATGACAACTATAGTCCTACCTATGTTGTGGATGATGAAAAGAAGCAAAAGACCGTTGATGAGCTAAAAAAAGCAGCTAAAAAAAGCAAATACATATACTTTGCAACTGATGAAGACCGCGAAGGCGAGGCAATTGCTTGGCATTTAGTAGAACTACTTAAACCTAAAAAAGAACAAGTAAAACGCATTACATTCCACGAAATTACAAAAGATGCGATTCAAGAATCTTTGCAAGAACCGCGCGACATTGATATGAAGCATGTTAATGCACAGCAAGCCCGCAGAATTCTTGATAGATTAGTTGGATATGAACTCTCCCCTTTCTTATGGAAAAAGGTGGCACGCGGACTTAGCGCAGGACGCGTACAATCCGTAGCAGTTCGCTTGATTGTTGAGCGTGAGCGCGAGATTCAAGCATTTAAGCCACAGGAATATTGGACTCTTGATGCAATATTCAATAAACAGAACGCACGCGGCGCGGACGCTCCCAGCGACCGTGACGCTGGAACGCTAGATCCAAAGAATCTCCCAGAAGGGCATTTTATTGCAAAGCTTAATGCAATTAATGGCAAAACCTTGGACAAATTTGCAATTGGAAACGAAAAAGATGCGAAAAAAATCTTTGAAGCATTAAAAGAATCTAAGTACACAATTACACGCATTGAAAAACGTGAAACTAAAAAGAAACCTTCTCCTCCTTTTACTACATCCACCTTACAACAAGATGGAAACCGCAAACTAGGATTTTCATCCAAACAGATAATGCGCATTGCTCAGCAATTGTATGAACAAGGATATATCACGTACATGCGTACAGATTCTTTGACTCTTTCTGGAAAATTCTTAGGAGATGCAAAATCATATTTAGAAAAAAACTTTGGAAAACAATATTCTCTGGATAAACCGCGCGCATTTAAGGCAAAATCAAAATCAGCACAAGAAGCGCATGAAGCAATTAGGCCAACAGAAGCAGCACAAGATCCTGATTCGCTAAAATCTACATTAGACCCTCATCAAACACGCTTGTATAGTTTAATTTGGAGACGAGCAATGGCTAGCCAAATGCCAGAAGCAATTATGGACAATACATCAGTTGATGTAAGTACTAAATCTGACAAAGAGTATATGTTCCGCGCAACAGGCCAGACCGTTAAATTTGATGGATTCTTAAAAATCTATCCAAATCTTCAACGAGAAGATATTCTTCCAGAACTTTCCGAAAAAGAAGAAGTTAATTTGGCAAAACTTGACCAAAATCAACATTTCACAGAACCACCGGCTCGTTACTCTGACGCCTCGCTCGTCAAGGCCTTAGAAGAATATGATATTGGCAGGCCATCTACGTACGCTCCTACGATTAGCACAGTTATTGACCGTGGGTATGTTGAACGTATTGAAAACCGCAGACTTAAGCCAACTGACATGGCCTTCTTGGTCACAGACATTTTAGTTAAGCATTTTGAAACTGTTGCTGATTACAAATTTACTGCTAAAATGGAAGATGAATTAGATGAAATAGCAGAAGGCAAACTTGAATGGAAAAAATCAATTAATGACTTTTATCAACCATTTAAAAAAAATCTCATGGAAAAAACAGAAACTTTAGATAAAAAGGAATTAACCGAAGAAAAGACAGATGAAGTATGCGATAAATGCAACCAGCCAATGATTATTAAAACTGGGCGCTTTGGCAGATTCTTAGCTTGCACAGGGTATCCAGACTGCAAAAACACCAAGCCAATCAACGGCAATGGCGAACCAGAAGAGCCAGAAACAACAGATGAAAAATGTGATGAATGCGGCGCACCCATGCAATTTAAGCATGGCAGATATGGAAAATTCTTAGGATGTACCAAATACCCAGATTGCAAAGGAATAAAAAACATTGAAAAGGGCACAGGCGTTACTTGCCCTGAATGCGGCAAAGGAGAAATTATAGAAAAAAAATCTAAAAAAGGCAGAACCTTTTTTGCGTGCAACCAATATCCAGACTGCAAAACAGCTTTCTTTGCCAAGCCAGTTGATGAAAAATGCCCAGACTGCGGTTCGCAATTAGTATTTGGGCCAAAAGGAACGCACAAATGCTCCAGCAAAGAATGCAAATTCTCTAAATCTGCAGAATAAAATCTATACTAAAAAAGGCGCTCTAAGCGCCTTTTTTAGTTGACAAAACAACTATTTCTCATCTAACCTATAATCATATGGCAACAATAGGCGACCTCATCAAAATCATTAATCAAGAAAAGCTCAAAGTAGACAAAGATCTTGTGCGCTTGGCTTATGATTTCGCAAAAGACGCGCACAAAGGACAAGTAAGAAAAAATGGAGAATCATATATAAATCATCCATTATGCACTGCCATAACTTTAGCAAAATACCATTTAGACCAAGATACAATTATAGCGGGCCTATTACATGATGTTCCAGAAGACACCGATAAATCATTAGCTGATGTAAAAAAAGAATTTGGGCCTAATGTCGCGAAACTAGTAGAAGGCATAACCAAGCTAGGTAAATTAAAATACCGCGGCATAGAGCGATACACAGAAAACTTGCGCAAGATGTTCGTGGCAATGGCGTCTGACATAAGAGTTATATTTATTAAATTCGCGGACCGTTTGCATAACTTAAAAACCCTTGATGCTTTGGAGTCAAAAAAGCAGGAGCGCATAGCGCGCGAAACTCTGGAAATCTACGCCCCTATCGCGAACCGTTTGGGTATTTGGCAGTTAAAAGGCCAGCTTGAGGATCTTTCATTTAAGTATTTATACACAAAAGACCATAAAGAGCTTAAAATCGCGCTTGATAAAAATTTCAGCGAACGCGGCGATCTTCTTAAAGAATTAAGACTCAAGGTCGCAGATATGCTCAAAAAAGAAAAAATAAAAATAATAGAAATTTCCGGGCGCACAAAAGACATGTGGAGCTTGTATAGAAAACTGCAAGCCCATAATAACGAGCTTCACCGCATTCATGATATTATCGCTTTAAGAATCATTGTTCCAGAGGTTGCTGACTGCTACAAAGCACTTGGGGTCGTCCATAATAAATGGCGCCCTATTACAAACAGGTTTAAAGATTACATTGCCCAGCCAAAGCCGAATGGATATCAATCTTTGCATACAACTGTTTTCTGCGACAGAGGCAAAACAGTTGAACTGCAAATAAAAACCCTTGCAATGCACCAAGCAGCTGAATATGGAATTGCCGCGCATTGGCATTATGATGAAAAAGGATCAATTAAGCTGGATGAAGGCCTTGATTGGGTTCAGGAACTTTCAAAGTGGCAAAAAGAAATTCAAGACAGCAAGCAATATCTTGATTCCCTGAAAATTGACGTGTTCCAAGACAGGATTTTTGTGTTTACCCCGAAAGGAGACGTGATTGATCTGCCTGAAAACTCAACTCCAATTGATTTTGCGTATCATATTCACACGGAAATCGGAGATAAAGCCACAACAGCGCGCGTAAACAATCAAATAGCAGCTCTGGATTCCCACCTAAAAAGCGGAGACATGGTAGAAATTGTAATCGAAAAAGGAAGAAAAGGCCCAAACAGAGACTGGCTGAAATTCGTAAAAACAAGAGCAGCGCGCGACAAAATAAAAGCTGGCTCTCCAAAGGGCCTATGGGGTACTATTGCGAGTCTTCGCGGAAAAGAATAGCTACTCTCCAATTAATTTTGCAACCAATCCTGAAAGTTCGTCATCTCCATAATACTCAATAGTGATCACTCCGAGGTTTTTTCCGCGCTTTCCAATTATTACTTTTGTGCCTAATATGTCCATGAGCTGTTTTTCGTATGCCACAATATTAGGATCCTTGTTCACAATATTGCGCGTGTGGCGGTTTACTTCTACTTTTTTCGCTTCTTGCGTTGTGTCGCCAATAGTCAGCTTTTCGTCAATTACCTTGCGGAACAATACCATTCTCTTATCATCATCTAAAACTTCAAGAATAGCGCGCGCGTGCCCGCTTGTTATTTTGCGCTCGCTAATGGCTTTCTGGATTTCAGCCGGCAAGCCTAATAATCGCACGGCATTTGATATTAAGGGCCTGCTTTTGCCGACCCGCTTTGCAATATCCTCGTGAGTAAGGCCAAATTCATCATTCAGCTTTTGGTAGGCTTCTGCCTCTTCTATTGGGTTAAGGTCAGAACGCTGGATATTTTCTATTAAAGCAAGCTCTAGGCGCTCTAATTCATTTGCCTCGCGCACAATAACCGGCACTTTTTTAAGTCCAGCTATTTTTGCCGCCCTGGTTCTGCGCTCTCCGGCTATGAGTTCGTATTTCCCGTCTTCAGCCCCAACAACAACCAAAGGCTGTATAATGCCATGCTCCTTAATTGAATCTGCGAGTTCCTGGATCTCTTCTTGTACAAAATGCTTGCGCGGCTGATGCCTGTTTGAAATAATCTTTTCAACAGATAGTTCCAGAATTTGCGAATTTGCGACCTTAAGATCAACAGAAGATCTGTCAGAAGATTTTGGTGATGATTTCGCAATTGTTGCTTTTTTCAGCTTTGCTTCAGCCTCTTGCTTACTTGGTATAAGCGAGCCCAGGCCGCGCCCTAATCCATAGTTTTGTTTTGCCATATATTATTATGATGTTTCATGCAGTTCTAATAGCTCGCGCGCTAGGCGCTCATATGCTTTTGCGCCTTTTGATTTTGGATCATAGTGTAAAATTGATTTTCCATAGGAAGGAGATTCTGTAAGCCTTACATTGCGCGGAATCACGCTGCGGAAAATTTTATCTGGAAAATGCTTGTATAATTCATGCATTACTTGTTCAGAAAGCTTTTGGCGTCCATCATACATTGTCAGCACTGCGCCAAGAACTTCAATTTCTGGCTTTATGTTTTCTTTTATAAGTGCAATAGTGTTCATGAGCTGTCCTAATCCCTCTAAAGCAAAATATTCCGCTTGAACAGGTATTAAAATCTCATCTGCCGCAACTAATCCATTTAAAGTTAATAATCCTAAAGAAGGAGGTGAATCTATTATAATATAGTCAAACTCATGCCGAACTTGATCTACCACATCAAACAAGCGAAACTCCCTTCTATCCATGTTTACAAGCTCAACTGATGCTCCAGCCAAGGCATTTGTCGCTGGAGCCACTTTTAAGCCGTCTAGCTCATGCTGATGCATAATAGAGCGCAAATCAGCATCTCCGTTTAGTACCTCATATAGCCCCTTTTCCAGCTCATTATGCGATATTCCTATTCCGCTTGTGGCATTTGCCTGCGGATCCAAGTCAACGAGCAATACGTATTTTCCAAGGGCCGCAAGATATACGGCTAAATTCACTGATGTGGTTGTTTTTCCAACCCCGCCTTTCTGGTTTACTACGGATATTATGCGTGCCATATATGATATTATAAAATAAATTCTGTACTTTGACAATACGCTGACTTTGATTTAGAATAGCTTTGTTGATACATAAGCCGGGATGGCGGAATTGGTAGACGCGCTGGACTCAAAATCCAGTGTCCCTAGGACATGAGAGTTCGAGTCTCTCTCCCGGCACCAACAAAAAACACCGACAAATGAGTCGGTATTTTTTGGTAGCGGGGGCGGGATTCGAACCCGCAACCTCCAGGTTATGGGCCTGGCGAGCTGCCATTGCTCTACCCCGCGCTGGTACCAGGGGTGGGGATCGAACCCACGACCTTGGGCTTATGAGTCCCACGCTCTAACCAACTGAGCTACCCTGGTGGGTCGTAGGCAGAAAACTGTAACAAATAATACCCATATTGTATACCATAGATTATTCCATTATGCAAGTTCTTCTGCTATAATCACAAGTGAGGACCAAACGAGAGCTTGCTCTCATTTGGTCCGAACGCAGTGATTACACGAAGTATAATTAGCCATATGTATATAACAGTGCACGCAGCTGCTGGAGCAGCAATAGGAACCCTAACCTTGAACCCAATACTCGCGTTTATTGGCGGATTTATCTCCCATTTAATCCTAGACATGATACCGCATGGTGATGAAGGAATACAAAAATGTATATGGTTTAAAACAAAAATGCAGTGCACAATTGCTGCCGCATTAATAGACTTTATAGGAGTAACTATTTTGCTTATCTTTTTAATAAATAGGGTTGATATTGCTCTATTGCCAAGCATAATAGCTGGAATGGCAGGCGGAATTGCACCAGACGCTTTATGGGGATTTCATGAATTAACCAAGACTCCTCTTTTGGGCTGGTATCGCAGATGGCACAGCAATGGGCATAACTTTTTAACCAAGAAAAAAATCAACATTATTCAAGGATTATTAGTTCAAATACCCTTTCTTGCGGTGTTTGTCTGGTTTGCGCTTCAGTAAGCCTGCTACTGATAGTTTGGCGCCTCTTTTGTAATTTCAACATCATGCGGATGCGACTCTATAAGCCCAGCGCTTGTAATTCTTGTGAACTCTGCTTTTTTATGAAGCTCGCTTATATTTTTTGCTCCAACAAAAGCCATTCCGCTGCGCAACCCACCTTCTAATTGATATATCACATCGCTCGCCTTGCCGCGATACAATATTCTTCCTTCAATTCCTTCTGGCACAAACTTTGAGCTATCTTTAATTGACTCTTGTCCATACCTATCTTTAGATCCTTTTTTCATTGCTCCAATTGAGCCCATGCCTCTGTAAATTTTATACATTCTTCCATTATAGAATTCGGTTTCTCCGGGAGATTCCTCTGTTCCAGCAAATAGGCTTCCGATCATGACTGAATCTGCGCCAACTGCCAAAGCTTTTGCAATATCACCGGAATATTTTATTCCGCCATCGGCTATAATAGGTATGTCCTTATTTTTGCCTTTACCAGACACAGCGTCAATCACTGCGCTAATTTGAGGAACTCCTATCCCTGCCACAACGCGGGTGGTGCAGATTGAGCCAGGCCCAACCCCGACCTTAACTCCGTCCGAGCCTGCTTTTATTAAATCTTCTACTGCCTGTTTAGTTGCGACATTTCCAGCAACAACATCTACTGATTTAATAATTTTATCAGCTTTAAATTCTTTTATTGATTCAATAACTCCTTTTGAATGGCCATGAGCTGTATCTACAACAACAACATCAACACCTGCCTCAACTAGAGCTCGCGCTCTCTCAATAGAGTCCTCGCCAGCCCCAACCGCGGCGCCAACGCGCAAGCGCTTGTGGCTGTCTTTATTTGAATTTGGATATAATTCATTTTTTTCTAAATCCTTGCGAGTTACAATAGAGGAAAGCTTTCCGCTCTTTTCCACTAAGCATAAAATAGAAACCTTTTTTTTGTGAATAATATCATTTGCGCGCTCAAGAGTCGTATTTGCCGGAGCTATTACTAAATCCTTTGAACGAACCATTGCCTGCTTAACTTTTTTTCTTTTATCCTTGGGCCAAAAATAATCCAAATCAGTAATTAAGCCTGATAATTTGCCAGCTTTGTTCACTACAGGAACTTTTTTATACCCCTCTTCTTCTTTTATCTTATGAACCTTGGCTACTGAATCATCCAAGCCAACACATACTGGATCAGAAATAAATCCGTTTTCAAATCGCTTAACCATTTTAACTTCGCCTGCCTGCTCTGTTATGGACAAATTTTTATGTATAATTCCAATTCCTCCAGTCAATGCCATTGCAATTGCCATCTTGTGCTCTGTAACAGTATCCATAGGCGCGCTTACTAAAGGAATTCGCAAAGGAATATTGCGCGAGAATTTTGTTTGTGTTGTAGCATTGCGAGGGCGTATTTCTGAATACTTGGGAACCAAAAGAACATCATCAAAAGTTAAGGCTTCTTGCATAAATTAAGAATTACAGATAAGATTGTGTGTATACTAACCTAATTGATACAAACAGTCAAAATATGAAGCATATAGCAATTATTGATTTTGGTTCACAGTATACTCATTTAATCAGCCGCCGCATCCGCGAGCTAGAAGTGCTTGCCAAGATATATGCTCCAGATATGCCCATTGACGCGTACAAACAAGACTGCATAGGCGTAATTTTATCTGGAGGCCCTCAATCAGTTTATGATGCCCAATCCCCGACCATTGATACGGGGATTTTTGATTTAAAAATACCTATTTTAGGCTTGTGCTACGGACATCAATTAATGGCTAAAATGCTTAAAGGAGCAGTTAAATCCGGAAAAATAAAAGAATATGGCAGAGCTGAATTGTCTGTTTTAGAAGATAATCCTCTTTTGGCTAATATCAGCCAAATATCAACTGTTTGGATGAGTCATGGAGACTCTGTTTCCAAGCTTGCAAAAGGATTTATTACAACAGGATCTACAACAGACTGCGACATTGCGGCAATGGCTGATATTGACAGTAATTTCTATGGTTTGCAGTTTCATCCAGAGGTTCACCACACAGAGCATGGAACCCAGATTTTGAAAAACTTTGTATTTGATATATGCAATGCAAAACATGACTGGAAAATTAAAAACATTATTGATGATATTATTAAAAAAATACAATCTCAAGTTAAAGATAAAAAAATATTTTTGCTTGTAAGCGGAGGAGTTGATTCATCTGTGGCATTTGCGCTTTTGACTAAAGCTTTAGGAAAAAGCAGGGTATATGGATTATATGTTGATACTGGATTTATGCGTAAAAATGAATCTCAAGAAATCAAAAAAAATCTTCATAATGCTGGATTTGATAATCTGCATGTGCTTGACGCAAGTAAAACATTCTATAATCAGCTTAAAAATATCACTGACCCAGAAGAAAAGCGAAAAATCATCGGCAATGCGTTTATTCAAGTCAAAGACAAAGCAGTTAAAGATCTAGGGCTTGATTCAGATGAGTGGCTTTTAGGACAAGGAACTATTTACCCAGATACTATTGAAACTGGCGCAACTAAACACGCAGACACAATCAAGACCCATCACAACAGAGTTGACGCAATTCAACAATTGATTGACAAAGGAAAAGTGATTGAGCCTATTGCGGATTTTTACAAAGATGAAGTCCGCGAAATCGGCGCTCTTCTTGGACTGCCAAAGCATATGATTAACAGGCATCCTTTCCCAGGCCCAGGGCTTGCCATACGCATATTATGCCACAACAGCAATGATCAAAAGCAAATTTTTGACTCCACGCTTCCTGGCCTAAAAATTCCGCACGCGATATTGCCCATAAAATCTGTTGGCGTGCAAGGCGACAACAGAACTTATGCCCATCCTTTGGCAATATGGGGGGAACAAGATTGGGAAAAGCTTGATCAAATCTCAAGCAATATTACCAATGCAACAAATAGTATTAACCGCGTGCTATTACTGCTAAATCCCCAAGCAAAACTTGAATTCAATCTCGCGCGCAGCAGCAAAACATTATCTCAAGACCGCATCACTATGCTCCAAGAAATTGATGATATTGTCATGCAACACATAAAGAACACGGGAATATATGATGATATTTGGCAGTTTGTAATTGCTTTAGCTCCAATTGGCAATAATCACTTTGAATCAATTGTCCTGCGCCCAGTTGCGAGCAAAGAGGCAATGACAGCCAGCTTTTACAGGATGCCAAAAACCATACTTCATGACATAACGCGAAAAATACTAGCAACCAAGCAAATTGACTATATATTCTATGACATCACAAACAAACCACCAGCAACCATTGAATGGGAATAATAAGCAATTAAAAAAGCAGACCACATTACAAGCACATCTCTAGTCTGCTTTTTTATTACTTTTGTTTTAAGAAGCCTATACTACCCGCCAGACAATCACCGCAATAACAATCACTACCACTACAATAGGAATAATCACCTTTAAGGGCGACTTCTTTTCCCCTCCTGCTGGTGCTCCGGCTGGAGCTGGAGCTTGTCCGCCTCCTTGTGCTGGTGCCTGATTTTGTTCATCCATAGGATTTGCTTACTGTTAATTTATTAATTTAATATTTGAGCGCTTCCGCCAGAACTTGTATCAAAATTTACATCAACTGATTTTAAAGAAACTTCTTTGCCAGTATTAGGATCAATTCCATATACTTCCACTGTTCCTTTATTTGTAGCCTGAAACTCAAACGAAAGCAATACTCCAAAAGGCCCTAGTTCTCCTGCATCTGATTTAATTCGCGCTTTTTCGCTTATTACAATGTCTCCATTCAGCTTTTTAACCCTCACATAAGCCATATTATCTGGAAGATTAGCCTCTCCCCCAACTAAAAAAGGAGATTTTAAAACTTGTCCTTTTTGGGGGCTTGTAAGCCTTATTGAATATCCCTCGCTGACATCTGACTTTTCAACAGGAACTGCTATGCTGTCTGACTGCTTTTGCTGGGTATTGGAAGAATTATTATCTGATTTGCCAGATGTGCATCCAGATAATACAAGCCCTAATATGCCTAAAATTATAATTTTTTTGATCATATTTATTGTATTGCTCCTATTAATATTGGAGTACCCGGCCTTGGATCAAAATTAGCCTGATTTCCATCTGATTCCAATGTAATCATTATAGCATCATATGGAATAATTGGATCAATTCCGTTGAAAAATAGATAATAGCTTTTTCTTTCACTATTCCACGCTAGGCCTCCTAAAGATAGCGCATACGGCGCTTCGCCAACTCTGCTGGAAAAATCTATATTTGCAAAAGGGGTTCCATATTGCTGGTCCAGATCGCTTTCTGATGTTTCACCCAAACCTCCTAATTTGCCCGCATCCACAAGCCATCCCGCTAAAACAGAATTTTCCGGCAGAACAGCAACCTCGTCCAAACGAACATCAATTTCCACTTTTCCTTGTTCAGAGCTTATTTGAGCTGCCGCAGATGTTTTCTGCAAATTCGCGTTTTGCGCTAAAGAAATAGTTGTTAAGGCTATGTCAGAACCGTCTACAATCACATTTGCCTGTTCAAAATTAGCAATTCTTCCTTCTGCCGCGTTTGATCCTGCTTGATACGCAAGCCAAGCAACAAGCACTAAAAGAGCAAGCAATATAATTATCAGTAAAATAATATTTAAATAACCTCTTTTAGTTGAATAGTACATTTTCTTTATATTATCTTTACTAATTATACAACAAAAACTACTCAAATTTCAAGCTAATTTTCGCCTAAAATTTGCGCTTATTTGCTCCAAAAATAGGTTATTTTATTATTTATCCACTACTTAAGCCCGCTCCACATATTCGCCTGTTTCCGTGTTTATGCGGACTTTAGCGCCAAGACTAACAAACATAGGGGCTTGAACCTTTAAACCAGTCTCTAATACAATGGTTTTAGAAGGATTATTTGCTGTATCTCCCTTAACAGCAGGAGGGGCTTCCGCGACCTCCAGCACAACTTTAGGAGGCAATTTTATGCTTACTGGATTTTTGTCCCAAAAAGCAACATCAACAGCTTGTCCTTCTTTAAGATACAAAAGGTCGTTCTTTGCAAAGTCGCGATCCAGAGAAAATTGTTCATATTGCTCATCCATAAAGTGGGCTCCACTTTCATCAGTATATAGGAATTGAACTCGCTTATATCCTAAATCAGCTAACTCAACCTTGTCATTGCCTTGAAATGTATGCTCTATAATAGAATTGCCTTTGAGCTGTTTAAGCTTTGCGCGGACAATTGCTCCTGCTCTGCCCATTTTATGATGCCCTGCTTCTAAAACAAGATATGGTTCATTGTTATGCAGAATGGTTTGTCCCTTTTTTATCTGTCCAAGTGAAATCATAGAAATTATATTACCAAACAAATATATTTTGGTCAATCAAAACTCTGCCTTTTTAAATAGATTCAAAGCAATAATTTCTTATATTATAACAATGTTAAGGTCCTAATTTGGTTCCGTTATTATATAGTTCAATCTCTGAAGCAGAATACGAACCATCTCCGTTAACCACGTTTATTTTTATATATCGCGTTGGCGTGCTTGTTATGATGTCGCTATCACGCCACCGCAGTCCACTGCCTGCGACCATAGGAATAGTCCAAAATAAATTGTAGCTTGAATCATCAAGTGATGTTGAAATAGTATATGTATCATTATTATCTACTTGCGCTCTTATTCTATTGGGAGGTCGCGACAACACAACGCGCCTCCGCCAGCGGCGGAGGACTTCGTCACGTTGTTGGCCTCTTTCATTTGGTCTCCACCGCAGCTCCAGGATGAGCCGAGGGCTTTACACAGGTTGCTGGAGGAACTGTCGTAGGGCGCGCAACTCGGCTTCGCGTACGATCCTACCGTCCCGCACCCGAAGAGGTCGTTGGCCCCGGTGCCGCAGTCCGCGTACCCGGACCCTGACTGGCGGCTGGTGAAGAAGAGCCCCGCCGCGGCGTTCAGTCCGCCACACCCGTCTGGCGAGTGGTCAGAACGCTGCTTCTGGAGTGTACCTATACCGCATGATCGCGGGCAGGCACATCCAAGAACGCAAAATGACCCTAGTCCACTAGACTCGGGAATTCCGAGCAAGGGCATTTGCCCTAACACCACCTCTCTCGTGCGCAGCGCGAGGGAGGCGTTTTTTTATAGTGAATGCGAAATCACAGAACTTGGAATTCTTGACCACCTAGAGCTTGCGGGCAAACGCCACCATACGTCAATTACTCCTTCATCATTATTATTTGCAGCTCGAACAGTTATGTTATAAAGTCCTCGGCTAGGAAAATTATATATTCCAGTCTTAGTTCTAGACCCATGATCTCCGCCATTACCAACTACTTGAGTGCCTTCTATGTCTAAAAACGATGGATCATCTGATCTAGTGCTAAATCCATAGATTCCAGGAGTTGTAATATTAATTAACCCATCATACCTAAATCCTACAAATTCGTTTATAGAATGATTAATAAAGCCCGTGTGCGTAGAAGACGAACCTAAACGAATATATTTATCAAACTCTGATTTTGTGCAAATGTGGCGTTGGCCAAAGTTATTTTCGCAGCTAGTTGTATATGGTGGATTTTGAGTAGAGCCAGATCTTTCTGACCATCCTGCTACAATTGGCGCAAGAACAGTTACTTCAACAAATGAATCATATGGATCTTCATTATCTATATCAATACTATCACCTAAATTATCGTTTACAACTAGCTTAAATCTATATTTGCCCTTTACTGTTGGCGTAAATGAAACTACTTCCGTACTAGTTGAAAATCCAGCAAGAGACGGATTTGGGGCTACATTACCATTTACATCTCTGTATTCCAAATAAGTCCATTCATAATTAAGTGGATTTCCATCATCATCTCTTGAATTAGTGCCATTTAATGTTACAACATCATTTGCCTGCACAGTTTGGTCTGGCCCAGCGTCCGCAACTGGTGGTGTATTTGCTCCAACCACAATATAAAATTCAGCTATTTCGGGAGTAGTAAGGGATTCGTGACTAATTTCGATTACTACATTATAAGTATCTTCCACAGAAGGCGTACCTCGTAATCGTATAGATGATCCATCATCTCTTACATCATCTATCCATCCTGCTCCTGAAAATGATTCAATTGTAATTCCCGAACTCTTATTAGTAGTTATTGTATGATCAAAAGAAATTCCTTTTGCAATGTTTAAAGTTTCTATGCCAGAGGTAAATACAGCAC
>NZBL01000017.1 GCA_002687895.1 bacterium | reverse complement strand
TTTTTGCGCGCGACCTAAAATAGACTCGCCTAAATAGGAATCAAAAATATTTGGAAAAATTGTTATTACATCAAATTTCATATTATTGACAAGACCCTTCTCCGCCAGCTGGCGGATCGCTCAGGGTGACGTCGTTAAACTAAAAACCGTGCATTAGAATAACACGGTTTTTAGAATTTTTCAATCTTTTAAAAGATTACAATTTTAGGTCGTCTACTGCGCTTACATCTGCTTCCTCTTGGGGAGCTGCAGCTTGAGGTGCGCTGTCGCGCCTGTCTGGTCCACCTCTGTCGTCTCTGCGCGGACCTCTGTTAGAACCTTCTGGTTCATAAATTTTGAGGTTAACGCGAGCATTGTTCTTTGCGCCTACAACACGCAAAAGCGTTCTAATGGCGCGCGCAGTGTTTCCAGAGCGGCCGATTATTTGGCCCATATCCTCTGGATTGGTCTTGAGTGTTAATAGAACACCCATTTCGTCTACAGTTCTTTCGACCTGTACGTCATCTGGATGATCTACCAGAGACTTAACGACGAATTCTAAGAATTCTTGGTCTAATTCTGCCATACTGATTTACATTAATAGTAGCTTGTTAAACTGCTCTATACTGAATTCTGTGGGCATTGAGTGACCAAACTCTATGCGAGATTTCGTAGTATATAAGCATAAATTACTATAGCATATTAAAGTGTTTTGTCAATGTCATATACATGTTGGGATACAAAAAACCACCCTTGCGGATGGTTTTGGAATTGATTATTTTTTTGATTCGTCAGCAGCTGGTTCATCCTTTTTCTCTTGGGCTGGCTTTTCGTCTTTTGGCTTATCTTCTTGCTTTGCTTCTGGCTTTGGTTTTGCATCTTCTGACTTTTCTTCTTTTGGCGCTTCTGCTTTAGGTTCTTTCTCATCTCCTTCCTTTTTTTCTTTTTTAACTTTAGGCCTCCAAGATTTTATCTTTTTATCCTCAATAATATTTTCTTTCACCAAAAGGTTTTGAACTGTAGCAGAGGGCTGGGCGCCAACAGAAAGCCAGTGCTTAATTCTGTCAACTTTCAGGTTAATTTGCTTTGGCTCGCTAACTGGATCGTAATTTCCTAAAATTTCATTGTGCTTGCCATATAAATCGCGCTTATGTTCAGACACAACAACCCGATATGAAGGTCGGTTCTTTTTGCCAATGCGTTGTAGGCGAATTGCTAGCATATTTGTAATAACAGGATACTATCTAAAATTTTTGATTGTGTCAAGCCTGTCTAGCGGCAGTCAAGCAATATTTTCTACTGCTTTTTCTAGGTCAATTGATAAGAGTTTGCTTACCCCGTCTTCGCCCATTGTAACTCCATACAAAATATTTGCCTGCTCCATAGTAGCCCTATTATGCGTGATCGCTATAAATTGGGTTTGATGTGATAGTTTTTCTAAAATTGCGGCAAAGCGCTCTGAATTAGCTTCGTCTAAAGCAGCATCAACCTCATCCAAAACAACAAAAGGGGATGGGTTAGCGCGTATAATAGCGCATATAAGCGCGATTGATGTTAAAGCTCGCTCACCACCAGAAAGCATGTTAATTGTAGTGACTTTTTTTCCGGGAGGGGATGCCTTTATTTCAATTCCCATTTTAATGGTATTTGCCAATTGTTCTTGTTCTTTTTTTGTTAAGCCAGCTGCAATATCTTCATTTAGCATTTCCAGCTCTGTTTGGCGGTTTAATGTCAAAGAAGCAGTTCCCCCGCTAAAAAGTATTTTAAAGTATTCAGTAAAGCCTTTTTCAATTTTTTCAAATGATTTATTAAATTGTTTTTCAATTACCGCGTCCAGCTGATGCAATGCTTGGTTGGTTTTTTTAAGCGCGTCTTCAAGATCATGTAATTGTTCTGCTAAGAAATCATGTCGCTTTTTAGTTTCGCTGTAATCCTCATCTGTTTCCGGCTCAAACCCGCCAATCATTTCCAGCTCGCTTTTTACGTTCGCAATGCGAGGCCAATGGTCGTGAGATTGATTATCGTTATTGTGCGTATTTTTAATTCGTTCTTTTAAATTTCCGCGAACCTCGCGTTCAATTTCTTGTGAAAGATCATGCTTGCGAGTTTCTATTTTTGCTAGTTCAACATCAATATGATGTTTTTTGCTTGATACATCATTCAACTCAAGTTGGAGTTTTTGATATTGCTTTTGCGTATCAAACACAATTGATGTTGCTTTTGATTCTACTTTGCGCAAATCAGTTACAAGATTTTGTTTTTTATCAACTTCCTGGGCCGCGATTTCTAATTCTTGCTTAATAGATCTAATTTTTTTGGTTAGTTCATGGATTTTTTCCGTGGTTGTTTCGCGCGGCGCTGAATCCTTGTCTTTTAAGATATCTGTAATTTCGTTTTTTAATTTTTTTGCTTTTGATTGAAGGTCTTTAAGCGCGTCCAGAGTTGTTGTCTTAATAACAGTTTCAAGCAGATCTATTTGCTTGTGGCTGCTCTCAACTAGCTTTTCTGTATCAATATTAGTAGGATGCGCTTTTTCTAGGCGTTCAAGCACTTCTAGTTCGCGCGTAAATCCAGCTAAGGCGCCTGTTAGTTCATTCTTCTTGGTCAAGGCCTGTTGATAACCAGATTGTACTTTGTCATAGTCTCCAATATCTGCTTGCTTTTGTTCTTGCTCAAGTTTTTGGAGTTTGTTTTGCAGTTCTGAAAGTTTTTTGTTTAAGGAGAGATGTGATTTTTCAATTGTTTTCTTTTTGTCGCGCAAATCATCAAGCTTAGTATTGGTAGAATGCCATAATGAGCCATAATGCTTGAGCTGAAGATGATGCAATTCTTTTTCTAGATGTTTTCGTTTTTCTCGCTTTTCAATTTGCTGTTCTAAATTTTTTAAGCGAGGCTTGATTTCGCGAATAAGTGATTTTACTTGAGCTAAATTTTCTTCTGTGGTTTTTATTTTGCTTTTAGCGTGCTCGCGTTTGATTTGATATTGCTTTACTCCGGTTGCTTCATCAAAAAAATTTTTTCGTTCATATGGGGTGCTTGATAGTATTGCGTCTGTCATGCCTTGCCCAATTACGCTATAGGTGCGTTGCCCGAAATTGGCTTGCGCAAGCAAGAGCTGTATATCTGCCAAGCGAACTTTTGAATTATTGATGTGATACTCGCTTTCTCCATTGCGGTATACTCTTCTTTTTACAACTACTTGATCATAATCAATATTTGCTTTCTTATCATTATTATTCAAAAATAGCGAAACTTCCGCAAAGCCTAAGCGAGCTTTAGTTCCAGACCCAGAAAATATTACATCTTCTGCGCGTTTGCCGCGGAGTAATTTCAAACTCTGCTCACCCAATACCCAGCGAACTGAATCCGCAACATTGGATTTTCCACTTCCATTTGGCCCCACAATAGCGGCAATATCAGGATTGCTCCCGCGCAGCTTTGGAAATTCCATTACTGTCTTTTGGGCAAATGATTTAAAGCCTTGGAGTTCTAGTTTTTCTAAATACATACGAATATTGTACCACAAAACAGCCCTATTGTGTTATATAGATAGTATTATTTAGCTACCAGCCTTTAGCCTCAAGCCCAGCTCTGGCAGCGTCGGTTTCTGCTTCTTGTTTGGATGTGCCAGTTCCTTCGGCTATAACTTCATTACCAAGTTTAATTTCTATGGTAAACTCTTTGTTGTGGTCAGGCCCTTCTTCGCTAACAACGTGATATGTAGGAGTTGTGCCTAATTTTTCTTGCGCTGCTTCTTGGAACGCGGTCTTTGCGTCGCGGTATAGTTCATGCTTTAAAATGTTAGGCAGTTTAGAAAGAATCCATTTTCCTATAAACTTCTCACTCACTTCATATCCTTGATCAAGATACACAGAACCAATTACTGCTTCCATGGCATTAGCTAAAATATAATTACGCGCCTTGGTGTTGCCATCCTTAGATTCTCCGCGAGAGAGATATAAGAAATCCTCTAATTCCATTTCTTTTGCAGTTGCGGCTAATGTGGTTGCGTTTACCAAAGCTGCACGCCAATTAGTAAGCTCTCCTTCTGGATTGGGGTAGTTATTATATAGGTGTTCAGTAACAACCAACTCCAAAACAGCATCACCTAAAAATTCTAAGCGCTCATTATGGTCCAATTCAAAATTAGGGTTCTCGTTCAAGTATGACCTATGAACTAAAGCCTGCTGCAAGAGTTCTGCTTTTTTAAATTTAATATCAATTTTTTCCTCCAAAGGCGTGAAATCCTTCATAGTTATTTATTATCCGCCTTGGGCGGGTCTTCTTTAATATTTTCTTCTTTTTTATCGCCAGAAGTATCTGCAGCAACTTTAGGATGATTCTGTGAAACCATATCTTTGTAAATAGAGCCTAATACGCCATTAACAAATTTGCCGCTACTTGCGCCTCCAAAGCTTTTTGCAAGCTCAATTGCTTCATTGATCGCGACTTTGGGTGGAATAGCAGTATCTAGAGATAATTCAAAAATGCCAATGCGAAGCACATTCCTATCAACAACAGTAATCTGGTCCAATGGCCATTCTGGGGCATAGCCGGTAATTGTCTTGTCAATCTCATCTTGCTTTTCTTCCACACCTTTAGCCAGTTTTAATACAAAATCTTGGTCAGCAAGACCAGGGGCTAAGCTAACCAGATTTTTTTTGGTAATATCTGTTAATGTGTTGCTCTTTCTACCATTAAAGTCCCATTCATATAGGCTTTGCATGGCAACGGTCCGAGCAAGATGCCTGTTTGACATATAAAAGTTCTATTAGGCTTTTTTTGATTCGCCTGATTTGGCCTGCTTTTTGTATTCTCCGCATTCTGGACATATTCTATGCGCTAATACGCGGGCGCTGCATTTTGCGCATTCGGAAAATACTGCTTTTTTTAAAGCAAAGTGCGATGCTCTGCGCTTGTGCTGTGATGAAGTTCTTCGCTTTGTTGGTACTGACATAATAATTATATAATTGGTATGCCTAGTATAGTGAAAATTTTCTCATTTTGCAAGTTTCCACACAATATGCACACCATGTGCACGAGTTGTTATTATTTTACACAAAATAAATTTATGCTATAGTACTAGGCGTTATGAACAGCGAGCAACTCTGGCAAGCCACGCTTGGAGAGCTTGAGCTCTCGGTTTCTAAGGTGCATTTCACAACATGGTTCCGCAACACATTTATTATTGACTGGCAGGATAATAAGGTGGTGGTTGCTGTGCCGAATAATTTCACCAAAGCGTGGCTTGAAAACAAATACCATAAATCAATTCTTGAGGTGCTTCAGAATATTAGTGAAAATAAGATTTCATATATTGAGTACCGAGTAGAAACTGCTAAGCATGTTGATTCAGGCAGTGTTTCTGTTGGCGATGTTACGGCCGCTGAAGCAGGCAGCGAATCATCAGAAGCTGTTCAAGACGTGCAGCCGCAGGCTTCGGGCGCAAAAGACAGCGGATTAAATGTTAGGTATATTTTCGCGAACTATATCGTTGGCAAAGGAAACGAGCTCGCGTATGCCGCGTCAGTTAGAGTTGCCAAAGAGCCTGGTACAAAGTATAATCCCTTGTTTTTGTACGGGGGCGTTGGATTGGGAAAGACCCATTTAATGCTTGCAGTTGGGAATGAGCTTTTGCTTAATAACCAATCACTCAAAATTCTGTATATCACAGGGGAGCAGTTTACAAATGATTATGTTTCATCTTTGCAGTCCGGCAATGTAGATAAATTCAAGCACAAATACAGAACTCCTGATCTTTTGCTGGTTGACGATATTCAGTTCATAGGAGGCAAAGAGCAGACCCAAGAGCAGTTTTTCCATGTGTTCAACGCGTTGCGCGATTCGCACAAGCAGATTGTGCTTACTTCTGACAGGCCTCCAAAAGCAATTCCCGCTTTAGAAGAGCGCTTGATCTCTCGTTTTGAATGGGGAATGATCGCTGATATCTCTAGTCCGGATTTAGAAACCAGAATGGCTATTTTGCAGTCCAAGAGCAAAGAGCGCGGAATTGAGCTGGATGAGGAAGTTCAAAGATTTTTAGCCACTAATGTCCAAAGCAATGTTCGCGAGCTTGAGGGCGCCTTAAACAGGCTTTTAGCGTATGCAGAGCTTCATAATGCCTCTCCAGACTTAGATGTTGCGCGCGAGGTTGTATCCTCAATCACAGTAAGCCAGCGCAGGGGAGGGGTCACAATCCGCGAATTAGTAAAAATTGTAGCGGAATATTTTGATATATCTTTGGAAGATCTTTCAGGCCAGTCGCGGCGCAAGGAATTAGTTGTTCCGCGCCAGATTACCATGTATTTAATGCGCGAAGAGCTTGATGCATCATACCCAACAATAGGGCAAGAGCTTGGAGGCAGGGATCATACAACTGCCATGCACGCGTATTCAAAGATAAAGAGAGATTTTGATTCAGATGAACGCGTTCGCCAGGATATTGGCTCAATTCGCCAGAGGCTGTATAATGGATAATATAGTATTTCTCCATTATGCCAAATGATAAAGATAATCCTTCTATAGAGGATTTGCTAGCAAAAAAAAGCCCTGCTAAAAATCAACCCCAAGATCTAGCGCAAAAGGAAGAAGATCCCAAAGAAGAGCTTCAAAAGGAAGTATCAAAGATTGAGCACAAGGGACATGAAAAAGAAATCCAATCAGCTGCTTCTTCCCAGGGCCTTGAGTATGTTGATTTAACAGATACTCCTATTGATATGGAGGCTTTAGGGTTATTAACCAAAAAGCAGATCGTGCAACTAAAGTCTGTTGTTTTTTTGAACCGCGACGGCCAAATACGGGTTGCAACAACAGCTCCGAGCAATGCAGTGGCACAGATGGTGGATAAGCTTGCAAAAGATAATCATGCAAATGCAAAACTGTATTTGATTTCAGAAGACAGCCTAAAAAAAGCTTTAAAAGATTATGAGAGAATTCCTAAAAAACCTAAAATCCAAAAATCGGTTTCAATTACTGCGAAAGATTTAGAAAAATTTAAAGATGATGTCAAAGACATTAAGTCTTTGCCACAAAAGCTAGATAAGATTCCTTTAACAGATGTTATGACAATTATTTTAGCTGCTGGCATTGAATCAGAGGCAAGCGATATTCACATAGAAGCAGAAGAGGACGGAATCAAGCTTAGGTTTCGTTTAGATGGTGTTCTCCATGAGATGGCTACGCTTACAAAAGAAATGTGGGAACAGGTAATTTCCCGCATTAAGTTATTATCACACCTTAAATTAAATATTACTGATAAGCCTCAAGACGGCAGAATTTCAATTGAACTTCCAGATGACAAGCTTGATATCCGCGTTTCAACGCTTCCCACAGCCCATGGAGAATCAGTAGTCATGCGCTTGCTGCGCTCTAGCAATGTTGGATTGGGTTTTGAAAAGCTCGGCATCCGAGGAAAAGCATTTATGGATTTAAAGCGCGAAGTAGAAAGGCCTAATGGAATGATTTTAACAACAGGCCCTACGGGAAGCGGTAAAACCACCACTCTTTACGCGATCCTTAACAAGCTAAATGACGAAGAAACTAAAATCATTACTTTAGAAGATCCTATTGAATACAAGCTAGAGGGAATCAACCAAAGCCAAGTTGATAAATCAAAAGAATATGATTTTGCAAAAGGTTTGCGATCCATACTTCGCCAAGACCCTGATGTGGTAATGGTCGGTGAAATACGGGATTTGGAAACTGCTGATGTTGCTATTAACGCGGCACTTACCGGCCATCTAGTGCTTTCAACTTTGCATACAAATGACGCGTCCGGAGCTATTCCGCGTTTTTTGGCTATGGGTGTTAAGCCTTTCTTGATTTCTCCTTCAGTTAACGCGGTAATTGGCCAAAGGCTTGTACGCAAGATCTGCGAAAAGTGCAAGCAAGAGCTTGAATTAGATAACGAGGTATTAACCCGCGTAATGAATATTATTAACTCAATTCCAGAAAATTCCGAGTTTGCTGTTGATAAGGACAAGGAAATAAAGTTTTACAAAGGAGCAGGATGTGATGAATGTGGAAAAGAAGGATACAAAGGCAGGACAGGAGTTTATGAAGTTTTTACCATGACTCCTGAAATAGAGAAAATGGTGCTTTCTGGAGAAGTTGCGGAGGCAGACGTTAAGACGGTTACTCAAAAAGCAGGCATGGTATCCATGGTTCAGGATGGCATGCTTAAGGCCTTGGACGGAATCACCTCGGTTGATGAAATATTTAGAGTGACTGAAGAGTAATCTTGACCTTTTTAAACTTTTTAAATAAGGAGGGCAATATGGCTATTACAATTATAGCAATCTTGGTTATGGGATTGATATGGTTGATCGCTGACATCTTGGCTTGCGTTCCATCTCCTCAGGAAGTTTGTGAGGAATATGGAATGAACCAGAAAGGAGGTAAGATTGAGCATGATAGTGTTAGTTCTACTGATTCCAATACTGTGCTGGCTCGCGTACGATCCGGAGAGGTGCAGGAGGCGCAGCGAACTTTATAGGGATTACTATCGGCATTTGCCATAGGAAGAGGATATATGCATGAATACAGAGATCAATTTTTAAACCCCGCCTTGGGAGTACAGAGGCGGGGGTATTACTTTTATAATTTCCTTAATTTATTTTGCGCGTCTTGCAGTTTTTTCTTTTCAAGCTCTACAATATCAGGTGGCGCGTTTTGTATAAATTCTTTATTTGCGAGCTTTTTTTCTAGTACTTCAATATATTGCTCAAGCTGTTCTTTTTCTATTGATAATCGTTGGGACTGCTGTTTAAACTTTTTTGCGGATAGCTTTATAAACACGTCAAAATGCGATGTATGAGCCCTAATAAATTCTTCGCGCTTTACTGGCTTGCTTGGTAAAACTTGAATTTTTACTTTGGTTAAAGCTTCTACAACTAATTCTTGATCTTGGAATAGTTTTTTATATTTTTTGGTTGTTACAACTGCATTAAGCTTTTGGCTGTAAGACAGATGATATGTTGCGCGCAAATCTCTGATTTCTGTTATGAGCTCTTGGAGAGCTGAAAAGTCATTCTCTATTTTTGGCTTAATAATCTTGGCCTGCGCTTTTGGCCAAGTAGAAGTCATAAGCCATTCATCTTTGGAGTCAACAAGCTTTTCCTTTTTAAGCATCTGGAATATTTCTTCTGTAATAAAAGGGGTAAATGGATGCAAGAGCTTGATAGCTTCTAGTAAGATTTGTGGAGCAAGTGTGTGATCTTGCTGTTTTGATATTTCTACATACCAGTCAGCCAACTCATGCCACAAGAACTCATAAATTTTTTCTCCTGCAATTGAATATTCAAATTGTTCGTAATGATTGGTTACTTCTTTAATTAAATTCTGCAAGCGCGATTCAATCCATTTGTCGGCTAAGGTTTTTTCATCAAATTTGCGAGTGCCTCCTCTATAGATAATTATGAACCGAGCAATGTTCCAGATTTTGTTTACAAAGTTGCGGTACCCGGCGATTTTTTCTTCATACATGCGCGTATCATTGCCAGGAGTTGTGCCAATCACGAGCGAAAGGCGTGTTGCATCTGCTCCATACTTTTGCGTCATTTCTAAAGGATCAATTCCATTATCAAGTGTTTTACTCATCTTGCGGCCTTGTTTATCACGCACCAATCCATGTAAATATACGGTCTTAAATGGAATTTCTCCAACCACATATGTAGTCATTAAAATCATCCTTGCAACCCAAAAAAACAAAATCTCATACGCGGTTTCTAAAACATTTGTTGGATGAAAAGTTGCAAGATCAGTACCCAATATTTTGTTGCGCTTAATCCATGAATCAATTGTGTCATCCTTTTTTGGCTCATCAAGCAATGTAGAGAATGTCCACATTGCGCTAGAAAACCATGTGTCTAAGGTATCTTGGTCTTGCTCATATTCTTTGCCAGGGGATTGAATACCTACTTTAATATCAGTTTTGTCATTTTTATTAAACCACGCTGGAATTCTGTGGCCAAAGTAAAGTTGGCGCGAAATGCACCAATCATGCAAGTTTTCCATCCAATGGAAATATGTTTTTTTGAAACGACTTGGGATGATGTCAATGTCTTTGGATTTTACCGCGTCAATACTGATTTCTTTGAGTGATCGTTTTTTTCCTTTCCATGTGCGGGCTGGCTTATCAACATTAACAAACCATTGCTCCATGATTTGGGGCTCAATAATGCCGCCTCCGCGATATGAGGTTGCGACTTTGTTTATGTACTCATTATCTGTTTTGATTAAGAGCCCTTTGTGTTTTAGTTTTTCAACTATTAATGGCCGTGCTTCGCCAATTTCCATGTTTTTGAATTCTTCAGCTATATCTAGGAGCTTGCCATTAAGATCAATAATTTGTTCGCGGTCTAGTTTGTGCCTTTGGGCAATGTCAAAGTCCGCAGTATCATGCCAAGGCGTAATTGTCATAACTCCTGTGCCAAATTCCGGATCAACAGATTCGTCTTTAACCACGGTCGCGGTAATTTTTCCATTTATCCAGTCCGCCTCAAATTGCTCTCCATGCTTGTATTTAGCATATCGTTTGTCATCTGGATGCATGACAACATATTTGTCCCCGAATTTGGTTTCTGGCCTGGCTGTCGCGATTTCAAACGGGCCATACTTGAAAGTATAGAAAGGTGTTTTTTTCTCAACATATTCTATCTCATCATCAGACACAGTTGTCTGCATTTTAGGATCCCAGTTTACGATTCTATTGCCGCGGTAGATTAATCCATCATTGTACATCTTGATGAACACCTCTTGCACGCACCGCGTTAATCCTTCATCAAGCGTATACCGCTCTCGCGACCAATCGCAACTTGCTCCCATTTTCCTGATTTGATTTTTTATTGTTCCTTGAGAGTCCTTGATATATGCATGAACTTTTTTCAAAAAATCCTCACGCCCTAAATCATGTTTGGATTTTCCTGTTTCATCTATTAAATCTTTGTCAACTCTTGATTCTGTGGCAATGGCTGCATGGTCTGTTCCTGGAAGCCATAGTGCTTTTCTACCGTTCATGCGCGCGTATCGCGTCATAATATCCTGTAATGTAACAAACATGGCATGCCCAATATGGAGTATGCCTGTTGTATTTGGCGGTGGCATGGAAATGGTAAATGGCTTGCCTGTGGCACTTGAATCAGGTTTAAATAAATCAGAAGATTCCCATTGTTCATAAATGGCATCTTCTACTTTTTTGGGGTCATATGCTTTTGGTATGGAAGTTTTCATGCAGTTATCATACCGTTTTGCGCTCTTTTTATCAATCTATTGACAACAATATTGTTATAGATTATATTACTAAGTAATACTTAGTAATATTTTATTATGCGTACTTCTTCGGTGATGACAATATCACTTCCCCAAGCCATGGTTAAACAGTCAGAGGTGGTGGCAAAAAAAAGACACATGACTCGCTCTGAGCTTATGCGCAGCGCGCTTCGCAATTATCTTGAGCAGGTACATAGAGAAGAATCTCAAGCAGAGGTTGCATTACAGTCATATGATCGTGAAAAGAATGCAGGAAAATTAAAAGAGCTTAAAGGGTCACTCACTAATTTAATGGAGTAATGGGTATGGAAATTAGGAGGATTAGATATTCTACCCATTTTCAACGTGCGTTTAAGAAGCTGCCACCAGACCTTAAGCCACAAATTCGCGAAAGAGAGGTACTGTTTAAAAATAATTGTTTTGATCCGCGGCTTGACACACACAAAAGCTAATGCAAAGGAACCAAATATGGGTCTTGAGACTTGGAAAAATTCACCGGGCAGGATTTTGAAATCTGATGTGGTAATAGCTAAAAATTATTTACAAGAAGATGAGATAAAAAAACTTGAGCGCACTGTCACAGGGTTTTTTGATTATATAGAGGGTGTTATTGACCGCAAAAAAACTTTCACAATGCAGGAGTTCGCTCAAAGCGTGGATAAGTTTTTAACTTTTAACGAATATGAGATTCTTGAGGGTAAGGGTCGTGTTTCGTCGGGAAGAGCAAAAGAGAAAGCTGTTTCTGAATATGAAGAATTTAATAAGCATCAAGTGATAGAGTCTGATTTCGAGAAGGAGTCGAGGAGGATTTTGGAGAAAGGGAAAGAAGAAGAGAAATAAATTAAAAAAATAAACAGCTCACATGTATGAGTTGTTTGTGATTTAACGACTAAGTCCTGCCAATCAATTTACAGATAAAAAAACCGCCCATAGTTTTTAGCTATGGGCGGGTTAAAGGTGCTTGTTTTGACATTCATTAAGCTAGGGCTTCTAAAACCTTTGCCTGAATGTCGTCATAGAAATTTACGGGCACGCTGTGCCCGTCACGAGCTGGGCAATGGTAATTAAACCCATTGCCCTGTGCCCGCTGGTAGTTGGCGGAGTTCATCCATGTGGCCTTCAAACCATCTTTCCGAATATCCTCGGAAAAAATGGTCTCCGAATCCACCCTACCTGGGCACATATTTACCTGCCCAGACAGGTTGAGATAAAATCCTGCAGCGGTCTGATTGCAGGGGTGGGCGCCGGGGTACATGGACACCCCGTCCTCAACGAATTTTTCCAGAGGGATTAAATTTGTCTCTATGGCCCAGATGTAAATCTGAGTCCAAATCTCCGTCAGCTCGGAGATATAAGACTTAAAATTTTCCTCCCTCATGAGTTCGTCAATACCCTTGCCACTAATCATGGTAGGGCTACTCACGCAATAAATATTGCGTTTCCTTGCCCATGTATACAGGTTAAAAATTTCCTGTATGTTTTCAGGCTTGACTGGTGCCGGTATTATCGCCAAGCGAGTGGCCTCACCTTCTACATACTTGTTGAACCCCGCTTTCACAAGATTCAACAGGGCTTGGTCCCTCATTCCCACGTAATCCTTTAGCGGAGAATTTATGGACAACAGGTCTATGCCAGCAAATTCTTCCTGGGTTTCTTTGTTAAAAGAGTGAAACCCAAGCAGGATACTGACATTCAGCTCGTGTAGACGGTCAGCGAGCTTCTGACCAGTAGTTATCCCGCGGTGTCCGTTATACTTTTTGGCATGCGCGTCAGAGCCGATGACATGGCCCTTGGTGAAAACAGCCACGCCGATTCCCATGGCGCTTACTTCTTCTAAAAACTCAAGGAAGCGAGGGTTCTGGAATGGCTCGCCTCGTCCTAGTACCTTAATCTGCTTGAGACCCAATTCCTTGGCCTCTCGGATATAACCCACGATTTCCTCGTGGGTTAACTTATTACATCCGTCAACGACGTCAAATCTATCGTCGCGACGGAAGCAATGCGGACATTTGAAACTGCACGCATTCCCAACGTCCAGATCCATGCATGTCATCTTCATGGTTCCGTCGGGAAGGGTAGTGTGGAGACCCTCCCTAGACGTATTTCCCCAGTACTGCACGTCATTGCAGTATCCTTCGGGGAAATTACCTTCAAAAACTACCGAAATCTTTTTGGTCAAAAATTCTAACGAATTCATGGCTATCTCCTGTGATGTTGAAATGTAAAAGAATGATTTTTTGTATTGTAGTCAAGTAGTTTAGCATGTATTTAGTAGTTTGTCAAGTATCTCCGTCAGAAATATATATCCTTTTTCTAAAGGAAATACGTATATTTCTAATTTTGTGGGAGGGGGTTGACACAATTCTCTAAGTGCGCTATACTACCTATATATGCAACAAACCAACCAAAAACTTAGAGAATCATTAAAATTACTCAATTTTACAGAAAAAGAGGCTAATATGTACTTGGCTTTGTTAGAATTGGGAAAAGGCACGGTTTCACAGATATCAAGAAAAGCAGGAATTAATCGCACAACTGGGTATGATGTTTTGGATTCGCTAGTTTCTAAGAGATTAGTAAGTATTTCCGGAAAAGAGCCAAAACAGGAATATACTGCAGAATCACCAGATTACATCATCAAACTGGTAACAGAGCAGTTTAACCGCGCAAAACAAGAGCTTGAGGCAGCTACAGAATTGGTTCCTAGTCTTAAATCAATGCATAATACCACTGGCAGGCCTAGTGTCCGATTCTACGAGGGAAAAGATGGTTTAAAAGAAGTATATGAGGACACGCTCACTTCAACTGAGCCAATTCGCGCATATGCGACCATTGATGACATGCACCGCACATTGCCAAATTATTTTCCAGAGTATTACAAGCGCAGGGCAGGTAAAGGCATTTCAATTCGCGGCATTGTTCCAAAGACCGAACTCGCGCTTGAGCGCACCAAGCATGATGAAGAAGAAAAAAGAGAAATCGCGTTTGTGCCAACTGATAAGTATTATTTTAGTCCGGAGATAAATATCTATGATAATAAAATCATGATTGCCTCATGGCGGGAGAAACTGGGCATTATTATTGAAAGCAAGGAAATCGCAGACGCTATGAAGAAGATTTACGAACTATCTTGGAAAGAAGCAAAACGACTGGATCAAAAAAAAGAGGCATAATAGAATATATGCTTCTTCGACGGACTGCTATATATACTTGCAACGTATTTACACCAACTCCCAATTGGTATTTGCAGTTAATTTGTAGGGATTAGAAAATTGTTTCTTTTTTATGTGATGATATGAAGCAGCTGCAATCATACTAGCATTGTCTTGGGTGAATTGTTGATCAGCTATTAATATATTGATTGATTTGGGCAAAGCTTTTTTTATGCATGAGCGTAATTTTTTATTGGCACTAACTCCACCTGCCAAAACAAAGGTCTTTGGCTTGTTTTGTGCTACGCTAATAAGTGATTTTGTTACTAATAAATCAACAATTGCCTCTTCAATTGAGGCAGCAAGATCATTTATAGGTAATTTCTTTTTTTCTTTTTTGAGGTCTTCAATCAACAGCCTGATCGCGTTTTTCATTCCAGAGAAGCTGAACTCGCAGTCATCACGTTCAATCATTGGACGAGGAATGTCAAATGCATCTGGATTTCCTTTTTGAGCATGCTTTGAAATCTCTGGACCTCCGGGATAGTTCAGACCTAACATTTTAGCAGATTTATCAAATGCTTCTCCAGCTGCGTCATCTCGTGTTCTGCCAAGGAGTTTGTATTTACCATGATTAGTCATCAAAATAAGTTCAGTATGACCTCCCGATACTATGAGTGCTACAGCAGGGAACTTAAGTTTGCTGATTTTTTCATTCAACAACACAGAGTAGATGTGGCCTTCTATATGATTTGTTCCGATTAAGGGCACATTCCATGCAATGGAAAGCGCTTTTGCGGTTTCTACTCCAACATGCAAGCTTGTGATCAAACCCGGACCTTGGGTTACAGCTATTGCATCAAGTTGTGGTTGTTTGTTTCCAATCACTTCTTTGATAACTGGAATAATTGTTTCAACATGCTTGCGTGCCGCAACCTCTGGAACCACACCCCCGTATTTGTTGTGGAGTTTAGCTTGTGAAGCAATGATATTTTTATGTACATGAAATTTTCCTCGTTTGACTTCAACAAGCGCGCTAGATGTGTCATCACATGAAGTTTCAATACCCAATATCATCATATAGCCGAATATTAGCATTGCTAGGACAATAATAAAAGCGGCTACTATATAGCGCCGCTTTTATTGATTTACAGTACTTAAGCAGCTGGCTCAGATGGAGCTGCTGAGTCATCTTCTTGGAAAATAATCATGTGATTATCCCTTTATTGCTTCCTAATGATAATTGAAAAACAATCATCAAATTAGGCATGCTTAATAATAAAGCCCCTCTAGTATATCAGCCATAATGCGCTCGTCAATTCACAACTGTTGATTAAATGTTGAAAACTAACTTGACTAATTTTTTTATCAAAAAACACCCATAATTTTGAGTGTTTTTTGGTAGCCCCAAGGGGAATCGAACCCCTGTTTCCAGGATGAAAACCTGATGTCCTAGCCACTAGACGATGGGGCCGCGTTAGAGTCGGATAGACAAAACGAGTATACAAGTTTCTTGGTGTTTGGTCAACTATATTAATATGCACATTGTTTACAGCTTATATTTTTAGTATACTAGATATACTAAAAAGTAAATATATCCTATGTCAAGCTTTTTAAATAAATTATCAGGCATAAAAGAGGAGGAGCAGGAAAAAGAAGTGCAGTCAGTAAATAGGGAATCATCCCAAGCGCCTGAATCTACTGATGAGCGCGATATTGCAGCTGAAAAGAACACAAAGCAGGAAAAAGACTGGCTTGATGAAAACTACGAGGGCCAGCTTTCAGTGGATGTGTACGGAACAAATGATGAGATAATAGTGGTATCAACTATTGCAGGAGTTAAGCCGGACGCGATTGATATTTCAATCAACAATGATATGCTCACGATCCGCGGCGAAAGATCCCAAGAAAAAGAAGAGCATGTTGATGACTACTATTATCAGGAATGCTATTGGGGAGGATTTTCGCGCTCTATTATTTTGCCAGTAGAAGTTGAGGCAGATCAAGTTTCCGCGAGCTTAAAGAACGGCGTGCTCACGGTTCGTTTGCCGCGCTCGCGCAAATCCAAGAGCATTTCAGTTAAAGTAAGGGAAGAATAATTTATGGACGGCACAGTGGTTATTGATAATAGCGGCAAGTGCCGTGTACAGATTTTAAATGGAGACTCATTTGAAATTGACAAAAAAGCATTGCCTGAATCGCTTGAAAATGGAGATAGCATTAAGCTGATGCTAGTGCCGGTTGGCGAGGCAGCAGACCAATCTCAAGCAAGAGATCTTTTGAATGAGCTGCTTTATATAGAGGCTTAATAGGCTTGCGGCATGATTTTTATGTCTAAGAAAAGCAAAAATAAAAAAAATAAACTTTGGAAGAATTGGCACCAAAGATTCATAATAATAATAATTGCTGCGGCAGTATTGGTTTTTGCGCTTGGAAAAGGATATACACTCGCGTATGATGATGAGATATATGCTGGAGTTTTTGTTGGGTCTTTTTCTTTAGGAGGATTTTCGAAAGTTGAGGCAACACAGACTATTGAATCAAGCATAGATGTACTGCACCAGAACGGGCTTGAGTTCGTGTTCCGCGACCGCAATGTAAATGTCCCTACAGTTGTGGCAGCCACAGAAGATCCTGATCTTTCGTATGAGCTTATAAGTTATGATATTGATGAAACATTGAGCAAGGCTTTTGAATACGGCAGAAGCAATTCTTTTTTTGAGCAATGGCAAGATAGAATTTTTGGATTAATCGGAAGGTCTGCTATTGCGCCTTCATATACTTGGCGCGAAGGATCTATACGCGATCTTCTTAAAGAAAATTTAGCAACTCTTGAGTATCCGGCAAAAGACGCAGAACTTGTAATTAAAAACGCTAAAGCACAAATATCACAGGAAAAAGAAGGAATTGTATTTGATTATGACCGCGCCATATCAGAAGCCAAAGAACAGCTTAGTAACTTAATATTTACTCCTATTCCTCTTAAACTAGAAAAAGACATTCCGCGTATAACAAGCGAGCAGGCAAGCCCATTAATAGAGCAGGCGCAACAAGCTTTGCGGACTCAAGGCATAAGAATAAATCATGAGGAGCAATCATGGTTTTGGCCCTCAAGCAGGGTTAACAGTCTTCTAGAAATTAGGCTGGGAGAATCAGGAAGTCCAGAAGTCGGGTATTCTAAAATAAAGCTAAAAGAGCTTCTTCTGCCTATAACAAATAGGCTGAACATAGAGCCTCAAGAGCCTCGTTTTGCTCTGGAGGATGGAAAAGTTGTTGAGTTCAAGACCAGTACAAATGGGCAGAGATTGGTTTTTGAAGACACATGGAGCTCTTGGGAGCAGAAATTGTTAGAAGAAGATATTACAGAACTTGAGCCTATAGTAGTAGTTGTTGAGCCAAACCAGAGTATTGCTGATGTAAATGATTTTGGAATTACTGAATTATTAGGAGTTGGAAAATCAAATTTCGCAGGCAGTCCAGCTAACCGAAGGCATAATATCCGCATTGGCGCGGAAGCTGTAAATGGCACCATCATTCCTCCAGATGAGGAGTTTTCTTTGCTCGCGACTTTAGGCACTATTGACGGCTCTACTGGTTATCTTCAGGAGCTTGTCATAAAAGGCAATGAAACAATACCAGAATATGGCGGAGGATTATGCCAAATAGGCACTACCACGTTCCGCGGCACTTTAGAGGCAGGCCTCAAGGTAACTGCACGCCACAATCATTCCTATTCAGTGCCATATTATTATGACAGCCAAGGCAAGCCAGGAACTGACGCAACTATTTATGATCCTGCTCCAGATTACAGGTTTAAAAATGATACCCAAAATCATATTCTTATTACAACCCGCATTGAGGGGGATAATTTATATTTTGAATATTGGGGAACCAAAGATGGAAGAAAAGTTGTGCAGTCAGAAACAAGGACTTGGGATCATGTTCCGCCTCCAGAAACCAAATATGTGGAAACACTTGATCTTCCAGTTGGTGAAACAAAGTGCACAGAAAGCCCGCATGCCGGCATAAAGGCTGAATTTGACTATACAGTTACATATTCAGACGGCACTGTAAATGAAGAAACTTTTAAAAGCCAATATAGGCCTTGGCAAGAGGTATGCTTAATTGGCGTGGAAGAGCTGTCTCCTGAAGCTGAAGAAGGACTTGAGCTTGATGGCGCTGATTTAATTGATGCTACTATTTAAAACAAAAAACCGCTTGCAACTGCAGTCAAGAAGATATTTTTAAGGAATATTATAGCTAGAAGCCGAAATATACCTTAAATGGTATCCCCATGCTTGTCGTGACTGCAGTGGCAGGTGGTTTTTAAATTCTTGCTATTACTACAGCAAGAGAATATCCTATCATATCTTTTTGGCTGTGTCAAGCTTATTTGTGTTGCATATTTGTTTTGTTTTTGGTAAGGTAAGCTACTAATCTTAATAATCGTAATTATATGATGACCATCAAGCAGATATATAATTTAGCTGTAAGCGAGGGAATAAAGCATGATTTGCGGGGCAGCAGCCGCGTACGTGAAATTTTAAAGCGTATTAATACAAAGTACGAAAAATTTTCAGACGAGCAAAAAGAGGAATTTGATGAAGAGCGCTTGGATAATCCATATTCTGATACGCGCATTTTCCATGGTGATTTTGCCGCAAAAATAAAAAAGGTTTTAGTTGGAGTTGATATTGATACAGGAGAAGTAGTGCTTGCAAATGAGCTTAATCGTCAAGATCGCAGCAATCCTATTGATCTTATTATTGCTCACCATCCTTTGGCAAGCGGGTTTGCTGGTTTGCATGAGGTTATGGATCTTCAGGTTGAATTGCTCGCGCATTATGGTGTGCCAATAAATATTGCGGAAAAGATTACTAAAAAGCGTATTAGTGAGGTGGAACGCGGTATTTCTCCATTTAACCATGGACAATCAGTTGATGCTGCAAAATTGCTTGATATTCCGATTATGTGTATTCATACTCCAACTGACAACCATGTGGCTAATTATTTATATAAAGAAATAAAAAAGCGTGAAAAGGATTTGGTATATGTGGAAGATGTCATTAAATTCCTAAAATCAATTCCAGAATATCAGCAAGCTTTGAAGCACAAAGCAGGACCAATTATTTTTAGCGGCTCTAATGAAAATTTTGCAGGCAAAATTGCAGTAACAGAAGTAACAGGCGGAACTGACGGGGCAAAAGAAATTTATGAGCGCTTGGCGCATGCTGGTGTAGGAACAATTATTTCAATGCACCAGAAAGAGGAATGGAAAGAAGAAGCAGAAAAGCACCATATCAATGTTGTCGTGGCTGGGCACATGGCTTCTGATTCGCTTGGATTGAATTTATTCTTGGATAATCTAGAAAAGAAAGGCATAGAGATTGTTCCATGTTCTGGTTTTATCCGTGTATCGCGTGCAAAGCGTGGTGGACGTTCCAGGCGATAATTATGATTTAAAAGAGCTCGCAAATATATGCGGGCTTTTTTTGTATAATGAATTGTGATAACCTAATTTAATATGCAAGAAGAAAGAATCATATCTCAAAAGGCTCGAGGCAATGAAGACAAATCTTTGGACTTAAGTTTGCGCCCAAAGAACTTGTCTGAATATGTCGGCCAATCCAAGGTAAAGCAGAACTTGGAAATTTTTATGGGTGCAGCTAAAAAGCGTAGGGAGCCAATTGAGCATGTGCTTTTGTATGGACCCCCGGGTTTGGGTAAGACCACGCTCGCAGGAGTAATAGCAAATGAGATGGAAGTTAATATAAAGGTCACAAGCGGGCCAGCTATTGAGCGGGCAGGGGATGTGGCAGCCATCCTTACCAATCTTGAAGATGGCGATATCCTCTTCATTGATGAAATTCACCGCTTAAACAAAACAGTGGAAGAAGTTTTGTATCCAGCAATGGAAGATTATGCTTTAGATTTGGTCGTGGGCAAAGGCCCTTCAGCGCGTGTGCTTAAATTAGATCTTCCAAGGTTCACTTTAATAGGAGCAACAACCAGAATCAGCTTGTTATCATCTCCTTTGCGCGATAGGTTTGGCGCAATATATCCTTTAAGCTTTTACGAAGAGAATGAAATAGGCGAAATCATCTCGCGCAGCTCAAATATTTTATCAATCAATATAGAAAATTTAGCGAACACAAAAATTGCACAGCGATCTCGCAGAACTCCGCGCATTGCAAACAGGCTTTTAAAGCGTGTTCGCGACTATGTAGACGTAAAAGCAGACGGTATTATTACTCCTGCGCTTGCAGACGAAGCTCTTCATCTGCTAGAAGTTGATGAGCTTGGCTTGGACCAAGTAGATAGAAAGATTCTTGCAACAATCATAGAGAAGTTTGGAGGCGGCCCAGTTGGGTTGAATACCTTAGCTGCCGCAACAAGCGAGGAAGAGGCAACCATAGAAGATATATATGAGCCGTTTTTAATGCAGCTTGGCTTTTTGGAGCGAACTCCTCGCGGGCGCGTAGCATCTGAACGAGCCTATTCGCATCTTGGCGCGCAATCAAAAGATAATTTGTCATCAGCATTATTTAACTAGACCATGGATTATTAGTGCACGAAGCTACTTGATTTTTTCGTTTAGATGTGCTATACTTGTATTAGCTAGTAAATAGCTATTGTTTCCAACAGACATCGGTTCTACCGGTGTCTTTTTGCGTCTATAAGCTCGAGGGTGGGCTATAGGCGCGATATGATACTTACGAAAAGACAACTAAAATACGTCAAACAATGCCTAACATTGGCTGTTTTGTCATTGCTATTTAACCTTGGAATGCCGCATATGTCCTTAGCTGCGCATGAAAACTATGAAGCATTGCGCCAAGGAGTAGAAAAGCCTTATGAATACAGTATTTTAGGCCCGCAGCCTTCAGTTGATAGCTATGAAATGGTTCTATCCCGCGAAGAGCGCTTAATTAGCGCTGATACAGCGGAATATAACGAACAAGCATCCTTGCCTTTAGAGGGCGAGCCAACGGTCGTACGCGAGCATTGGCTTACTGTAACTGCGTATTCATCTGAACCAAGGCAGACTGATTCTACTCCTTTTACTACTGCATGGATTACTCCGGTCCGCGACGGCATTGTTGCGTTGAATTTTTTGCCAAAAGGAAGCATGGTGCGGTTTCCAGACAAATTCGGCGACAAAATATTTATAGTAGAAGACCGTATGAATGTGCGATATCCATATCGCGCTGATATTTGGATGTACACTCGGCCAGAAGCAGTAGCTTTTGGGTTAAAGTATTTACGTATGGAGGAATTAGGAGCGCGCGTGCCGCGTGATTATGTATTAAATCATTATGAAGCAGCTTTCCCTGGTATGAGATGATGTGTACACAAAAAGTGTTCATTGGCAGGCTCTGCAATATTGGCTGGATTTTTTTCGTAAAATCGTTTATGGTAGTAATATCTCGCTTCTAGCGAGACGAGGCCACGTGGCCGAGTGGTTAGGCAAGGGTCTGCAAAACCCTTTACACCGGTTCAATCCCGGTCGTGGCCTCCAAACAAAATACCCCGCACTACGCGGGGTATTTTGTTTGGGAACCGTTACCCAGAAATCTAGGCCTATTGCGGCTTAGAGTTTCCAAAGCACTGCATTCCTCAAAGTAAAAAAGAAAGAACAGGCCAGCTGTAATTGTATACGAATAAGATAATCCGATCTATCACACAACTGGACCAGAAAGTAGTATACCACGCTCAAATATGAGCGTCAATAATTTAAAGGCAAACCCTGTGGATAGAGTTTATAAGTTATGCTTGTTCAATTGGCTGGCGGGCGAGCGCGACTGTGTTTTTGAGAAGCATAGCAACTGTCATTGGCCCTACGCCTCCTGGCACTGGTGTAATCCAACTAGCTTTTAGTTTGCATGATTCAAAATCAACATCACCAACTGTCTCATTATTAAGTTTTGTGGTTCCAACATCTATTAAGATTGCTTTTTCTTTGATAAAGTCAGCCATAATCCATTTTGGCTTACCTATGGCCGTGATAATGATGTCAAATGTAGGCATTACGTCGCGAAGTGTTGGGTCATTTGGCTGGATTGATTGTGATTGCACGCCAAATGCGCTCAACGTATGCTCCAGAGGCTTGGTAAATTCTTCACTCTTTGCAATAATAAGTGCTGTTTTATCTTTTAGATTTTCTCCAGTTGATGTTATAAGCTGTATAATTCCCATGGAAAGCCCAGGAGCTATGGTTGGTTCATTATTTAGATAAGCTTTTATGTTTTGTGGATGAAACCCATCTACATCTTTTTTAGAATTAATTGCTTGAATGATTACATCTTCGTCTAAGTGTTTTGGAAGCGGGAGTTGGACCAGTATTGCATGTATTTCATCGTCTTTGTTCAGCCAATTGATAGTTTCTAAAATTTCAGATTCTTTAGCATCTTCATCAAACTTGTATAAGCAAAAGTTAATGCCAACTTTATTGGCTGCTTTTTGCTTAAGTGAGACATACAGCTCGCTTGCTGGATCATTTCCAACTAAAATAACTCCAAGTCCTGGAGTAAGCTTGAGATTGGTAATTTGCTCTGCGACTTCGTTCTGAATATCATTAGCAATAGATTTACCATCAATTATTTTTGCTTTGGTAGTCATAGTTGCTATGATACTGTTTTTAGAACAAAAAGCAACCCGCTTGTGGACGGATTGCTTAGATTCAGTAGGTGATTGTTAGGCAGGAACAGAGGTTTGCAAATCTAGGACTGGGATTTTATCAAAACGTTTTGGATCTTCTTTGTTAATAACTGCTTTGTTCATTGCTTGCGATATGTTTGCATCAAAATATTTTTCTCCGCATGCATCACAAACATGCGCAGGAACATTTTCAAAACGAAAAGTCTTATTCTGCCACAGATAGTCAAAATGTTGTAGTGTTGTTGTACGGAGTTCACCTCCGCAAAAATTGCATTTGTCCATAATATATATTAGTATACTATCAATTGGGTTGACAAGTGTAAAGAAAAGGTGTATATATAAGCTTCTTTTACAATCCACGGCTTGGCTGATATTCCGCAGAATGCGGTGTTATTGGCAAGCCAAAAACAAGGAGGACTGACCATGTCCAAAGACATGCTCGGTGTTGCAGTGAGGAAGCTTGTGACGCTCCCAGACAGCACTCTTGGGACCGTCTGCGACCACCTAGAAAAGATGGCTGACCCAGAATGGGTTGAAGCCACAAAGAAGTTTCTCCGCAAGGAGGAAGCATGGCCTAAGACCGTGCCATGCGATTGGGGAGTTTGGAAAACCGTCAATCTCGGCACCGGCCTCCGGACGGCTGATGATTTTCGGTCCGCATTCAAAGAGGGCGGGTTCAAAGCCAGTGATTGGGCGAACGACATTCTCGGAAAGCCCAAGTTCAAGGCATCTGAATCCAAAGAAAAAGTCAATCTTGCCCAGGTTTCAGTTGCTGAACTTGGCTTTAGTGAAGGAGGAACCACAGAGCAGATTTTTCGTCGGGCCAAAGAGCTTGGTTTGGAACTCTGTCCTTCCGAAGTTGGCCCCCAGCTTCGCTTGCAGTACAAGGACCAGCCAGAAGGCGAATGGATCCGTATTGCCATGAATCCAATTACCGACTCCGACGGCGCTCCTTACGTCTTCGGCGTTGGTTGCGGCTACGATGGGTTGTGGCTCTTCGCGCGCTATGCTAGTCCTAGCGCTGTGTGGGCTCCTGGTCGTGTGTGGGTTTTCTGCCTCAGCAAGTAATCTTCAGGCACTTTGTAGTTTGGGTCATTGGAACTTTTTGGTTCCTTTGACCCTTTTTAATTCTTCAGAATATGCTACCATATATTTGGATGCTAGATGAGCATGTTCACGGCTACGGCTTTGAACCATCTGATTCTAGGATTTTCAAGATACAGAATGCAAATTGGTACGCCTGCTTGCAGTGATATCTGTTAATCTTTTAAAAATGAAGATACTTGGTTTAGGGCATTAGGTGATTTTTAGATCACAAATACGATTCAATTCTGAGAGCATTCAAAGGATGGTGGCATGGATGATGTTCTAAACAAAACCGACTCCGACGGCGATCCTAACGTCTTCAACGTTGATTGCGACAACGATGAGTTGTGGCTCAACGCGAACTATGCTAATCCTAGCAATGTGTGGAATCCTGGTAATGTGTGGGTTTTCTGCCTCAGCAACTATCTTTATTCTCCTCCTTTTTTTGGAGGAGTTTTTTTATTCAGATAGTTGTTTGTTCCATCCCCCAAGCATTCTGCCTATTTCATCTAGCTTTTCAGAGAGAGCAATATATTTTTTGTTATTAAGCGATTTAACTTCCCAGGCGATTTGCAAAAACAGTTTGAGTAAATCAATTTTAGACGATACTCTTTGCACAAATGGTCGCTTTTGTTGTTTACTTAAGTAACTGGCAGTGAACACAAATTCAATTGCTTCCAGAAAAGATGAATCAATTTTTTCACCAAGCGTGTATTTTGTTGTTTTTGGAAAGTGTTTCAGAAATTCTTGCCATAGTTTGTAGGCATCTTTCAATTTTTGAATAAGCGGAATATATGCCGTTGGGGGGCGGTACACTAAAGCATTATTATGAAGATTCAATTGAGCCATAAGTTTGAAGATATAATTTGCATTGATAATTTACTAGTAGCATGGACAGAGTTTATCAGAGGTAAACGAAAAAGAAAAGATGTGCGCGAGTTTAATTTTAATTTGATGGACAATATTATGTCGTTACACAACGATCTTGCTGATTTTACTTATATGCATGGTGGATATGATGCTTTTAAGATTTCTGATCCAAAACCAAGAAACATACACAAGGCATGCGTCCGTGATCGCCTATTACATCATGCGGTTTATAGAATATTATATCTGTTTTTTGACCTGATCTTTATTGCGGATTCATATTCCTGTCGCATAAGCAAAGGAACGCATAAGGCGCTTGATGGATTTCGTTATATGGCTTTTAAAGCAAGCAAGAACAATACAAAAACGTGCTGGATTTTGAAATGCGACATTAGAAAATTTTTTGCAAACATTGACCATGAAATTTTAAAGAATATCCTTACAAAATACATTCCAGATAAAAGAATTCTTTGGCTGTTGAGCAGAATTATAGAAAGTTTTGAGACACATCCATGTAAAGGATTGCCGCTTGGCAATTTGACGTCGCAATTGTTGGTAAATATATACATGAATGCATTTGACCAGTTTGTGAAGTATAAACTACGTGTGAAATATTATATCAGGTATGCTGATGATTTTGTTATATTATCAGAAAACCGTGCCCAGCTTGAAAGTTGCGTGTATCTGATTAGGTCTTTTTTATACGATAGATTGCAATTGTCTTTGCATCCGAATAAAGTTTTTATCAATACACTTGCTTCTGGAATAGATTTTCTTGGATGGATACATTTTCCAGATCACCGTATCCTACGCACTACGACAAAACAAAGAATGATGAAGCATATCAAAAACCACCCAAGCAATGAAACAGTGGGGTCGTATCTTGGATTATTGAATCATGGAAACACGCACAAGCTTAGAGATGAAATACATAACGTATCATGCGACGATAAGATTGCTTCGTCGTCCGTCAGTAGTCGGACTCCTCCCCGGTCATCCGACGGGGCACGGCGCAATGACACCTATTCAGGCGTTTCATAGCTCCATCCATCATACAAAGGATGGGCTTGAGTCATTGCCTCAACTTTTTTGCGCACGCCTTCTAATATGTCGTTTTGATTTGGGTTATGCAAAGTATGGGCGATCATTTCCCCAACTTGCTTAAGTTCATCTTCTGTGAACCCTCTAGTAGTCAAAGCTGGAGTGCCGATTCGCAAGCCAGAAGGATCCATTGGCTTTCGCTGGTCAAAAGGCACCATGTTTTTGTTAGTATAAATTCCAACTGAATCAAGCAATGTTTCTCCTTGTTTGCCCGCGAGCCCTGTTTTAGTCAAATCAGCAAGAACTAAATGATTATCTGTTCCGCGAGACACAAGATCAACTCCATTATTCATTAGTGATTCAGCTAAAGCTTGCGCGTTTACAATAATCTGTTCCGCGTACTGCTCAAAGCTTGGATGCAGCGCTTCTTTAAAAGCAACAGCTTTTGCTGCTATCACATGATCAAGAGGACCGCCTTGCATAAATGGAAAAATCGCGAAGTCAATCTTTTTCGCAAGGTTCTTTTTATCTTCTGGATGTATTCTGTCTTCAATTTTAGAGAATATCACAGCACCTCTTGGTCCGCGCAAGGTTTTATGCGTGGTTGTTGTTATAACATCTGCCCAAAGAAATGGATCAGGATGAGCTTTTCCAGCTACTAGGCCCGCGAAATGAGCCATGTCCACCATAAGATATGCGCCAACTTCATCTGCTATTTGTCTGAATTTTTCAAAATCCAAAGTTCTAGGATATGCAGTATGGCCAGCAAGGATCACTACTGGCTTTTCGCGCAAAGCAATGTCCCGCACCTCGTTCATATCAATCAAATGCGTATCTTGCTGTACTCCGTAGGGGACTATATTAAACAGCTTTCCAGAAAAGTTTACAGGAGATCCGTGCGTTAAATGCCCGCCATGGGCCAGATTCATTGCCATGATTTTATCACCAGGTTCAGCCATTGCGAAATAAGCCGCCATATTTGCTTGCGAGCCCGCGTGCGGCTGCATATTAGCGTGTTCTGCGCCAAAAAGCTCCTTAGCGCGGTTAATTGCCAGGTTTTCTACATTGTCTATAAATTCATTTCCGCTGTAGTATCGCTTTCCAGGATATCCTTCTGAATATTTGTTTGTTAAAGGCGAGCCAAGTGCTTCTAGCACTGCTCTTGAGACAAGATTTTCAGAAGCAATCATTTCCAAACCGTTTCTTTGGCGGTTTATCTCGTTTTCTATGGCATTAGAAATTTCTGGGTCAAATTCAGATAAATGTGACATAGGTTATTGACTTTATTATATCAAGCTAAAAATGTCAAATAAAAAAAGGCGGGCCAGAGCTTTAGTTCTGGTCCGCCATGTTGTAACCTATGGGTTTTTTATTACTATGGCCTTTTTTGTCCTTAAGATTTTCTCTTCGCGAGTCGATGTGAGCGAAGTTCAAGTACTGCCTGATGCAGGGCCTTGCCATTGTCACTTAGGAATTGTTGCACACCGACGAGTGATTCTTAGTCCGGGATTGTTTCACTCTCTGTCGGAGGAGTGCGGCCCATGCCTTTAAGCGTCTTTTTTGTAACTCGATTGACGATTTTTGCCATTAGATTATCCTCTCTGTTTTGATGAGTTTTACTCCTCTTGCGATTCTTTGTTTAGGTTTCTGAAAAGGACAAACCAAAAAAAGAATGTCGCAATTCCCAGAACACACGCAATGCCCCTAATGATCCATACTATTAATGTACTTGTTTTTTTCACAACCTTCTCCCCAGTGTAAATTGTGAACAAACCGCCTCCTTTGTGTTTATTGTAAAAGTATGAGTGGTTTTGTCAATGGGTTTTTCCATTGAAAATCTTAGTTATTCATGATAAAGTTAGGCCATGAAAACGGCATCTATTTTTTTACTGGCATTTATTATCATAGGCGCTCCAGCTTTGTTAACAGCCCAAGAGCCAGAGTTGATTTCAGAGACTTCCAAGGTAGTTGACTATTTTAATATTGCGGCAGAGGTTCATCCGCCTAAAGAGGGTGCGCGAGATGTAATGGCATTTGGCGGTATTGTTGATATAAATAATCCTGTCACTCAAGACGTGCTTGCAGCAGGAGGCACAGTCTTAATCCAAGATAGTGTTGGCGGCGATGTCCGCGCTTTAGCAAATAAAATTATAATTGACGCTCCTGTTGAAGGCAATGTGGCTGTTGTTGGAAATAATATTGAAATTACTCCTAAAGCGAATATTTCAGGCTTGCTATGGGTTAGGGGAGACAATGTTGTAATGAACGGCAATATAGCTGGAGACGCTAATATTAAAGCAAAAAGTTTTGAGCAAAATGGCATTATTTCTGGAGAGCTGATTCATGAAGAAATAAGCAGTTCACAGGCCCCTACAAATGCATTTGCATGGTTTTTTAGTCTAACAAGCTTTTTTGGCATGCTGGTAGTTGGGTTGGTATTAGTCAGCATATGGCCAAAGACAGTGCGCAGGGCAATTACTCAATCTATAAAAAACCCTACACATGATATTTTGTGGGGCTTGGGAATTCTTGTGGCAACGCCAATTGCGATTATTGTTCTTATGTTCACAATTATAGGCATTCCGCTTGCATTTATTCTTGGCGCTGGATTGCTTGTTAGCTTGTATCTTGCAAAAATTATGGTTGGAATTATTCTTGGAACCTATATATTCGGCGCTATACGCGGTAGAGAGATCGCTAGTAAATATTCTTTGCTCGCAACCATGGTCTTGGGAGTGATTGTGTTATGGCTTGTAACTGGAATCCCAGGCATAGGATGGATTTTGAAGCTGCTTGCAATGATCTGGGGCTTAGGGCTTTTGGTGAATCTTAAATTAAATACTATTAAAAAAGTTGAATCAAAATAATATGGAAATTAATCCAGACATATTCAAAGCGTATGATATTAGGGGCACATATCCAGATGAAGTGAACGAGGAGGTAGCAGAGCAGATTGGCAGGGCGTTTGTTGTGTACACAAAAGCTCAAAAAGTTATTGTTGGCAGAGATATTAGAGTATCAGGTCCCAAGCTTCGTGAATCATTGATCAAGGGAATTACAGAGCAAGGGGCTAGTGTGCTTGATATTGGGCTGGTTAGCACTGATATGTTTTATTTTGCGTGCGGTTCAAAAGGTTTTCCAGGAATTAACATAACAGCTTCTCATAATCCAAAGGAATATAATGGATTTAAGCTTGTAGAGCGCATGCCAGATTTAGTAAGCGGAGATAAGATTAAAAAAGCAGCTTTAGATGGAAATTTTCCAAAATCAGGCGCGACTGGCTCAGTTCAAGATATAGACTTCAAGAATGAGTATCAAAAAAAGATTCTTTCTTTAATAGATATAAGTAAAATCCCTACAAACCTAAGAGTTGTTGTTGATCCAGCTAATGGAATGGGCGGAATGGCCACTGATTTAGTATATAAAGATTTGCCAGTAGAAATTATAAAGATGTTCTATGAGCCAGATGGCGAATTTCCTAACCACGGAGGCGATCCTCTAAAAGAAGAAAATAGAAAAGATCTTGAGGCGCGCGTTAAAAAAGAGAAAGCTGATTTAGGCTTTGCAATTGATACTGATGCAGATAGATTTTTTGCAGTAGACGCCAGCGGCAGATATGTGCCAAGTGATTATCTGGGAGCATTATTTTCTCAGTACTTAATAGAAAAGCATGGAGGAGGCTCTATTGTGCATGATGTCATTATTGGATGGGCAGTAAGAGATCTTGTTAAAGTTGCAGGTGGAAGCACTAATGCATCAAGAGTTGGGCATGTGTTTATAAAGTCAGAAATGAAAAAATCAAAAGCAGTTTTTGGTCTAGAGAAAAGCGGGCATTATTATTTGCCTAATTTCTATTTTGCTGAAACAGCAGTAGGAATGTCTTTGCTGCTTTTGGAGATGCTGGGCCATTATAATAAGACCTTAGAAGAGCTTGTGGAGCCATTGAGAAATAAATATTTCATGATAGAGCAAGAGAATACCGAAGTAAAAGATCCAGACGAAACTATTGCCAATATAAAAGAGTATTATTCAAAAGATTTTGAAACTGATGAAATGGATGGAGTATCAATCATTGCAGACAATTGGCACGCGAACGTTCGCAAATCAAATACCGAACCAGTGGTTCGCTTGAATGTGGAGGCATTGGATGATAAAAAATTGATGGAAGAAAAACGAGATGAATTATTAGATTTGATTCAAAAATAGAATAAAATAAAAGGCCGCGATCAATCGTAGCCTTTTATAATACCTTAAATTTATCGTACTCCTACTTTCTCGCGAACCTCTTCCATGGTTTTTTGAGCAATTTCTTGCGCGCGTTCTGCGCCTTCAATCAAAATTTCGCCAATCTCTTCTCTTTGTTCCTCAAGTTCGCGCCTGCGTTCTTGAATAGGCTTTAAATGGCTTATAATAGTATTTGCAACAATATCTTTTAAATCTTTATACGGTAGCTTGCCTTTTTTGTGCTGGTCTTTTAGTTCAGAAACCATGTCATCGCCGTTTAAAGCTTCTAAAATATCAAACAAATTAGTTACACCAGCTGACTTTGAACCGCCATGCGTGTCTGTAACCGCGGAGCGAACTTTCTTTTTTATTGCGTCAGGAGAATCAGACAAAGCAATATAATGCTTCTCACCCAAAGATTTTGACATCTTCTTCTCTGGATCAACCAAAGACATGATGCGCGCAGTTTTAGTTAATATAACTTTTGTTTCTGGAAATGTTTTGCCAAAAGTTTTATTAAACTTTTTAGCAATGTCCCGAGTAAGTTCAACATGCTGAACCTGGTCTTCTCCAACAGGAACTCTGTCTGCTTTATACAGCAAAATGTCAGCTGCCTGTAGAATGGGGTAGGTAAATAATCCTGCATTGATATTCTGTTTATGTTGTTCGCTTTTTTCCTTAAATTGGGTCATACGCTCTAATTCACCCATTGGAGTAATGCTATTAAAAATCCAAGCCAGTTCAGTATGTTCTGGAATTTGGGACTGAACAAATACAATTGATTTTTCTGGATCAACTCCAGCAGATAAATAATCTAAAGCAAGCTCAGTTATTCGGTTAGGCAGATCTTTTGGGCTATAATCAATTGTCAAAGCATGGTAATCAACAATGCAAAAAATAGAATCATGCTGTTCTTGCAGCTCAACCCATTGTTTTAAAGCGCCTAAATAGTTTCCTAAGTGCAATGAGCCAGTTGGTTGCATGCCAGAGAAGATGAGATTATTCATATACAACAATGCTAGCATAAAATAAAAGATTCTGCCATTACACAGAATCTTTTAAGCTATTTATTGGTTATACTTTCAACACAACTGGCATTATCATTGGCTCTCTTTGCGTTTCTTTGAAAAGGAATTTTCCAAGATCATCCCTAATTTCTGCGCGAATAGCGCCCCATTCTTCGCTCTTTTTTGGCATTTTTTTAGCTACAATCTGTTCAGTCTTCTTTTTAACATGATTGCGGATAGCCTGCATCAGTTTTTCCGATGTTTTAATATGAATAAATCCGCGTGTAATAATATCTGGATTATTAATCACTTTCCTTGTTTTAGTATTAACCTGCACAACCACCCCCACCATGCCATCAGCTGCCATAACCTGCCTATCTTTTAAAACAATATTACCAACATCGCCAATGCCTAATCCATCCACAAACACATGGCTTGTGTCTGCTTTGTTTTCAGTCGCTTTGCCTCCGGATTTGTCAAATTCAGCAATTTGTCCATTATCAAGAACTAGAACCCTGTTTTCATTAAATTTTAAATCCCTGGCAAGCTTTGCTGCCTCGCGAAGCATATAGTGCCACCCGTAAACTGGAATAAAATAATCTGGCTTAATGGTTTTTAATATATATTCAATATCATCTTTGTTGCCGTGCCCTGAAACATGGATATCCATGATCTGGCCGTGAATTACATTATCTGATTGGCGGTACAACTCATCTTTAAGCTTTTGAATTGTATTTTCATTGCCAGGAATAATAGATGAAGAAAGTATAACAGTATCTTTCTTTTTAAGCTTAACTGATTTATGGCTGCCCGTAATAATGCGCGAAAGCACGGCATTGCCTTCGCCTTGCGCGCCTGTAGCTATTACAATAATTTTGTTGTCAGGATAATCATCAATTTGGTTGATCTTAATCAAAGTGCCTTTTTTTGCCTTAACATATCCAAGTTTGCTTGCTATTTCTATATTCATTTTCATGCTATATCCGTCTAAAGCGACTTTTTTGTTGGATTGCTCTGCAGCCTGGATAATCCAAGCAATGCGCTCAATTTGGGACGCGAAAGTTCCAATAACAATTCTTCCCAAAGCCTGACTAATCAAGGTTGTTAAATTGTGCTTCATCTCTTCTTGTGTTGCGCTTTTACGCACATCTGTGGCCCCTAAGCTTTCCAGCATCAATATAGTAGGGCGCTTAAGCCGCGCAAGAGGCCTGTAGTCCACAACTGGATGACCGGTTTTAGAATTTTTTTCTAAAGTCCAGTCTCCGGGGTGAATCACTGTTCCTTCTGGAGTTTCCAATATAACGCCAACTGCGTCCATGATAGAGTGGTCAACTTGGAAGAATTTAATTTTAAAAGCCCCAAAGCTGAACTTATCTTTAAGGTTTTTTATTGTAATAGTTTTTAACCTGTTGGTTGAGTTTGGTATATAGTCCTCTTGGCGGTGCTTTACCATTGCCAAAGTCATTGGCCTGCCGAGTATGGTAGGGTAGCTGAGTTTTTCTAAAAGAATTGGAGCAGCTCCAATATGGTCTAAATGCCCATGCGAAAATATTACTGCTTTAACATTTTTTTCTTTGCCTTTTAGGTAAGAGATATTTGGAATAATGTAATCAACACCATGCTGGTCTTCGGAAGGGAACAATAGGCCCATATCTAAAATCACAATATCATTGCCATATTCAAAAATAGTCATGTTTTTGCCGACCTCTTCTAATCCGCCTAAAGGAATGATCTTAAGCTTATTCTGCTGTCCTTGCGGTCTTGAACTTCGGCCACCGCGAATTGGACGCTTTTTAAAACCGCTTTTTTGAGGTCGTCTGCCAGATGAATTAGCAGATTTTGGACGCGCTGGGCGCTGTTTGTTGTAAGTTCTAGATGTATTTGGTGTCATAAATTATTTAATAGTATCAGCAACCACAGCGCTCATTGAAGCGGGAAAGCTGACTAAGATGACTCGTTTAAGAGCTAGCATTGTGTCAATATCCCATTGCGCTACTCCGATCAATGTCAGAAAGCCAGCTACCACTCCCAAAGAGAATAGATAGGTTGAAAGCACTCGTTTAGCGTATTCAGACCAATGCCTTTTAAAGTTTTTGCGATAATAGTTGTAATATACAAATGATCCAATAAATATTATTGAAACCGCGCTTAAAATAAGTATATTGCGCATGGGCAGCTCATGGGCCAAGCGCCATGTTTCTTCTGTAAAGCCTACTGGCACAGCCAAGATTGACGCGCCAATTATCACTTGCAAAAGGTCTTTTGGCCTGAATTCAGCCCTTAAAGGGTTGGTGGCTCTGCGCATAAAGTCGCTCATTTCTTCCTGAACTGCGTGGCCAACTTCAGTTGGGACGCTTGCTGCGTCTTTTATGGCATCCCCAATTGAAGATATGTTGTCTCTAATTGACTGATTGTCTGATTTAGATTTTCTTTTGGTTTGTTTTGGCATATGTTTTAGTTATAAATTAAAGTTTAATCTTTTTTTAGTTTTTATAAACCAAGATGTGGTGTTGCTGAACCTGTCTGAAGGATGATTAATTCGCTGTGTGGCGATTCCTTTTATATTTTTTGGAGTCAAATAAGTATATTGAAGGCTGTATAGGAAAATAGCTGGAATATCCTCTAATAATTTTTGCTGGAACTCAATATATTTTTCTTCCCTGTCCTCTGTGTTGGAAGTTCTGCGCGCGTCTTCTAAAAGCTCGTCAACTTCCTTGTTGGAGTACAAAGAAAGATTTAATCCTGGATTATTGGACTGGGATGAGTGCCAGAAAGGGTATGGATCTGGGTCTCGCCCTAAAATCTGGCCAAACAATAGAATTTCGTATGCTCGTGGATTAATGGCGTCTTTTTGTATTTTTCCTATTTCAACAATCTGCAGATTTACTTTTACGCCTATGGTCTGCCATAGGTTTTTAAGGGTTTGCGCAACTTGTATCATTTCATCCCTTTGGATGGTGGTTAAGTTTAATTCAAGGGTTGTTAGTTCGTTTTTTTCTTCTTTGTTTATTGTTTTTTCCCTTGTATATGTTTTTGCCTGCTGGTCGTTAAGTCCTAAAGCGCTGTTTCCGCTAGTTACTGGAACAGATTGTTCATCTTCTTTTGATTCATTATATACGCGCTTCCATCCTGCGTCATCTAAAATTTTTGCCGCGAGCGCTGGATCAAACAATGTTGTGTTTAATGATTCTGTATGCCCGATCATTCCCGCTAAAATTGGGGCATCAACTGGTATTGCGTCTCCTCCAAAAGCAGTATCAATAATTTCATATTTGCTTGTTGCAAGCGATAAGGCTAACCTGACATTTTTGTCCGCAAGAACCGGGTTGCTTGCCTGATTAAAAAAGAGAGCTGTGTATTGGGGAAGGGAAAATTTATGCTCATCTATATGGCCCTCCACCTCATTTTGCTGGTATTGGGGCAAGAACCCTATTCCATCCACATTGCCGTCAATAAAAGCTGATTGAGCTTCTTGGAAAGTGCTGAAAAATCTTAAGGATATTTTTTTAACAAAAGGCCCTTCTTCATAATATTTATCAAATCGCTCAAGTTTGTATTCTTTGATATTTCCTTTTTTATCTTTAGTTAAAGATTTGAATTTATAGGGGCCAGATCCAATAGGCTTTAAATTGAGTTCTGCTAATATAGCGTGGCTTGGCTCTATATCAGACCAATGCCTTTCTGGAAGAATTCCAAATGTCATAACAGAAAGAAAAGGCGCAAAAGGCTCTGCTAAAGTAAATACTATTGTGCGCTCATCACTAGCGCGGATCTGCACGTTTCTAAATGTTACATACAACGGGCTTTTAAAATCCTGGTCTTGAATGCTTTCTACTGTAAACAGAACATCGTTGGAATCCAGAGCCTCGCCATCATGCCACATTATGTTTTGCTTTAATGTAAAAGTATATGTGGTTTGAGCTTCATCGATTTCGTATGATTGGGCTAAATCAGGCACAAGCTGTCCGTTTTCATTCAGCTTCATTAGGCTGGAAAAAATTAAGCGGGAAATATCCTGATCAATGTCATTTGTCTGCGCGAACAACGGATTAATATATGTAGGCGCGCCTATTACAGCTTCCACATATTCGCCCCCTATAGAAGGCTGCTCTACGACATAGTTTTGATATAATATTACGCCTAGCACTATGCTGGAAACAAGCATTATAAAAAATGAAGCCCTAGTAAGCAATACTTCTGTATCATTATAGAATTTTCCAATGTACTTTAGCTGTTTTAAGCTTGGAAGATGCTTGGTTTTAATAACATCAAATACAAAATCTTGGTCCTGTTTTTGGGTCAAAGAAAAATGCGACTTTCTTGAAAGCTTTTTGAATTTTTTTTGTAATAAGTCTGTAAACTTCGTCCAAAGAGAAATATGGATCATAATAAGGTGATCCTGCGCACGATGCAGTATGTACGCGGATTACACAATGAAGATGTCCGCTATAAGCAGACCAAAGAAGATGAGTGCAAATACAATTGTGGCTATATGAAGTACTTTTTCTCCGCCACGCTTTTGAGATCTATAATTATTGCCGCCTCCGCCGAACGCAGCTCCAAGGCCTGTGCCTTTTTGCTGCATTATGATTGCGGTAACTAACAAAACTGCGAATATAACTTGAAGAATTGGTAAAAACATGAATGAGACTATACTAGCAGAAATAGGCGGTGTTGTCAAATGAGGTTCTAAATTAAATATTGTTTTTTCTATGTAAAGAGATAAATTTTTTTGGTGTCATTATATTGGTTTGTTTTTGTAGCGCATATTTTTTGACATTTTCATAAATGAAGTGTTTGTCTAATGTTATGAGATACTCACAATATTTTAGCGCGGATAGTAGAATTGGCGCGTTTTCTTGATTGATAATGTTTTTTGTAGATAAGTATGTTGATTTTTCTGGTCTTTGAGTATTTCTATGTGCGCTATAGTAAGCAGTGAAAATAGCGTATTGAGTAATTCCTTGTCCATAGAGAATTTATTATTAATCACATCAAGGGCCTCTTTTAGAACATATTCATTAATCACAATTTGATACTCATCATGAAGTTGCATGATAATATAAAAAGAGCCGCCTTGTGAAGAAAGAAGAGCGGCTATTATAATACTTGTATCCAGAAATATGTTGTTATTTTTGTTTATGTGCTGCGACATTTGATTTTCGTATTTGTCGGACAGTTGGCTCTATTTTTTTCCAATTTTTTTCATCAATATCAAAATTTGGCTCTCGCAATAATGTTCTTTTAAGTAATGAGAGTTCTGATTCAATTTTTCTAATTTTTGTTTTTACTGTGGTTGTGTTCATATAGTTTATGGTATCAATTTGTTTGCTGGATTGTCAAATAGTCGATGCATTACTGTATTCAGGATTTTGATTATCATTCTTAATTTTGTTTTTTATGATTGTGTTACTAAGCCATTGTTTTTGTTCTTTTTTAGAAAGGTATGTAGTACGGGTATTAATGTATGATTGCAGAATTTGTAAATCAGGGTAGTTATTATTTGGTCCAATAAACGAGATAACTTTTTGGTTGGGTTTTGGGTATATTCTAGAAGTAACATCAATACGGTTATAACCAGGTTCACGCTTTTTTAACAGTTCAAGTTCTTTTTTATTAATCTCAACTAAAACTCCTGATACACTGCTATCACGATACGGAATCAGGTTTAAATAAAGATAACAGCACATTGCGCCCATCACGCTGCACCCAGATTTCATCTCGTTCGTCTGGCACAACCAAGAGATCTTCGCTAGTGCTAAGGATTGGTTTGTGCCATGGTATTGCTCGTACACCTTTCCATGCAGCAGTTCGTAATTGATTAAGCAAGCCATCCACATGTCGCATAAGGTGTTCTCGCTTATGAGGTATTGTGGCAATTTCTATGTTATGCCGACCCAGCTCATAGCGTATGGCGTTTCCTACACTATCACGTAGCTCTGTAATGAGCATATTCTTTCGGTCTGCAATGCACCAACCTAGTTTTTCCACGAGATACCAGAATATTCCCTGGGATTGGTGTGGAGTAATTGGTTTATAGGTTTGAGACACGCATGATTCATCGGTAATGAATTGGGTCTCAATCTCAGTGCCAACCAAACCCATATCTTCCTGAGTAATGCCTTCGGTAAAAAACTGCACAAGTTGTTCCATGATCGCGCTCCTTTATTTTGTTTAGTTTCTAGTGACCGTCACATGGATCAGATCCTGCTCTTTTGATCCTCCTTGGTTGATCTCTAACCAATTCGTCATATTCAACTTCAAATCGGAACCTTTGTAGCTGTTCTAATTGTTCTCTGACAGCATCAAGCTCCTTCTGCAGTCGATGAATCTTCTCTTCGTTGCTCGTGATCTGTTCTTCTTGCTTCTGGCTAGACATGATGTCCTCATATTGTTAAGTGAAAAGAACCCCCTCTCTTTTTAGAAGGGGTTCTGTAAATAGTTAATTTATAACACTATCAAGACAACCTCTTCTCAAAAGAATGGTTGTGATGATGAGAAATACGCGTAAGCATAAGTTTGTATCCACCCATGCCTTTATTTAACCACTTAGAAATACGCGCAACCGTGGTTGAACTTAAACCTGTTTTTTCTACAATTTCAGAGTAGGGAACCTTATTATTTAGCATTTGCGCTGCTTGCCAGCGTTTGCCAAATTCAATAAGTTCTGGCTCTGTGAGCAGATCTCGAAAAAACTTTTTTGCCTCTTTTTCATTCTTTAATTCAAGTATTGCGGCAATTAGATCTTTAGTTAATTTGTTATCCCATTTAGACATAGTTTTGGCTAATATTAGTACTTTAGTTGGATAAAGTACTTTATTAAAGTAAAGTATAGCACATGTAAAATTAGTGTCAAGTATTGTATTTGGCTATATAATTAATAAGCGTTATACTATAGTTCATGTCAAATCTATTTCATGAACTAAATGATAAGCAAATTCAGGCTGTGCAAGCTACCCAAGGCCCTGTTTTGATTTTAGCTGGAGCTGGAAGTGGTAAAACAAAAACGCTCACACACCGCATTGCATATTTGATAGCTGAAAAGGGTGTTTTACCGCATCAGATTTTGGCGGTAACATTTACCAACAAAGCAGCGGCAGAGCTTCGCCAAAGAGCTGCGACCTTGCTGCGTCAAAATCCAAAAGCTTGGGTTACTTGGCGCGGATTTGGATCATCTCCAGCTTTAGGAACATTCCACTCAATTTGCGTGCGTATTTTGCGCGAGGATACTGGAAAGATTGGCTACAAACGCTCATTTGTGATTTATGATACTGCAGATCAAAAGGCAAGCATGCGGGATGTGATGCGCCGCGAGGGAGTTTCTCCAAAAGATGTAAATCCAAGTACTGTTTTGGGCATGATAAGTCGTGCCAAGAACGAATTATTGTCACCTGAAGAATTTGAACCTGAAGCGCGCGGACCTGTGGAGAAGATTGCTAGTAGATTATATTCATCATATCAAAATTATCTTAAACAAAATCATGCAATGGATTTTGATGATTTACTTATGCAATGCGTCATATTATTTAGGAAACACCCAGATGTGCTTAAGAAATATCAAGACATGTGGCATTATATTATGATTGACGAATATCAAGACACAAATCATGTGCAATATGAATGGGCTCGCATGCTTGCAGGAAAGCGCCAGAATCTATTTGTTGTAGGGGATGACTGGCAAGGGATTTACTCATGGAGAGGAGCTACTATTCGCAATATTTTAGAATTTGAACAGGATTTTAAAGGAGCCTTAGTAATCCGTCTTGAGCAAAATTACCGTTCAACAGTTCCAATCGTGGAATTAGGAAACAGCATAATAGCTGGCAATTCTGGTCAAATAAAGAAAAAGCTTTGGACAGAAAAATCCGGAGAACATGTGCCAGAAGTATTGCAGGTTTCTGATGAAGTTCGGGAAGCAGAAAAGGTTTTGGAAAAAATTTCAGGTATTGAAGAAGTTCAAAGCTCAAACCATGCGGATTTAAAGCATGAGGTAGAATCTAGCGAAGAAATTACTTATGATTATGAAGCAGAATCAGAAGGCACTGGAATTCTTGATAAGATAATGGGGACAATGGGTAAAGGTAAGGGTTCAAAGCACGTGGATTCAGTTAGCCGCAAACCAAGCAAAGTTCCATATGACATTGGCCAGCAGAAAATTAATTGGAATAATTTTGCAGTGCTGTACCGCACAAACGCGCAGTCCCGCGCTTTAGAGGAAGTCCTTCTTAAGTATGGGGTGCCATATCGCTTAATTGGAGGAATAAGATTTTACGAAAGAAAAGAAATAAAAGATACATTGGCTTATTTGCGGTTTTTGTTAAATCCAAATGATTCAGTCAGCCTTGCTCGCGTCATAAACGAACCAAGCCGCGGCATAGGGGAGCGATCATTATCCGCGGTGCAAGGGTTAGCGCGCGCTAAAAATCAATCCATACTTTTAACCATGCTAGGTATAGAAGATCTGGATAGTTTATCTAGCCAGCGTGCGCAAGCTATAAAGCAATTCGCATTGGTATTTGACAGGGCGCGGCAATCAATTGATGAATTATCAGTAACAGAAATAATTGATCTGCTTTTAGCACGTTCTGGATATCTTGATTATCTAAAAGCCCAAGCAGAGGAAGGCGAGGAGCGGATAGAAAATATTGAAGAACTAAAAAATGTAGCAAAAAAGTTTGAAGCTATAAAAGGATTGCAAGGGCTTGAAGCGTTTTTAGAAGAAGTATCATTAATCACAGACATTGATTCATATGATCCAGAAGCAGGACAAGCGCTTACACTCATGACTTTGCACGCGGCAAAAGGTTTGGAATTTGAAACTGTGTTTTTGGTGGGATTAGAGGAAGGTTTATTGCCTCATTCTAATAGCATAATTGATCCGCAGGAATTAGAAGAAGAGCGCAGACTTTGCTATGTAGGAATTACGCGCGCAATGGATAGATTATACTTAATTCATACTCGCCAGCGCGCATTGCATGGCTCTATTGTGGGCAATATTCCCTCGCGTTTTCTATCAGAACTAAATGATGAGCATGTGCAATTTTTTGATGAGGATGAATGGTAGTGCTATAATAATTACATGATAAAAGAAGTCAAAAAACAGCAATTAAAACAAGCAGCATCTAAAATAGCAGATCAAGGGTTTTCTGATTTTCTGCATGATCATAATTTGGTTCATTTATTGCCGTTTTCGCGATTTAGGAGACATAAAGAAACTATTGGCTCTTTAGGAGATGCACAGTCTTTGGCTAGTCTTTTGGTTGAATTAGGCCCTGGATTTGTGGAAGCTGGAAAAATTGTAGCAAGCAGAAGCGATATTATTCCAATACAATATCAAACAGCATTATTGAACAATGAATCCCATGCTTCTGAACTAAGCCAGAAAAAAGTAAAAAGCATATTACGAGTAGAGCTTGGAAGAAATATTGAAAAGGAAATTACTCATATAGATGCAGAGCAATATCGCGCAAATCTTGTTAGCCAGACCCATAAGGCCATTCTTGAAGACGGCCGCAGAGTTCTTATCACAATAAACAACCCAAAAGCAATTATGTCTTTGTCGCAAAGCGTTTCAACAATTGAATGGCTGTATAATTGGTATGCTCCCCAAGTTTCAGATCATGAAATAGGATTATGGGAAAGTATATTTAATGAGTTTGAGCAAAGAGCGTTAATGCTGACTGATTTAACCCAAGTCGCGGGAAGAGCGGAAATTTTGCAATCGCATTACGAGGACAAGGCAAAAATCAGCATACCAGAAGTGCTGTGGGAATACACTAGCCAAAATGTTTTAACCCAGATTTGGCAGAATCATCCTAATATGAAAGAGACAACCCAAAGAGGAGTAAAGCCTGGAATCGCGAAAAAATACGTATCTAGATATGTGTTAGAAGCAATGGTGCATCAATACGGAGTTAGCGGGGTATTTATTCTGCGCCCAAATATTCGTGATATTCAAATCGCGGAAAAAAATACAGTTATTATGAATCATCTGCTTGGCACTGGCATTCTGGAGCCAGATGAAAGAAAGCAGTTTATTGCAATGCTATATGCATTGTTAAATCAAGAGCCAGAGCTTGCGGCAAAAGTTTTGCTGCATAACCACTATAATAATATTCAGCGCGAACATAGATATTTTGGAGCTGGCATATCTGTTCCAAAATCTAAAAAAGCTCCTGTTTCAGATCTTATTTGGGAGCTGTTGGAATATGGCTGGCATGGGAATCTTGATATTCCACTTGGATTCAGCCAAGCTGCGGAATCAATATTATATCTTGAGCACGCATTAGCGCAGTTTGATGATGTTGATATTAATGACAACTTCTCAAGCGCTATTGCGAAATATATTCCAGAGATTTTCGCGGTTGATAAGTCAGCTGATATTTACGACATTGTAAGACAAGTTACGACTGTTTAGTTTGCAGTTTGCGAAGTTTTTTAACACTAGCTCCTTGTACTTTCATTTTGCGCATATTGCGCTTTTTTTGTTCTCTCTTTTCTGCTTTTGTTTTTTGCATATTATAGGTTTTCTAGCAAGCGATCTGCCTTAGCAATTCCTATTAATTTGATTATATCATCTTTTGCAGCTATTCGGATACCTGCAACTGATCCGAATTTTTGGATCAATTGTTTCCTAGTTTTTGGCCCAATGCCTGGAATTTCATCTAGAACAGATTTTGTGTCTGCTTTTGCGTGCCTAGCATGATAATACTTTTGCGCGAACCTGTGCGCCTCGTCCCTAATTCGCTGCAGCAGGCGAGAGGCATCAGAGTTAGGGTCAAGATTAATTTTTTTAAGCGACCTACCTTGGAATATTTCTTCTTCACGCTTGGCAATCGCAATAATATGATCAAAATTGATTGGCTTACTATTAGGAAGAGCGTTGATCACTGTAGATAACTGTCCTTTGCCGCCATCAAGCAAAACTAAATCTGGATTTGGCCATTTCTTTTTGCGCTTGCTGTCAGTTGGAGTAAATCTTCGTTTTAATACTTCAGCAAGCGATGCAAAATCATCAGCACCCTTAACTGTTTTTATTTTAAATTTGCGATATTCGCTGTTATCTGGTTTGCCATTAGTAAATACAACCATTGAGCCGACTGAAAGATTACCTTGGATATTGGAGATATCATATCCCTCAATGCGCTTGATAGGGGATTTGAGCTTAAGAGCTTTTTGCAGGTCTTTGAGTGTTTTTGTTTGATCATCTTTCTCCCACGAAACTAGTGATCTTTCTAAGTGCTCTTTTGCGTTTTCTTCTCCAAGCTTGATAAGTTCTCGTTTTTTGCCGTGGTTTGGAATAGTGATTTTTATATTTCTATTGATGCGGTTACCCGCAATCGCGTGAAGATCACTTTGCGTCAAACTAGTGCGCACAGGCAATATTAGCTCATGTGGAGGATGACTTACTTCTGAATAGTACTGCGTCAAAAATGCATCCAAGAGCGTTGTCATGGATTCATCATCTACATTTTGCAAGATAAAGTTTAATTTATTCATAAGCTTGCCCGCGCGAATTACAAATACATTTACAGCGGCTGAATTGTCATTTTTGTAAATACTTATCACATCTTGGGATTCGCCTTTAACTGACATTATTTTTTGTCTGGACTGCATTATCTCAAGTTGTTTGATTTGATCACGCACAGCGCCTGCTTTTTCGTAATTCTTGGCTCTGCTAAGATCGCTCATTCTCAATTTCAGATCTTTAATAACATCATCGCTATGTCCATCTAGTACGCGCATTAATCGCTTGATCATTATTTTGTATTCTTGGTCAGTTTCTGGAATTGGGCCAAGAGTTCTTTTGTGCAGTAGATCATCTTCAAATTGTGTTGGCTCATTAGATTTTTTGCGGTATGGGAAAATGCGACGCAAGAATCTCAATGTCTCTTGGATGTTTGTGCCTGTAGTATATGGACCAAAATATCTGGCTTTGGATCTTCCGCGATCTAGTTCAGGCCTGCGTACAGTCGCAACCACTGGCCGAGCATATTGATAATCAACTTTTATAAAGTTAAAGCTTTTGTCATCTTTTAAGGCTACATTAAAATGCGGCTTATGTTTTTTAATGTGAATAGATTCTAAAATCAAAGCCTCTGATTCGTTTGATGTCATAATAGTATCAATTGAATCAATTTTAGTTACCATGATTTGCTTGGAATGAGACAGGTCGTTAGACGAAACAAAATATGACCGTACGCGATCGCGCAGTTTGTTTGCTTTTCCAATATACAAAATCACCCCTTTTTTATCCTTGAAAAAGTATACACCAGAAGATTGGGGAAGTGATTTAAGCTGATTTTCTAGAGTTTTAGCCATGTGAGTAGTATAGGCGGGTTTTGCAATATTGTTAAGATGCTCTTTAAACTTGATCAAATCCTAAATTTAATGTATACTGTTTCGTATTGTTTTAAATTCTATGCCCAAAAAAACAACAGCAGATGCTATATCTGTAAAAGGAGCTAGAGTACACAATTTAAAAAATATTTCTTTAGATCTTCCGCGCAATCAGTTGATTGTAATAACTGGTCTTTCAGGTTCAGGAAAATCATCTTTGGCATTTGATACCATCTATGCCGAGGGACAGCGGAGATATGTGGAATCTTTATCTGCCTATGCTAGGCAGTTTTTGGGTTTAATGGATAAGCCAGATGTAGAGCGCATAGACGGGCTTTCGCCTGCAATTTCAATAGACCAAAAATCCACTTCACATAATCCTCGCTCTACTGTTGGAACTGTTACAGAGATTTATGATTATTTGCGCGTATTGTACGCAAGAGTTGGAACCCCGCACTGCCCAAAATGCGGAAAAATAATTTCCAAGCAAAGCAAGCAGCAGATTATTAAGCAGATTCAAAAGCTTGCAAATGAAACTAAAATTTTAATTTTGTCTCCAGTGATTCGGGATCAAAAAGGAGAGCATCAGCATGTGTTCACAGAGCTTATTCGCGCTGGATACGCGCGCGTGAGATTAGATGGGGAAGTTATCAGTTTGGATGAAGCCCAAGATAAAAAGCTGGATAAGCAGAAAAAACATACAATAGAAGTTGTGGTAGATAGATTAGTTGTAAAAGCAAAACCAAGCGCGGACGATAGATCGCGCATGGCTGATTCCTTGGAAACCGCCTTAGAGCTTGGAGATGGGCTTGTTATCATTAATGAAGTAGATACAGATAATGATACTTTGTATTCAGAACATTTGGCTTGCGCTGACTGCGGAATTAATCTTCCACTTCTTGAGCCGCGAAATTTTTCATTTAATTCCCCGCATGGAGCTTGCGCAGAATGCGATGGATTAGGAACTAAATTAGAAGTTGATCCAGATCTGGTTATACCCAATAAAAAGCTTTCAATTGCAGAGGGAGCAATTAGGCCTTGGTCAAGATCAGCATCTTTCCAAGGATGGTATTTCCGCATCTTAGAAGCAGTTGCAAAAGCTAATGGATATTCAATACATGATCCTGTAAAAGATTTATCTAAAAAAGAGATTAATACAGTGCTTTATGGAACTGGAAGCGCGAACTACAGGGTAAGCAATCCAGAAACCGAGGGAAAAGTAAAAGAATTTGAAACTATTTTTGAAGGGGTTGTAGCGAACTTAATGCGAAGATACAAAGATACTGATTCAGATTATATTCGCAGGGAAATAGAATCTTACATGAGAATCAAGCTTTGCCCTGCTTGTTCCGGAAAGAGGCTAAAGCCAGAAGCGCTTAGCGTGAGCATTGCGGAAAAAAGCATTTCAGATGTAACTAGCGACTCCATAGACGATTCTTTGGATTATTTTAAAAAGCTTTCATCAAGCAAAGATATTTTAAGTGAATCGCAAATGAAGATTGCCAAGCTTGTGCTTAAGGAAATTGTATCAAGACTTTTGTTTTTGCAGAATGTTGGGTTGAATTATCTTACATTAGGAAGAGCAGCGCATACTTTATCTGGAGGAGAGGCGCAACGTATCCGTTTGGCAACCCAAATCGGATCAGCGCTTACTGGCGTGCTTTATGTGCTTGATGAGCCTTCAATTGGATTGCATCAGCGCGACAATTCTCGTCTTATCACAACGCTCAAAGCTTTGCGCGATTTAGGCAATACAGTAATTGTAGTTGAGCATGATGAAGAAACAATCAACAGCGCAGACTGGGTTGTTGATATAGGGCCTGGAGCTGGCAAGCATGGCGGAGAAATCGTGGCCCAAGGAACTCCTGTTCAGATTAAAAAATCCACAAAATCAATTACTGGAAAATATCTTTCTGGAAAAGAATCAATTAAATCTCCTAAAAAATACCGCAAAGGAAATAGAAAAGCCATATCAATATTAGGGGCAAATGAGTTCAACTTAAAATCAGTTGATGTTGATATTCCTTTGGCTCGCTTGGTCGCGATTACAGGAGTTTCCGGCTCTGGAAAATCAACCTTAATGACAGATATCTTGGCAAAGTACTTGCTTCAGCATTTTTACAGGGCAAAAGACCATGCAGGCGAGCACAGGGCAATAAATGGATTAGATCATATAGATAAGGTAATTGATATTGACCAGTCTCCAATTGGCAGAACACCCAGATCAAATCCTGCCACATATACTGGCTTATTCACTCCAATCCGCGATTTGTTCACCCAAGTTCCAGAAGCGAAAATTAGAGGATACAAAGCTGGCAGGTTCAGCTTTAACGTAAAAGGCGGAAGATGCGAGGCTTGCGAAGGCGATGGAGTCAAGCGCATAGAAATGAACTTTTTGCCAGATGTTTACGTGGATTGCGAAGAATGCAAAGGCGCGCGCTATAGCCGCGAAATTTTAGAAATTCATTACAAAGAAAAAACAATTGCGGACATCCTTGCCATGACTGTGGAAGAGGCAAAAGACTTTTTTAAAAATATTCCCGCCATAAAATCAAAGCTAGATACTTTGTTTGAGGTTGGATTGGGCTACATCCATCTTGGACAGCAAGCAACAACTTTGTCTGGCGGAGAAGCGCAACGCATAAAGCTCGCAACTGAATTATCTCGCCGTGCAACTGGGCGTACATTATATATCTTAGATGAGCCAACAACTGGATTGCATTTCGCAGATGTGGAGCGTTTGCTTCATGTCCTAAATAAATTAGTAGATAAAGGTAACACAGTCCTCATTATTGAGCATAATTTAGATGTGATTAAGAGCTGTGATTGGATTATAGACCTTGGGCCAGAAGGAGGGGATAAAGGCGGAGAAATTGTGGCAATAGGAACTCCGCAAGATGTGGCAAAAGAGAAAAAGAGCTTTACTGGGCAGTATTTGAAAAGAGTTTTGTAGTTGTACCCGAGAAAACGTGGCAAAAGTCGCGTTTTTTGATATCATAGTAATATGATCACGCAACTGGAAAAATCAATTTTCGGAGCTATTGTATATTATGATGTTTTTGATTATCCATTAACCTTGGTTGAAATTCAAAGGCATTTATTACACTTACTTCCAAAGGAAGATATTAGGAAATATTCATTACGCGAAATTCAAGAGGTAATTTCCCAAGGCGTGCTATTAAGATCAACTATTCGTTCTCGCAATGGTTATTTTTATTTGCGCCAAAAAGAATATATTTTAGACAGGCGCCATGCAAGGCATGTGATTGCGAAAAAGAAATATGATTTTGCGCATGAGATTATACAAGTGCTTTCGCGCGTTCCATTTGTTAGGGCCATACTAGCATGCAATTCTTTGGCAATTCATAATACTACATATTACAGTGATATTGATTTAGTTATGATCTGCAAAAAAAGAGGAGCGTGGTGGGTGCGATTATTTTGTCTTTTGTATTTAAGATTTAAAAAGCTCCGCCCTGGAATGCCCGGTGATAATGATAAGATCTGCTTAAGCTTTTTTGTTGATGAAGACAATCTTAATATAGGGGGCCTGCGCATGGGCAAGGCAGATATTGATTTTGGCTACTGGGTAGCTAACTTTTATTTGATCTATGATGCAGGGGGATACTATAATAAGTTTTGGAACGCGAACAGGGAATGGCTTAAGCAATATTTTCCTAATACTCAAAAAACTAGCGCGCATCCGAATTATGTCGCGCGTCATAGGCCTATATTTAGAATCATACTAGAGTGGCTACTCGCGCTTTTTACATGGCCAATGCAAGTAGCTCAATTAAAAAAACTGCCTAAAAAAATTATGCTTCTCGCGAACAAAGATACGCGCGTTCGCGTGCAAGATGGCTTGATAAAAATGCATGTGAATGACCGCAGAATTGAACATTTACAAGAATTTATACAAAAATATGATAAGGCATTATCGCATATTTGATTTTATTATAAAATACGGAACTTTGGTGTTCGTGTTCCTTATCCCTTGGCAAGCAAGGTTGATTTTAGTTGAAGGATCAATCAATGGCGATTATTGGGAATATGGAACTCAATCTTTGTACGCAACAGAAGTTTTATTGTTTTTGATTTTGATCGCGTTAATCGCAAAGGGCACTCATGCTCTTAAGCACAAAAAGCCTCAAATTTCTGTCAAAAAATTATATACTCCTTTAGGCGCGTTTGCTATTTTAGTGGTTTGGTCTGGATTATCAATAATATGGTCAAGTGATTCTAGCGTTTCTTTGGAGCATTGGATTGTTTTAGTTGAGGCTGGAGTAATATTTTTAGTTCTTGGCTCGCGCGCTGTTTCGTTCAATAGCCTAGCATGGACAATAATTGCTTCTGGATTTATTCAGGCTGTGATTGGAATTTCGCAGTCATTTTTGCAAGTTGTGCCAAGCTCAACTATTCTAGGAACAGCTTTGCAGGACGCGCGAGATCTTGGTGTATCTGTTGTGGAGACAGTTGAAATTAGATGGCTGCGCGCGTATGGAACATTTCCTCATCCAAATATTTTAGGAGCATGGCTGGTTTTATCTTTAATGCTTTTGCTGAATGAGTCGCGGTCGCTTGTTGTCGCGTTAGGAGGGGAAAGCGACCAAACAACAAGAATGCGGTTCGCTATTCGTTATCTAGTCTTCGGAGTTATTATATTTGGATTGCTTGCGACATTTTCCAGATCAGCTTGGCTCGCGGCACTCACAGGAGTTGGGATATTTATTGCAATGGCAATCAAAAAGAAAATGTTCAGGAGATTGGCAATCAAGATGACTGCAATCCTTATATTAGTTGTTGTTTTATTTGGATATATGTTTCCAGAACAGCTTTCAACGCGGGTAAGCATGCAGAACAGGCTAGAGGTTCGGTCAACACAGGAGCGTGGTGCGTCATTAGCCCAAGGATGGGAAGTAATCAAAAAAAATAGAATACTTGGAACTGGAATAGGGAGCTATGGTCTTTCTGTTCATAGAAATATTGATGATTCTAAGCCAGCATATTTTTACCAACCAGTTCATAATATGTTTTTGCTGATTTGGGCAGAATTAGGGATAATTGGATTGATTTTTGTGATTGTATTTGCATTATTTATTGTGAATTTTGTATATCTAGGAACAAAGAAAAAACAGGAAATATCCATTAGCTTGATGTTCTTGATTCCATTTGCAGTATTAGGTTTGTTTGATCATTATATGTGGTCTTTGTATTCTGGTTTGATGATTGGAATATCATATTTAGCTGTATTTTGGCTAATATTAAGTAAAAATAACATAGACAGTGAAAAAGGTTCTTGACAAATACACTTATGCAGAAACGCCCTCCTCCCTAGGAATAAGCGTTTCCTTGCCACCCATTCCCAAGCATTGGGCTTGGGCAGATAACCCAGATACCATGTGATGATTGCCGATCGGGGAGTGGTCACTCGCATATGTGCGCTGACCCTCCCCTTCGTTCATTTTTCGCGGTTATACCTCTGCCTCGGGCCGCGGCTCCCAACAGGGAGATTCACGAGGTAGCTACCGCTTGACCAGCGGTAGAGATAGTGGCTCTTGGTCAGAGCCCAAAAGTTGTGCAGTGTCTGTCCCACTGCGGCACGTCGCGTAGACGGCGTGTGAAGTTTCAGGACGGGCTCCTACTGATCATAGGAGAATGTAAGGAGCAGACCTACGGGTTCTGCTCTCACGGCCTCGATGCAGAAATATTGCATCGGGGTCCTTTTTTTTGACTTTTTTTCGGCAAATGCTATACTTTTGGCAGTTCAAAGCGGCTTTGAAAATTACATAATTACGAGAGCGGGGCCACTCAGAGCTATTCGGATTCCCCTTTTCGGGTAAAGAGATCTTCTTCCACACCACCTCGCTGAAGATTTCTTCCCGCTCTCATTTTTTGTTCTTTGGGGCTTGCTCAATTTGTTCTTTCCTGCCGCTTATTGAGTATCAAATCATCAACCCTCCCCCTCCCCTCGGGTACTGTATTCTGATGATTTGACTGGTATATCGGCATACCAGAGCCCCCACCCCTTTGTCCCAGAAACTTCTACCTCCCTTTACAGCTGGAAAGCCCAGCTAGCGCCTTTGATCCCACGTATGAAGTTTCTGGGTCTTTTTTTATCTAAAAATAGGCAAAATTAGGGTATTGACATATACCCTAGATTCTGTATAATACAACTTCATAACAAAGCTATCACTCGCAAATTTAGAGTGATAATTTAATTATAAATCTATTAATTAAGTATTCACGAGATCCTTCTCCGCCGGCTGGCGGATCAGGATGACGTGGTCAACACATATGAATATTAAACCATTAGGAGATAGAGTAATTGTGAAACCGCTGGCAGAAGAAGAAGTTACTGCAAGCGGAATAGTATTGCCAGATACAGTAGATAAAGAAAAGCCAGAACAAGGCGAAGTAATTGCAGCTGGTCCTGGTAAAAGACTAGATAACGGAGAAATTTCACCTTTGTCTGTTAAGGTCGGCGACAAGGTGGTATTTAAAAAGTATTCAGCAGACGAGGTAAAAGTTGATGGAGAAGAAGTCCTTGTTGTTGGAGAAGAAGATATTGTGGGAATAATTGAATAATATTATGGCTAAACAAATTCTATTTAACGATGAAGCGCGCCAAGGAATGCGAAAAGGCGTGGACAAATTAGCAGACGCGGTAAAAGTAACCTTAGGCCCAAAAGGACGCAATGTTGTTTTGGATAAGGGTTTTGGCGCGCCAACAATCACAAAAGACGGCGTAACAGTTGCGAAAGAAGTTGATTTGGAAGATAAAATGGAAAACATGGGAGCAGAGCTGGTAAAAGAAGTTGCCAACAAGACCAATGATGTAGCAGGTGATGGAACAACCACTGCCACTCTTTTAGCGCAGGCAATGGTAGGAGCAGGAATTAAGAACATTACTGCTGGAGCAAATCCTTTAGGCGTAAAGCGAGGAATGGATAGCGCGACCGAAAAAGTTGTTGAATCTTTAAAAGAACAATCAAAAACTATTGATCCAACAAACGAACAAGATGTAGCCCAAGTTGCATCAATCTCTGCTAATGACAAAGAAATTGGCCAATTGATTGCGCAAGCAATCGCAAAAGTTGGGCATGAGGCACCTATTACAGTAGAACAGTCTCAGTCATTTGGAATGGAGTTGGAATTAGTAGAAGGAATGCAGTTTGATAAAGGATATGTATCACCTTATATGATCACAGATACTGATAGATTAGAAGCTGTAATGGAAGATCCATACATCCTCATCACTGACAAAAAGATTTCATCTATTCAAGATATTCTTCCTGTTTTGGAAAAAGTAACTCAATCAGGAAAGAAAGAAATTGTAATAATCGCGGAAGATGTGGAAGGCGAAGCTTTGGCAACTTTGGTAGTTAATAAAATTCGCGGTACATTTAACGCTTTGGCAATTAAATCCCCTGGATTTGGGGACAGAAAAAAGGAAATGCTAGAAGATATTGCAGTATTAACTGGGGCAAAGGTTATTAGCGAGGATGTTGGACTTAAGCTAGAAAATACTGAATTAGACATGCTTGGCCATGCTCGCAAGGTAGTTGTGCAAAAGGAAAATACTACTATTGTAGAGGGTAAAGCAGATCAAACAGCAATAGATTCTAGAATCGCGGAAATCAAGAAACAGCTTGATTTAGCAGATTCAGACTATGACAAAGAAAAGCTTAATGAACGATTAGGCAAATTAGGCAAGGGCGTTGCAGTCATCAAGGTAGGTGCTGCTACTGAAACTGAAATGGAAGAGAAAAAGCATCGTATAGAGGATGCTTTGGAAGCAACTAAAGCTGCTATTGATGAAGGAATTGTTGCAGGCGGCGGAGTTGCGGCATTGCGAGCAATGAGTTCACTTGATGAAATCCGCACAGGGGACGCTGATGAAAAAGTTGGTATAGAGATTGTGCGCAGAGCTTTGGAAGAGCCAATTCGCCAAATCGCATTTAACGCAGGGCGTGACGGAAGCGTAGTATCTGAAGAAGTTAAAAAGCAATCTGGTAATATTGGATACAACGCACAAACCAATCAATACGAAGATATGATTTCTGCCGGAATTGTAGACCCTACTAAGGTTACAAGGTCAGCACTTCAGAATGCGGTTTCAATTGCATCCATGTTCTTGACTACCGAGGCTGTCATAACAGATATTCCAAATGAAAAGGAAGATGCTGCAGCTGGCGCTGCAATGGCAGGCGCAGGTATGGGCGGCGGAATGCCAGGTGGCATGGGAATGATGTAATATAGGGTGTTGACAAATATTCTCAGCATGCTATACTTATTTTAACACTGATATGGCTTGTACATAAATGGGCCATTCGGGTACCCAGAAAAGTCCCTTTTACGAGGGGCTTTTTCTGTTATATAATAAATGCCGGTGGACCTAGAATTTGGGCCCGTGTTGTATATAGTAACATATCGGTGTTGGTACCCGATGTAGCGGGTGCAAGTCCCGTCGGGTCCACCACTTTGGATGATTTTATGATATAATGAATATATGAAACGTACTAAAATTATCTGCACAATTGGGCCTGCAACAGAGTCTGTTGCAACATTAACAAAATTAGTAAAAGCAGGCATGAATTGCGCTCGGTTGAATTTTTCCCATGGCAGTTATAAGCATCACATAATGCTTATAAAAAACATCAGATCAGTCGCGAAAAAGCTGGATAGGCCAATTGCTATTATTCAGGATTTGCAAGGTCCTCGCATTAGATTAGGCGAGCTTCCAGAAGACGGCATACCAGTTAAGCGGGGCGAAAAAGTCGCATTAGTTTATGAAAAGCAGAATAAGATAAAAGATAAGCGTGCAGGATTAGTATCTATTCCAACACAAGAGCCTTTAGGAAAAATGGTTAAAACCGGAGAAGTCATACTTATTAAAGACGGATTAGTTCGCATGCGCGCAGTTGAAGTGCATGGTTCAACCGTGATAGCGAAAGTTGAGCAAGGGGATGTGCTTACATCAGGACGCGGAATTAATCTTCCAGAATCAGATTTGCCTGATGTTGTGTTGACTGAAAAAGATAAGCAAGATGTTGAGTTCGGCATAAAGCAAAAAGTTGATTGGCTTGCTTTGTCATTTGTGCGCGATGATAAAGATATTCGTCAATTAAGGAATATGCTTCCCCCCTACGCCAAGGCTCCGGAGGACAAGCCGCAAAAAGGTGATTATCAGCCAAAAATAATCGCGAAAATAGAAAGAGCTGAAGCAGTGGAAAATTTTGACGCAATTTTAGAGGCAAGCGATGCAATCATGGTTGCTCGCGGAGACTTGGGCATTGAAGTTCCAACACAAGAAATCCCAATTCTGCAAAAGCAGTTTATAGAAAAATGCCTAAAAGCCTCAAAGCCCGTCATAGTCGCAACGCAGATGCTGGAATCCATGACAATTAACGCCAGAGCAACTCGCGCAGAGGTCAGTGACGTGGCAAACGCGGTAATTGACCATGCAGACTGCTTAATGCTTTCAAGCGAAACAAGTACTGGCAAATATCCAGTTGAAACATGCCAAATGATGAAGGATATTATACTAGAAACAGAATCATCGCATTATGATGACATGCGGCCGCATCCAATAGAGAGAGTTATAGTTCCAAATATTTTAGCTCATACTGCGGATGATATTGTTGACCATGAAGAAATTAAAGCAATTATAGTAATGTCAGCTTCAGGCAGAAGCGCGCGCTTAATATCATCAGAAAGGCCAGAAGTTCCAATCATAGCTTTAACGCAAAATGAAATTACGCGCAGACAAATGTCATTATCATGGGGAGTTTCTCCATATTATATGAAGCGATATGATAATTTAGATAATCTTATTGATGCAAGTATCAAGCTCATCAAAAAAGAATTGAAAATCAAAAAAGGCGATAAAGTTATAATTGCTTCTGGGCATCCAACTGGCCCGCATGGCTCATTGAATCTTTTGAAGATTCATACTGTGTAACTTGAAATCACAAATTGTGATATCAAAATAAAATGAGATTCATAAAAACATTCAAAGAACTTAGCATCCAAGATGTTCCTCTTGTGGGAGGCAAGAACGCAAGCTTAGGCGAGATGGTGCAAAATCTTGGTGGTCAGGTAAATGTTCCTGATGGTTTTGCAGTGACTAGTGAGGGTTATAAATATTTTTTAGAAAAAGCAGGAATAGATGATGAGATAGAGCGTCAACTCCTGGGTTTAGACACAACAAACATGCGCCAACTAGCAGAGAGGGGCGCTGCTATTCGGTACGCGATCCTTTCAGCTGCCTTGCCTTTGGATTTAAAAAAGGAAATTATACAGGCATACTTGCAATTATCAAAGCAATACAAGTCAAAGGCAGTAGACGTAGCTGTCCGGTCATCTGCTACTGCGGAAGATCTTCCTGATGCGTCATTCGCTGGGCAGCAGGAATCATTTTTAAATATCAAAGGAGAGCAAGCAGTTTTGGAATCAGTTAAAAAGTGCATGGCATCATTATTTACGGACAGAGCTATCAGCTACAGAGTGGATAAAGGATTCAAGCACGAAGGAGTGTCACTATCTGTTGGCGTGCAAAAGATGGTTCGCTCTGATCTTGCCTCCGCTGGAGTAATGTTTACTTTAGACACAGAATCAGGGTTCAAAGACGTAATTCTAATCAACGGCTCTTGGGGATTGGGAGAGCTTGTTGTAAAGGGCAAGGTAAGCCCAGATGAATATTATGTGTTTAAGCCGCGGCTATTAGATAAGTTAAAGCCAATAGTTGGCAAATCTCTTGGCACCAAGAAAGTGAAAATGCTGTATTCGCAAGGGGAAACAGATCCAACCAAGACAGTTGATGTGACTCAAGAGGATCAACGCAAGCATGTTTTGAGTGAACAAGAAATTCTGCAATTAGCGCGCTGGGGCATCATCATAGAACAGCACTACAAAAGGCCAATGGATATTGAATGGGCAAAAGATGGAAATGATAAAAAATTATATATTGTGCAGGCAAGGCCAGAAACAGTTCAAGCCTCAAAAGACGCGTATATTTTAAATGAATATCACATCAAGTCCAAGGGCAAGGTATTAACACAAGGCCAGGCAGTTGGCTCAAAACTGGGCATTGGAAAGATTCGTGTTATAAAAGACGTATCTGGTTTAAACCAATTTAAGCAAGGAGAGATTCTTGCTACAGAAATGACTGATCCGGACTGGGAGCCAATCATGAAAATGGCTTCTGGAATTGTAACAAACGCTGGGGGCAGAACTTGCCATGCGGCAATTGTCTCGCGCGAGCTTGGGATTCCCGCGATTGTTGGCACTAAAAAAGGCACAGAGGTTTTGAAGTCAGGCATATTGGCAACAGTCAGCTGTGCAGAAGGGGAAATAGGATATGTGTATGAAGGCAAGGCAGAATTTACCATTACAAAGCATGATTTGCGCAAACTTCCAAAAACAAAAACCAATATTATGATGAACTTGGCTTCACCTGAAAAAGCTTTTCATCATTCATTTATACCAAACAAAGGAGTTGGTTTAGCTCGCGAAGAATTTATCATTAATACATTTATACAAATTCATCCTTTGGCTTTGATCAATTACGCTTCAATTAAGGATGAGAGCGTGAAACAAAAGATTGATGAGTTAACTAGTGATTACAAAGATAAAGCACAGTTTTTTGTGGATAAATTAGCCCAAGGGGTTGGCCGTATTGGAGCTGCTTTTTACCCAAAAGACGTGATTGTCCGCCTTTCAGATTTCAAAACCAATGAATATGCCAACTTAATAGGCGGCAAAGAATATGAGCCAAAAGAAGATAATCCAATGCTTGGGTGGCGTGGAGCATCTCGGTATTATGATGAAAACTATGTTGCGGCTTTTAGCTTGGAATGCCGCGCAATGCTCAAAGCTAGAGATGAAATGGGATTGTCTAATATAAAAATTATGATTCCATTTTGCAGAACAGTTGAAGAGGGTAAGAAAGTACTGTCAGTTATGCAAAAGTATGGCTTAAGGCAAGGCGAAAATGGGCTAGAGGTGTATGTAATGGCAGAGATTCCATCTAACATAATTCTTGCAGAGGAATTTGCAAAAATTTTTGATGGATTCTCAATTGGATCAAATGATTTAACACAGCTTATACTTGGCGTTGATCGCGACAGTGAGTTAGTGTCGCATATATATGATGAGAATGACGCAGCAGTTAAAAAAATGATTTCAGACCTCATCATTATTGCTCGCAAGCACAATAGAAAAGTTGGAATATGCGGCCAAGCGCCTAGTGATTATCCAGAGTTCGCTGCTTGGCTAGCTACACAGGATATTGATTCCATGTCATTGACCCCGGATTCTGTCGTAGGAGTAATTGAACGAGTTGCGGAAGCAGAACAAAAATAACAATTGACATTTTAAATAATAAGTGTACACTTTAGGTATACTTATTATTATTTTAATTTATTATGACTACACAAGTAATTGGAATTAAGGAGTTTCGCCAAAATATTACATCGCTTTGGAAAGATGCACGCAAGAAAAATAGGCGCTATATTGTTATGCATCATGCCACTCCTGTGTTTGAGGTAAAGCCGCTTACTGATGATCGTTTAATTCTTAAGGATCTTGAAGAAGACATTAAAGAAGCAAGAGAACAAGTAAAAAGAGGTGAAACTTACACTCACAAAGAAGCACTAAAGGCTCTTGGATTATGATTTATAAGCTCGTTTATGCAAAAAATGCAATAAGCCAGCTTAATAAGCTACACATGCCATTGCGAAAGAGAATTACTGATAAATTGTATTTTTATTCAAAACAAAATAATCCCTTGTCTTTTGCGCATAAGCTGGCGCATGCATCAAGCGGTGAGTACAGATTTCGCATAGGCGATTATAGGGTAATTTTTGATGTAGACAAACAAGGCAATATTAATGTATTATTGATACTTGCTGTAAGGCATAGAAAAGATATATATAGGAAGTAATTATTATAATATGGAGAGGTCGCATAGTGGCCTAGTGCGCTTGCTTGGAAAGCAAGTAGACCTGAAAGGGTCTCGAGGGTTCGAATCCCTCCCTCTCCGCCATTTGATTTTTATGTCGCAAATAACTGACCAAATTAGGGAGCAAGTTGATATTGTTGAACTTGTGCGCGAATATGTGCCTAGTTTAAAAAAAGCAGGCACAAGCTGGAAAGCTCCATGTCCGTTTCATCAGGAAAAAACTCCTTCTTTCATTGTAAGCCCTGTAAAGCAGATTTGGCATTGTTTTGGTTGCTCGCGAGGGGGAGATGTGTTTGGATTTATAAAAGAAACAGAAGGCATAGAGTTTAGGGACGCTCTTCGGCTACTGGCAAAGCGTGCAGGCGTCAAACTTGAGCGCCAAGATCCAAAAGCAGAATCAGAGCGTACCAGATTATTAGATATGCTGCGATTATCAGCTAGCTGGTATCATCAAGCACTACTCAAGGCAAAATCTGGGGATAAAGCTCGCGAGTATTTAACTAAGCGCAATGTCAAAAGCGAAACACAAAGTACTTGGCAATTGGGTTTTAGCCCAGATGCATGGGAAGGCTTAACTACATATCTTCATAGCCGTGGATACTTGGATCAGGAGATTGTAAAAGCAGGATTAGCGTCAGCAAACGACAGAGGTGGATTGTATGACAGATTTCGCAATCGCTTAATGTTTCCAATTACAGATGTTCACGGCAGTGTTATAGGATTTACAGCGCGTAAATTAAATGAGGAGGATATTGGTGGCAAGTATATCAACACTCCAGAAACATCTATTTACCACAAAAGCAGTGTTCTGTATGGATTGTCGCGCGCCAAGCAAGAGATCAGAAAGCAAGATCTCGCGGTTGTTGTAGAAGGAAACATGGATTGCATATCAAGCCATGAGGCAGGCGTCACAAATGTAGTTGCATCAAGTGGAACCGCGCTTACGAGCGAGCAAATCCAATTATTAAAAAGATATACTAAAAATATTGCTTTGGCATTTGATCCTGACATAGCTGGCCAAGACGCACTTATGCGTGGTCTTGAGGTCGCGTGGCGCGCTGACATGTCAATCTCGGTCATAAGTTTGCCAGAAGGAGTTGATCCAGACGATCTTATTAAAAAGTCTTCTGAAGAATGGCAAAAAGCAATAGAATCCAGAGTTGAACTTATGGATTGGGTTTTTAATGCAGTGTCAAAACAGCATGACATGAATTCTGCCCAAGGCAAAAAGCAGGCAGCAGGAATAATTCTGGCATGGATAGCGCGAATTCCAGATCCAATTGAGCAGACTCATTATCTGCAGAAATTATCAAACATCATTAATGTTAATGAGGAAATGTTAAGGTCAATTATAGCTAAAAAGAACGCATCATCCTTTAAAGAACCGCAGCCTGAATCAAACAACACTAATCAGCCTAAAAAAGATATTATAGAACAAGCAGGAATAAGGCTTTTAGGGCTTATGTCATCTGATAAGTTAGATATAGCATTAGAGGAGGATTTGCTCGCAAACAGCCAATTGCGCGAGCTTTACAAAAGCAGGATAGAATTGTATGATTGCCGTATTGATGAACTGCCGCAGGATTTACAGGCTTTGGGGCGTGAAATAATAATGCTGTCAGACGACCTTGGCTCGTCATTAACAAAAGAGGAGCGCGAGCAGGAGATAGGACAGATTATTAACAGGCTCAAATCCAGCAGCGTACGCAACAAGCTTTCTTCTCTTCGTGAACAAATACGCGCGGCAGAAGAGCAGGGAGATACGCAATCATTAGATACTTATCTTGCGCAATACCAAAATTTAAATAAAGAATTATCAGCTAATCCCAAGAGCTTAAACCAGTAATATTATATATATGCCAGCTAAGAAAAAGGCAAAAAAATCAGCACCTAAGAAAATTGCTGTAAAAGCTAAAAAGCCAGCAATTAGCAAGAAAGCGCCCATAAAGGCGCATGTTAAGTCCGCAAAAAGAACCACTCCAAAATCTGTTGTAAAAAAGCCTGCTGTAAAAAGGAAAGAGGTCGCGCCTCCAACAGAACAGGAATATTCAAGTTTAATCGCTAAGGGCCGAGGCAGGGGGTTTATTACAGAGCAGGAGGTGTTGTATACGTTTCCAGAAATAGAGGAATATGTTCCTGATTTTGAGGAGTTTTTAGATGAAATGGATTTTATCGGAATAGAGCTTAAGCAGACAGATGAAGGGATTTTAGGAAGTGTTGCTTTGGGCAGTACAGAAGAGAAAAAATTGAAAAAAGAAGATAAAGCAAAACAATCTTCTGAAAAAGATTTATTGCGATATTTAGACCTTTCTGATATTAGCGCAGACTCTATTCAAATGTATTTAAGAGAGATAGGAAGAGTTCCTTTGCTCAAAAGCGAAGAAGAAGTCGCATTAGCTAAAAGGAAAGAAACAGGCGATTTAGAAGCCAAGAAAAAGCTTATTGAGGCAAACTTGCGATTAGTTGTATCAATCGCTAAAAAGTTTACTGGCAGATCTTTGTCCTTATTAGATCTTATCCAGGAGGGAAACATCGGGCTCTTTCGTGCAGTGGAAAAGTTTGATTACCGCAAAGGATACAAGTTTTCTACGTACGCGACTTGGTGGATTAGGCAGGCAATTACGCGCGCTCTTGCGGACCAGTCGCGCACCATCCGAATTCCTGTTCATATGGTGGAAACAATCAACCGCTATCAGCAAGTAGAGCGAAGGCTTATTCAAGACCTTGGGCGCGAGCCTTTGCCAGAGGAAATAGCAGCTGAAATGGGGGAGGAGATTGATAAGATTCATCACATACGCAAGATTTCGCAGGATACTGTGTCTTTGGAAACATCAGTGGGAGATGATGATGACAAGGATTCTACTTTGGGTGATTTTATAGAAGATATTAAAACAATATCTCCAGATAGAATTGCTTCTTTAGAGATTTTGCGAGATCATGTTAAGGCGGCAATTGATAGATTAACTCCGCGGGAGCAAAAGATTTTGCAGATGAGATTTGGTTTGAATGACGGAATAGCGCATACTTTAGAGGAGGTGGGACAGGAGTTTGGAGTAACGCGAGAGAGGATTCGGCAGATTGAGGCAAAAGCACTTGAAAAAATCCAAGAAGCTGATAATATGCGTAGGTTGCATGATTATTAATGTTTTTACAATTAATTAATCCGGGGTAGCTCAGCGGTAGAGCAGTTGGCTGTTAACCAATTGGCCGTCGGTTCGAATCCGACCCCCGGAGCCACAAAAGTCCGCTTATAAAGCGGGTTTTTGTATTGTGAACATAAAATGTGTCAGTATCGGATAGTATGTGGATAACCTATAGACAATCCGATACTCTATATTGTATAATAAATTCATATCGTATTAAGGTATCAGATGATATCGTATACGCAGAATTCAAAGAAAATTCCCCAGCTTGTCACACATGGGAAAGAAAAATAAAAACCAACTAATTCCTCTTTCAGAGGCTGCTATAAATACTCCGTATTCTGCGGAGTATCTGTCTTTGCTTGCGCGAAAACAAAGGCTCAAGTGCGAAAAGCGCGGCAAGACATGGTTTACCACCAAAGCTGATGTTACCCAATACCTGAAATCTGTTAAAAAAATAGATTCATCTTTATCATCTGGTAAAGAGCAAGGCCAAAACAAGCAAGCAAGCAAGGCATCTAGTATTGATGACTTTGTACTGCTTTCAGAAGCAAGTGGAAACCTTACTAATTACTCTTCAGAATACCTGTCTTTGCGAGTTCGCCAAGGCAAATTGCGCGGCAAAAAAATAGGCAGAAATTGGTACACCAAAAAAGCCTGGATAGATGAATATACAGCTAAGCATGGTAATGGAACAGTATCGGATAAAGTAAAGCAATATCTGAAAACCGATACTCAAGCTAAAAAGAGATTTTTTAAGCCTAAACATAGAATTGGATATGGCCCAAGATTGTTTGGAGTTAGGCTTGCGTTTATACCGCGCTTAACAGCTACTAGGGTGTTTGGATTAGTTTTAGCAATTACAATTGCTTTTGCATTTATAGCTCCTCCAGAGGCTTGGGCTCATTGGGGAGTAACAGCCTCTAAGGTCGCTGGAAAAGTTATTGATTTAGGAGTAAACGGAAGCATAAGAGTTGTAAGCACTATTGCGAAAAAAGCAGCCATGCCTGTTGCTTCAAATGCTGATGATTTAGTAAAGCGCATATTAGAATCAACCCAGCTTGCGAGCTCGCCCACAAAATACATTGCAAAAGCCCAGCAAGAATTTTCTTACGATATTGCAAGCTCCATGGGATTTAAGAGATACAAGGATTCAGCGTTTATTGTACAAACTCCAAAAGGCACTATTGCTGGGGATCAAGCACAGCGCAATATTGCTCCAGAGAACAAATTAGCTTTTGGATATATTGTTGAGGAGCTCAAAAACAGCTCCCAAGACGCAATCAACACTCCTAGCAGCATATCAAAATCCTTAATTAGCTTTGTAAATCCAAATTCACTTACAGCAACTTTGGCTCGGCTTTCAGGACAAGCAGTTGAAGTAGGCAAGCAAGTTACAAAAGTAAATCCTTTAAGCAGCGTAAACCAATCAATTAGCCAGCTTAGTTCAAGAGTAAGCCTTGCAAAAATAATTCAGCCAGCAGGAACTTATGTGGCCCAAGTTACATCTGATATTCCAGGCAATACATCCTCTGCCAGCGATCCAGGGGTGTTTGGTCCATCACAGCTTGGAGAGTCTAGCTCTGGCATGCTTATGGTAGGAGAAATTGAGCTTCAAAAGGCCGCAAAAGTATTTACAAATAAAAAAGATATATCAGAAACCGCGCTGCAGATTGTGAGTTTTGGAAGCGGCCATATTATCCAAGGAGTTGATTCAAATGGCCAGGTAGTATTTTCTGTTTCAGAGTCAGGAGTCTTGAAAGTAGGCGCATCATCCACGCTTATTGATACTAATTCTGTAGTAACCTCATCCCTTATCGCGTCAACTTTAGATATTGGAGCTGGATCATTACAAGCATCAAACCAGCAAGTAGGAATCAACACAACTTTAGTGGTAAATGACAGCGCAACCATTACTGGTAATTTAGACGCAGGGGGCACCTTAACTGTAGCAGGGACATTAACCGCAAATGGATCAGTTACTTTGAATGACACTTTAGAAGTCGCAAAAACCATTCAAGCAGTTCAAGGGCTTGTGTCAAAAGCTGCTATTATTACTGATTCATTAGAGGTTAAGCCAGAGGGATTTAGCGAGCCATTGTTTGAGGCATCTATAAATGATTTGGCATTTAATGCGCCACTCAAGGTCAACGACACACTAACAGCTAAAAACGCCAACATTACAGGAACGCTCAATGTAACAAAAGATTCTATACTTTCTGGAAATGTTACTGTTGGAAATAATTTAACTATAGGCGGCACGTTCAGCCCGCACGCTGTTGTAACAACAGGGCCAATTTCCGGCTACTCCATAGGCGGCGTGCTAGGCTCGTTTGATCAGTTAAGCTCAGTAGACGCAACATTTGGAGGAGGAGATGGCGATGTCTTTGTTGTAAATTCTACTGCCACATTTGGATCTACAGCCACTTTTCAAGACGAAGTAACCGCAGAAAAAGCTCTTACTGTAGCAGGAGCATCTACGCTTCAATCAACTCTTGCTGTTACTGGCGGAACCACTCTTTCTGATACACTAGCAGTAACAGCAACAACTACGCTGTCTAGCGCGCTTACTGTTGCAGGAGCAGCTACTTTCAACGGAGCAGTTATCTTAAATGACACTTTCGCTTTTATTGATACTCTTAATTTAACCGCGTCAAGCACGCAGGCTTTCTTGGTAAAAGATGATATTGGTAACACTTTCCAGGTAGATACTGTGCATGACAGATTCATACTAACCACGGCTGCGACTTCCAGCCCCGCGTTCGCGCTTACTCAATCAGGAAATGCAGTAGCCATAGATATCACTCAAACTTCTGTAACAGCAACTACAACAGCAAGGATAACAGCTGCAACATCAACTGCCCTAGCACTCATATCCCAATCAGGGTCAGCTTCAACTACCCTTGCTGTGTACCAGCATGGAACTGGTGACATATTCAACCTTTATGATGCTTCTACTGCAGTATTAACTGTTCTAGATGGGGGCA
>NZBL01000016.1 GCA_002687895.1 bacterium | reverse complement strand
CTCATTTCTAGATATTATATTATGGTTAGAAAGAGGTTTGATAAGAAGGGGCAGGAAGGAGCCTTATCTTATAGATACCTGCTAAAAATACTTCTGGTAGCAGCAATTGCAATAGCTTTATTCTTTATATTGAGGTCGATAGGAAATGAAGTACTGCCCAAATAAAAAATCAGCTGTAAGCGGATTCCTTGTAATGGTTTTAATAATAACTGCGGGCTTTGTGGTAATCTTCTTTGTTATGCCAATGATTCTTGGCGGGGCTAATATTGCAGCTGCTGACAGCATGTGCAGAGGAAGCGTTGCTCTTAGGGACAAGACTTATACTGATATTAGTCCGGGCATTGGTCCAGTTGATGTGGATATTATAGAATTTGGAACGCCATTACTTTGCAAGACGAGCGAATTTACCCTACCGGAAGATAAAAATGCCGATGAAGAAACTATTAAAAAAGAAATTGCAGAATTAATTGTATCGTGCTGGTTCAGGTACGGAGAAGGGCTTATTGAAAATGTTTTTAAGACAACGGGACAAGAAGCAACAAACAGATGTCAGGTATGCTATATTGTAAACTTAAGAGAAACCACAGAGTTCAAAAGGGTGCCAACAGAAGAGGATCAGAGTGAAATCGAAAGTAAAATGGAGGTCATAAACGCCATAAATGAAAACATTATAATGCACAAAATCCAACAGGGAAGATGTAGTGGAGAAGATTGCCAAATAATAGAGGCAGAAATAGCTGCCTTCGAAGAAGAAAAAGAAAAAGAAGGCACAAACTTACGGAACATAGTCAACAAATTAGACGGGATATTTCTAAGTGAATTTACAGATTACTTACATAATACTCCCTATAAACTCATTTCAGAAAGTGATGATTGTAAAATTGAGGGAGGATTTTGTATAAAAGGAAAGTCTATAGAGGATTGTGGAAAAGCAGGAGTATTTCCCGATGAAGATATTGTACCATCTGATATGATAATTGATGAAGCGAGCTCTGTTTGCAGGAAAAAAGGCCATACATCATGCTGCTATACAGATTATGGGTGCCTGAACAGAGGAGGTATATGCATTTCAGACCCTCCAGAGGAAATTGAAGAACAATATACGAGATATAATGATGATGTATGGGGCTGTCCTACAGATGAGTATTGTTTTGTTAAAAATGAAAATCATTATACTTATGGTGGATATGTGCAGTCATTTGGCGGTGAAGGGCTCACAATGGTAACAACGGGCATATATCCCGGAGAGACTTATGCAATAAGTTTTGGCAGCCCTAGTGATACGTGCGGGTGGTGCAATCTTGCGAAAAAAATAGGTGCAGGAATCGGTGCCGCATCCGTAATAGCAGGAGGCGCAATTTTAGTAGCTACAGGAGTGGTAGCATCACCCTTTACTTTAGGCGCATCCTTAGGTTTGACCGTTGTTGGAACAGCAGTTGTTGCTGGGGGAGTTGCTGGTGCAACTGCTGGATTTGTTGCAACAGCCTTAGCAACAAATGCAATCCATCATTTTCAGGAGCTATTTACCACAAGAAATATGAACACCGTTTATTTTACAACATTGAAGCAACTCCAACAAGATGGTGGCCTTTGCAGTATTATCGAATCTGTTTAGGAAAAATAAAATGAATACAAAAAAAAACAAAAAATCCCAGGCAGGAATAATGTCTTTTGGGCATATTGTCAAGTGGATTATATTGTTTGCTTTGCTAATATTTGTATTGCTTTGGTTTAGCGGTCTAGGGAAAAAACTGCTTAGTTTAATTAAACCAATTTTTTAAAATGAATAAAAAAGCCACTATAAAAATTGTTGTAGGAATAACAATACTCCTTGTTTTTTTAGCTGTAATCTTAATTTCTTTTTTTTGTCCTACATGTTTAGCATCTAGCATTGCATATGGCGCAGAAAGTGTAGCAGACCCCATACTCGGAGGTTTAAGGAATGAAAAATTTGAAAAAACTTCTTTGAAGGCACATTCGGATATTGAAACAATGTATAATGATATTGTAAAGACATTAAGGGCAGACGGGGAGGGACCATGCATGCTTGAACACCAAGAATTCCCCGACGGTTTTGAAGATTACGAGATTGTTTTGTCTCTTGAGGAAGAAAACACTATTGCTCAGTTAATTAATAAAAAAGACCAAGTGGTTAGGAAAAAAACTATAGCAAATAGAAAGCCTTGTGCTGTTCTACCTCAAAATTTTTATAATAATTTCTTGGATGAAACGCCATGCCACGCCCCTCCACCTACATGTCCAATCAACTACCGTGTCGCAGATCTATTGTTTACGGATAATGATGATATTTATATTGGTACGCGGAATAGAGATGATAAATCTAAAAATAAAGAATCTAAAGACAAAGGGTTAGTATTCAAAACAAGAGATGGAAATGTTTGTTTCTTCCCGACAGATAATGATAGATGGAATGATAATTGTGATAATAAAATCAAAGGAATAGATGAGGATTGTTTTGATGAGATTAAAGAGGAAATATTAATGTGCAGTTAAAATTAAATATTTTTTAATATACGGGTGATTGAAATGAAAAATAAAAAAGCTATGAGAATGTTTGGCATAATTACGGCAGCTATAATCTCTATGATAATTTTGTTGGTATTTGTAGGTCCAATTATAAAAGGAATTTTTGTCGATAAGCAGGTAGCCTTTGCTGGCGGCAAAACAGAAGAAATAACCATAGATTGTGATGGAGATACACATATAGGATTTTCTGATATATGCCCCTGTAATAAGGATAAACATGAAAAAGATGATCTTGATACCGATCTTTCATGTGGAGGGGTAGAACCTCCTGAAGCAGCAAGTATCTGTCCAGAATTATGCAAAAGATGAAAAAAGCCCAAATGCTCAAATTCTTGTTTTGGACAATAGTAGGGCTAGCTTTTTTTATCCCTGCCTGCATGCTTGGCTCAAATTTCATGAGTTTGGGCGATAGTTCTCTAGATTCTTATTCGAACCTTATAGAAACCGTAGAATCAATCGGAGAAGGTGAACTTGCGAGTATCAGTTTCTCTATGAGTAAAAAATCCGTTGTTGTGGGATTTTCAAAAGCTGATAATGGGTTTGAGAACCATTTACTACATGGGCCGACCTTTAGAAGTGGTGGGAAAAATGATGATTACTGCATCTGTGGAAATAATTTTAATGAAGATCATAGTCATAAGGGGGATGCCAGCTGCAACACTGTTTGCGGCGTTGGTAATTGCATAATGGGCATAGAAGAGGGTGGTTCAGATGGCGGCACTGTGAAAAAATGCACTGACAAATTTGATTTTGATGATAGTAGAGATTACTGCATCTGCGGTGCTGGTTCTGAGAAGTTTCCTGCTTCCCCTCCTGCTTCCCTTCTTGCTGATGTTGAAATGAGCTGCAACACTCTTTGCGGCACTAGTGGATGTATAATGGGCATAGACGATGGTGGCGATGTAAGAAGATGCAGCGCAAAATTTAGGTTTGAAAAAAAAGAGGTTGATGATTACTGCATCTGCGGCAAGGATTCTGCAGAGGTAATTCCGGGCACATGTAACGATATTTGCGGAGCCAGAGGCAAAACATGTGTTAACGGCATGGACGATGAGGATACCCTAAAAAAGTGCAACGTAGGATTCGGATTTGAAGTGGATAGTGGTACTGAACTGGACGACTACTGCATATGCGGAGATGAAGATAAGATAACCCCTAAAACATGCGAGGATTTTTGCTACCCTGCAGGATGTATAATGGGCATAGACGATGGTGGTCAGGAAGAGATGTGTGGGGCTATGTTTGGATTTGAAGGTGCAAGCACACCAAAAAGAGACTATTTAAAACAATTAGGTGTAGAAAATGGTTGTGAAGTAGGAAAGGCATGTATATGCCTTTGCAATGGGTATAAATGGGATACGAAAACTAAATCTGTAAGCTGTGAAGATATCCAAGTATGCCATTCCTTTGATAAAATAGATATACTTTCCAGTAAAATAGCTAATAGATATGATGATGGACAGCCAGAATATGTTTGGAAAGGAGGGTTCCTTATTAAGAGGGATATCTCAAATTCTATAATTGTGAATAAAGCGGTAAATGGGTTGGAAAAAAATGATATAGTCACTAAAACTTTTTATGTGCAAAAATACAAAGGTGTTGTTGATGTATGTTTGGAAAGTCCATGCATGACACAAGAAGCTGTGCATTACATAGATACACACCAATCTCAAACTTAACATAGATTTATGACACTTAAAATTTTTCCAAAAAGCATTTAAACCAATATCCTTCTTCACTAAAGATGAAAAAAAGAGGACAGGCAACATTATGGTTTTTGATTGAGCTGATTGCGGCTATTTTTATTATTTATATGGCTGTCGACATATCTCTGGCATTAGCTAAAGGGATAATTTTTGAAAAACGCAATATAGCCAGAGACATATCTATGCAGATTAATACATTATCCGGCTTGCCTGGAGACGGCTATATTATAAATAAAAATCTGCACGGTTATTCTCTGCAGTTCTTTGAAAATAAGGTCTCGGTTTTTGAAGTCGATGACGAGCCGTTAAAAGGAACACATTCTTTTGTTACTATTGGGCCTGATTTAAAATCAGACAAACTGATTTTTGAAAAGCCCGACCAAATTATAATATCAAAAAAGGATAAGGATATAACCATATTAGATACCATTCCAGCTCTAAGTTAAAATGCAGCTTTCAATTTTTCCAAACAAAAAAGCATCTATTGCAGGAAGAAAAGTAATTTTTTATATTTATGCAGCTATTGCAATAGCTATATCCTTTTTGTTTTTAGTTTGGATAGTACCTACTAGTAAGTCTGAGATTGCTATAATACCCCCAAATCTTGAAAATTATTTAGTGTCTCAAAGATTTTTTAGTTCTCCAGAATGTTTTGCGTTTCAGGATGAAATCCCAGATGAGGTTCATCCCCGGATGATTGACCTAGAAAAATTTAATGAAGATAGTCTTAATAGCTGCTATGATGCAATAAATACTGATGTAAAGGCATACCAACTGACACTCAATTATGACGGAATTCCGGAAATTCCTGTTCCAACTGATTTCAGTTCCCCGTGCAATGATATTTGTGGCGACAGAGGATGCATAATTGGGAGGAACAATGGAAATAACAAGAAATGCAGCAATTCAATTCATTTTGACCAAAGTGATGATTACTGCATCTGCGGCAGCGGTTCTGAAAGGGTAATTCCAGTTCCGGATGATATCACATCCCCGTGCAATAATATTTGCAGAAATATTGGAAAAGGATGTATAATTGCCGTAGACGATGGAAAGGATGAAGAATGCGATAAGCCCAACCACAGATTTGAAGGCAATGATGATTACTGCATTTGTGGCAAGGATTCTGAAACAGTAACTCCTGTTCCAAATGATTATAGCGATACATGCAATAATATTTGTACCCTTGGTAACTGCATAATGGGCATAGATGATGGCAATGACAAGAAATGCCGCAATTCAATTGATTTTGACCAAAGTGATGATTATTGCATCTGCGGTGTGGGTTCTAATTTGGAAGTTCCTGTTCCTCGGGACGAGCCTGACGTTAAAGATAAGTCATGCAGTACTATTTGTGACGATGCGGAAAAGGTTGGATGCATAATGGGCATAGATGATGGCAATAAGAATAGGGCATGCGATAGAGAATTTGATTTCGAAGGCAACGACGACTACTGTATCTGTGGTCCTAGTTCTGAAAAGAAAATTCCTCCCAAACAAAAGCAGTTTTGTGATACTATTTGTAAAGATATTGGCAAGGTATGCCTAGCGGGCATACAGAATCATGGCGATGGCAAAAGCTGTCAGGACAAAGTTGAATTTGACAATCCCGACGATTACTGCATCTGCGCTGGGGATGTTGAAAAGATAACTCCAGTTCCAGATGATTTAAAAGATAAAACGTGTACCAATATTTGCAGCAATATTGGAAAGGGGTGTATAACCGGCATAGACGACGGAAAGGATGAAGAATGCGATTCCATAGACCAGGAATTTGAAGGCGATGATGATTACTGCATTTGTGGCAAGGATTCTGAAACAGTAACTCCTGTTCCAACTAATATCGATGAATACGATGGCGACATTAATGACGACCACCCTATTTCCCCTACCAATTGCAATACTTTTTGTGGCAGTTCTCTTGGTACCTCTGATAAATGCATAATGGGCATAGATAATGGCAATAACGAGAAAATATGCAGCAAACCATTTGGATTTGAGGAAAATGATGATTACTGCATATGCGGCACTGGTTCTGAAGAGATATTCCCTACCTCATGCAATGTTATTTGCGGAACCAGGGGCAGAACATGTGTAGAAGGCATAAACGATAAGGATGACCATAAAGACTGCGCCGAACGATTCGGATTTGAAGATAATGATCCGCCCGACGACTACTGCAAATGCAGCGGTGGTTTAGATATATACCCTCGCACATGTGATATTCTTTGCGCCGATAGGGGATGCATTGCAGGCATAAACAATGGAAATGACAATAAAAAATGCGGCGACATACTCACTATCGAAGGTGATGGACCAATTGATGATTACTGCATCTGCGGCAGTGGTTCT
>NZBL01000015.1 GCA_002687895.1 bacterium | reverse complement strand
GCAAAATATTCGTCAGAATTCAGCATACCTTGACTGACCAAGTGATCCACAAAATGGTGAACTCCCAAAACACCGTTGTACTGGGGTTCAGCTGATATAAATGCGAAATAGGTCCATGAATCCCAATTGGCTTGGTAAAGATAATAATCGAAACCATCAAAGGTAACTGTACCGATAATATTTCCCGCAGGACCAATAAGATTGTTGTCCATCCAGATCATTACTTCGGTCGTAATTCCTGTTTCAGATGACATTGAATCAATAGTTACCCAGAATTCGAAGGCCAAGTTGTAAGATCCTGTAGCTACCATATCCAAATCATAGACCACATAAAATTCATCCAGGTTTTGGATCTTAATCGGCAATGCCGCATTTGTGGAACTGCTGTTCCACGGTTTCTTGCCAAAAATCACTTCCGGGTACGCCTTGACATCCGAGTTGCCAATGGGCCAATTCCAATTCCAGCCAAAATGTATATCATCACCCGATTCAGTCCGATAGATACACTGGGTGAAATCAGTGATGTTACCCTGACCCCATACATTATTCTCTACTAAATAACTCCCAATTGTAAACTGGGACCAGCCATTACAGTTATAAGTCGTATCCTGAGCTCTAGTCAGCGTCAATGCAAATAAAAATAAAGCAACTTTCATGAATTTTCCCGGTCAACTGTAAATCTGGGAAAGAATTGGCCAATTGTATTCATGTAATCTGCGTACGCAGAACCAAATTTATCAATCATATAGTTTTCCTCTTTTTGGACATGCCAAGCCCAAAAAATATGGATTGGAATAACAAAAATTATCAGCAGCCAGGACTTGTAGGCCATGGCCATGATACCAGTACCGCTCCAGATAAACGCCGCGTATATAGGATGTCGTACATATTGATAGGGTCCTGTAGTAATCAGGGTCTTGGCCCTAGCAGAAGGGGGCAAAATAATATGACTCCATACGAGTAATACTGCCGCATCAATACTAAAAAGTACAATTAGAATCCACCGAAATGTTGGTGCAATTTGCATTTCCGGAATAGATATCCAGGTACTGATCTGTAGCGCTAGAACCCACAGCAATACGGTTGTTAACACGCCAGTAGGGCCAGAACCAAATATATTTTTATAACCATTTTTCACTTAATCTCGCCAACCTGTTATATAGAATATAACATCCGCTATTTTGAAAATATCTTTTGGATAAAATAAACAGCAAAACCGGAAAGCAATAGTGGAATAGTCTCCAATAAATATTCTTTCGGTGTATTAATAAAAATGAATAGTGCTATAAAACATGGGATCGCCACAATCGGTATGATCACCGGCCAACCGCCTTTTATTTTGAAAGGTCGGTCCATATCCGGTTTTTGTATCCGCAAACTGATAAAAACAGCAAATCCTATTAGATAAGTCGGAATACTCAACCATGTTCCTACGATAAGTAGATCCACAAATCCCATCCCAAATGTCATGATACTTAGCAGTATACCTTGCATTACAAGAGAATGAACCGGTGTTTCATATTTACGGTGCAGTTTATCAAGTACCTGCGGTAAAAAACCATCCTTGGCCATAGCTTGTATAAGCCGAGATAGAACGATCAGCTCTGAATTAATAAGCCCAAAATTTGATGATTGAGCGGCAAGCATGAACCACCAGGCAAAGGCACCGCCGCCTAGTACCAGGGCCAACGAATTGAATTGTGCTTCATCCCAATTGGACCAATTTTGATCTACAGAAATACCAATAATTAAAGGGACAACATACATCACCATCGAAACGATCAATGTAATTAGGAGTGCTTTGGGATAAGTAGTAGGTGTATCTTCAATTTCTTCTGCAGCAGCAGCAAGTCCAGCATACCCTGAAAAATTCCACAGCCCAAAAATAAGCGCCATGGTCAACGCTTCTAAAGTAGTGGAATTAGCGGGAATATTCAAGCTACCCAGAAAAGATAAATCTATGTGATTTACTCCGATAATTATGAACCAAAGGACGGGTAAAACCTGAAACCAAGCCAAAAAAGCACTCCACTTGCCTACTGTTTGTATACCACGGATGTTCAACACTATGGACATCCAGATTACAGCCAGAGTTATACACCAAGTAGTAAATGTACCTGCTTCTGGCCAGAAAAAATGAACGCAATAGATCGCAACAAGTGTTGGATAGAGAGCTGCTTCAAACATCCAGCTCAACCATTCCAACCAGCCAAACTGAAACCCCCAAAATCCTCCCCAGCTTTCTTTATACCAGCGATAGGCACCGCCTTGCAATGGCAAAGCACTGGCAATTTCAGCCGTTTGCAAAATATTTGGTAGACCCCAGAAAAGAGCCATAAAGATCATACCAAATACTGCCAAAGTCGGCCCGGATTGCGGAACTACTTCCTCTATACCATAGGGGCCGCCGCAAAGCAGAACATACATAACAGCCACCATGGGCCAGAAGCGAAGACGTTTTTGGAAGCGGGATTCAGCCATTTAAGAAAATAATTTATGATATTGAATCTGCCAATGTATATTCACTATAATAATAAATGATGGTATGGTTTCAGGAAAAGCTAACTTATTAGACTATAATTACAATTCATCCTTCCGTCTTATGGATTTCGGTGACCTGACCTGCGGTTGCCAATCGAGAGAAGCCCCAAACTAAAATTTACACAGCAGTATTTTGCACACTTGCGCAATCTAACCTGCATTGTGTAACTGGAGTAATAAGCAACCTATTCAATTAAAGGACAAAGTAGATGTTAAAACGAGTAAAAGCACAACCTATTTTTAATAGAGCTATGCAAGTATTGGCCAAGGGAGTGAGCTCTAATTTTCGGTACTGGGGGCCAGATACCACACCAGTAATTAGCCATGGTAAAGGCGCCAAAGTTTGGGATGCTGATGGAAATGAATTTATCGATTACCGCCTGGGTTGGGGTCCCGTCATACTTGGTCATGCTGATGAAAGAGTAAATAACGCGGTCAGTGCAACGATCCAAAATGGCACAACCTTTGCCAGCACTACAGAACTGGAAGTTGAAGTAGCTGAAAAATTAGTGAACATGATCCCCGAGATGGAAATGCTCCGATTCACTAACACTGGGACAGAAGCAACAATGCACGCATTGCGTGTTGCCCGTGGTTATACCAATCGTGAGAAGTTTATCAAGTTCGAAGGACAATATCATGGAGCCCATGATTATGTGCTATTCAGCACAGCCAGTTCCCCCCTCTCTGGGTTGGGACCGCGAAAATTTCCGGTTCCTGCCCAAGTCGGTACTGGTATCCCCGGTAAAATAAAAGATTATGTCATTATGCTTCCCTTTAATGACTTTGAAGCGGTGGAAAGTGCGGTAAAAGATCACCGTGGCGATATTGCTGCTATGATGATTGAACCTTGTCTGGGAAATATTTCAGGGTTAGAACCGGCGAGTGGTTTCTTAGCCCATTTACGCAAACTTTGCGATGAATATGATATAGTGATGATATTTGATGAAGTAAAGACTGGCTTCCGGCTGGCAAATGGCGGGGCCCGCGAGGCTTATAGTGTAATTCCTGATATTTCCACCTATGCCAAAAGTTTGGGAAATGGTTATCCTGTCGCAGCATTTGGTGGAAAAAAAGAGGTGATGGAAATTATTGGTTCACCTGGCGTAACACATGCAGGTACGTTTGGGGCCAATGGCGCCAGCATGGCCGCAGCCAAAGCAGTCCTGGAAATTTTAAGTTCTAGTCCAGTGCTGGATAATTTGGCAGAGCGCGGTAAACGATTAAAAGCTGGCCTGGATGCAATCTTAACTAACGCTGATATTCCACATATTATGACTGGCCATCCAAATATGCAGGGCTTTATTTTAACAGACAAACCTGTCAATGATGTACGTGATTTGGCTCACCATGATGAGGGTCTTTATAGTAAAATCACCTCACATTTATATAAGAATGGATGTTGGCCGGAAGAGGATGCTCGAGAGCCTTGGTTTCTTTGCGAAGCACATACAGATGATATTATCGATGAAACACTAAATAAGTTTGAAGATGCAGTAAAAGCAGCTAAAGATAATTGATATGAAAACAGAACCGCTCTGGACTGACCAATTCCAAAGGCCAGATGATCTATTGGTTGCAACCCATTTACCCGGGGATGTAGATGTAGCAATAGTTGGCAGTGGCTATACTGGCCTATGTGCAGCGAGAGTATTGCGAAAATCTGGGGCAAGTGTTGCTATTTTCGATAGAAATACAGTCGGTTGGGGAGCTAGTTCAAGAAATGGCGGTATGGCTACCCCGGGTTTAAAACAAGATATTACCAAAATCTATAAAAAGTATGGCCGCGAAAAAGGCCAAGAATTCTGGAAAGCATCCATCGCTGCAATTGACCTTATTGAAAATATTGTTACTGAAGAAAATATTGATTGTGATTGGTCTCGCGTAGGCCATGTGGCTCTTGCTAATAAACAATCACAATATGATGGCTTGGAAGATTATGCAGATTGGATCTATAAAGAATTTGGCCATAAGAAAAAAATAATTACCCGTGAGGAATTGCATACTGAAATAGGTACTGATATTTATTTCGGTGGACTTGCGGATGAGACAAGTGGTGGTATCCATCCTGCAAAATATGTTTTTGGATTGGCCCGTGCGGTAAGCAATCTGGATGCACAAATATTTGAAAACACCGCTGTAATTAACATAGAAAGAAACGGCAATAACTTTCGAATTATCACTTCAGCAGGTGACTTGACAGCCAAACAGGTTATTATCGCTACAAATGGCTACACAGACAAATTGGTGCCCCAACTAAAAAGAAGGGTTATCCCTGTTGGTAGTTATATTATTGTAACTGAGCCACTTACAAAAGAAATGCAGGACAAACTGAGCCCAAAAAGAAGGATGTTTTATGATCTCAAATGGTTTATCAATTATTACAGGTTAACACCAGATGGTCGGATGTTGTGGGGCGGCCGAAACGATTTAAGTATTGATTTGGATCTTGAGGAAAGCACCATATTATTAAGTCACCAATTGACCGAGGTTTTTCCTGAACTTCAGGATGTGCCTATTACTCACACGTGGTCTGGTCAACTGGGGGTAACATTCGATCTAATGCCGCACATTGGCCAAATCGATGGCATTTATTATGCCAATGGATATAGTGGCCACGGATTGTCAATCGCAACATATCTGGGGACAGAACTGGGGTTGTTGTTAACCGGTAAGAAAAAAAGTAGTCCATTTGCTGAGATCCCTCATCAAACTATGTTTTTTTATCGCGATAAATCGTGGTTCTTGCCGATTGTTAGCCGCTATTATCGTTTTTTAGATTGGTTACCATAGCTCAGCTTATGCACTCGATCGCTAATATTGATTACATTATAATTATTGTATACCTCCTGGGAATGGTCGGGGTTGGTATCTGGTTTGCACGCAGACATGCAAACTTTGATGACTTTTTCCTAGCCGGGCGATCTTTGACCACTCCCCTGCTGATCACCACATTAATATCAACTTATTATGGGATTGATGTTCTTTTTGGAGATTCTCAGCTAGGTTTTACTGATGGCGTGGTAGCCTGGTTTGGTTATGCGCGACCTACCTACGCATTTTTCGTGATTGCAGCGTTTCTTTTAGCACATCGATTACGAGAAGAAAATTTCAAAAGTCTACCGGACATACTAGAAAAATATTATGGTAGGGAGACACGTTACGTAGGTGCTGTAGCTTCGTTTATTTATTCATTACCTGCCCTTTCGCTTTACGGATTTGGTATGCTGGGTGAAGTAATTTTGGGCTGGCCACCATTTCTGGGTATGCTGATCCTTGGTGGGATCGCACTGGCCTATACATTGGCAGGCGGATTTTGGGCTGTGGCACTGACAGATTCTATCCAGTTCGTGATGATGTGCATGGTTCTAGCAATAGCAACACCCTTTGCGCTTAAACTGATTGGTGGGTTTGATCAAATGTTTGTATTGCTCGATACAAATTATTTTGAACCAATGGGCGACCTATCAATCTGGCTGATCATAATTTACGCTTCTACAGGATTAACAATTTTGGTGGAACCTACTTTCTATCAACGAATTTTTGCAGCCAAATCCTATAAAAATGTGCGGAATGCACTTGTTGCCGGTATTTTCATCTGGGGCGCTTATGATTGGATCATTACCATTCTGGCTATGGCAGCAAAAGTGGGTACTCTGCAGGGTATAATTGATCCAAGTATAGAACCGGATGCAGCTTTACTAACGATTATGGTAACTGCTTTACCTGCAGGAGTGCTTGGTCTTTTTCTCGCTGGAGTCCTTGCCACAGAAATGTCCACCTTGGATTCTTACTGCCTCGTTGCTGGAGGAAATGTGGCATATGACGTCTATCGACCATTGGCTAAAAAAGAGATTTCCGATACCCAGCTTATCAGGACGACTCGTTATGGAATTGTGTTATCCTGGGTGTTGGGCTTTGGGATGGCAATAGCCTTCGAGCAAATGCTGGGATTGTGGGTATTTATGGCTTCGATATTGATATCAAGTGTAACTATTCCCATTATTTTCGGGTTGTATATTAAGAACTTTCGGAAACCAATGGCAGGCCTACTCAGCGCTGGTCTAGGTTTATTATCAACAATTATATTAAACGTTTTAGTTATGTCAAGAGGTGTTTTTCTTGGAGAAGAGGAAACTTATGTCTTACAATTAGGGCGGTGGGAAATAATGCAAGAATATATAATGTATTTTACTGTACCAATTTCTTTAACGGGTTTCTTTATTGGACTTCTAATAGATAAAGGAAAAAATTATGAGTAATTGGGAATTGTTTACCTGGATAAGTGTGATTATTCTAGGTCCTGGGGCTATTATTGTCTTTATATTGTTTTTAAGGGACCTACCAGAACTCTTGCGAAAAACAGATAAAAACACATCATGAAAATCCAGAATTACATCAATGGCAACTGGTGTGATGCTGTAACGGGTAAAAATTTCGCCGTTGAAAACCCATTTAATGAAGAAACAATTGCTCACGTACCAGATAGCAATGAACAAGATGTTCATAATGCAGTAATTGCTGCTACTCAAGCTTTTGAAGAATGGCGTTTTATGACTGCTTCCGAAAGAAGAGATTTGATGCGCACAATGGCCAGCAAATCAAGAGAGAATGCTGAAGAATTGGCCCAGACAATCACTTTAGAAATGGGCAAACCATTTAGTGAAGCATTGGACGAGATCGAAAACGTGGCCGATTATCTAGAGTATTATAGTGAATTGGCTCGAGACAAAGTGGGCCGTATTGCAGCACCAGTAGATAAACACACCATGTCTCTAGTTCGGTATGAGCCTTATGGTGTTGTAGGTTGTATCATTCCCTGGAATTATCCTTTAGCACTTATGGGTTGGAAATTATCACCTGCGCTGGCTGCTGGAAATACGATGGTAATGAAACCATCAGAAATTACACCATTGTCGATTTTACACTGGGTGGAATTATGCGGTTCTGACCTGCCTCCGGGTGTGATCAATGTGATCACCGGATTCGGTAAATCAGCAGGAGAACCGCTGGTTAAACATCCTGATGTTCCGGTCATTACCTTTACGGGTTCAATCGATACAGGGAAACGGATTGCAAACCTGGCCTCCGAAAACCTGAAAAAAGTTTCTCTTGAGTTGGGCGGTAAGGATCCCATTATCATTTGCGATGATGCAGACATTGAAGTTGCGGCCAAAGGAGCATCCTGGGGCGGGTTCACCAATGCGGGTCAGGTCTGTACATCTATAGAACGAGTATATGTATTTGAAAATATTGCCGATCAATTCACAGAGGCACTGGTCCATGAAGCAAAACAGATCAAACTAGGCGATCCCATGAATGAAGCAACAGATATGGGCCCCATGTCATCGAATACCCAGCACCAGAAAGCAATTGCTACGGTTGAACAAGCATGTCGGGATGGTGCCCGCATATTATCTGGAGGACAACAACCAGACCAGTTTGAAACCGGTTATTTTTATGAACCCACTGTACTGAATAACATCTCGCCAGCAATGGAAATTGTGACTGAAGAATCTTTCAGTCCCGTCATCCCGATCCAAAAAGTTCGGTCGATGGAAGAAGCTATTGAACAGTCCAATAGTACCAAATATGGATTGGGGTGCTGCATTTATACCAATAATATTGATCAGGCAATGACTGCAGCGGAAGAAATCAAATCAGGAACAATCTGCATCAACAACCCGCTTATGGAAAATATAGCCGCACCATTTGGCGGTATGAAACAGTCAGGGATTGGTCGTGAACATGGTCAGGAGGCCCTGGATGAATTTCGGGAGCCTAAACACATTTTTATCGATTATAAACAGTCTAAAAAGGATTGGTGGTTTCCCTATAAGGAATAATTATGGATACCAGTAATACAGTTCGCAATAAACATAAACAGTATATTTTTGATGCTGTAAAGAATTATTATAAAGAACCAGTTGTTGTTTCCAAAGCCAGTGGATTTCGCGTCAAAGACGTGGAAGGTAATAGCTATCTTGATTTCTTTGGTGGGATACTTACTGTATCAGTGGGTCATGCCAATGAAGAGGTAAATGTCGCTGTAACAGCGCAGGTGAATCGTCTAAGTCATATTTCATCCCTTTACCCCACCGTGCCAGTGGTGAATCTGGCAGAACGCCTGGTAAAGATGACGCCAGATAAACTGGAAAAGGTTTTTTTACATGCTTCAGGAACGGAAGCGGACGAAACTGCAGTCATGCTGGCCCAACTGTATACTGGCAACTCAGAGATTATCGCCCTGAGACATGGTTATTCGGGAAGATCGCTGTTAGCACAATCGCTTACTGGACACGCACCGTGGCGTGCTTTATCAACTCAAGTTAGTGCCGTAAAACACGCGCTGGCACCTTATTGTTACCGCTGTCCCTTAAAACTGAATTATCCTGATTGTGGTGTTGCTTGTGCTGAAGATGTGCAAGAATTAATCCAGACAAGTACCACAGGAAAGATTGCCGGTATACTAGTAGAACCAATTCAAGGTGTGGGTGGGTTCATTACACCGCCGGAAGAATATTTC
>NZBL01000014.1 GCA_002687895.1 bacterium | reverse complement strand
AGCCGCGTGGCAGAAGAAACATCCAGCGCAGCAGTCGAGATCGAGGAACTTTGGTAAGAGCTGTGAATAACAGCCAATGCAGACCTTTTGTCTCTGGAAAGCTATGCTTGCTCTTGCCTGTGATGTACGGAATATCTATGATATCCGCGTACACGCGTGCTCCAGAGGCAGCCACAATATCACGTGCTGTTGCTACATGGTCAACATGGTAGTGCGTGCACAGAACCACATCAACCTGTCTGATTGACTTATTCATTGATGCGAGCGCTTTTTTGATGCCCAAGAAAGGCACCTGAACGCCTGGGTCAATTATTGTTACTTTGTGACCCCTGTCAATCAGATAAATATTCTTGACCGTGCTTGTGGACCAACGCGATCCATTGCAGTACGGACCATCTACCCGATACACGTTTTTCCAAACGCGTGTTGCGCGGTAATTCCGAAACCGCGCTATCAACCAAAAATACAGGCTTATGAGCCCAGTTAGCGGTATCACTGCATACCTCCTTTGTGTAAGGTGCGTTATTTTGTTTTAGTTATCTTTTCTCTATTCTCGACTTTGGTCAAGACTAGGGAAAAGGTGGCAGTCAGACAAACTCGTTAGAGTTCATCTGACTGCCGATTCTAGACGATGTTCGAGGCCTAGAAGTTCAGGGCGAAGGATGCGTTGCCTTCGCCGCGTGCGAAGTTCCATCCAACTCTGACTGGCGGCATCCACCACGGGTCTCCTGGCCTTCGAATGTGCCCGGTGACTATTTCGTAGCGAATCTCGGTGTCATCGCCGCTCTTGATGCCGTCTCCGACGGATTCCTCGCCGATGGCAGAACCAATCTCCACGTGGTTGAAGAACCAGAGAAGCTGGCGCTCGAATACTCGGCCGATGGTGGCGCCGTACCATCCGGAGTTCTCTCCCATCTTGTTCGGACCGTTGCCTCCGTAGAACTGGATGGTCGCGCGCGAGTCGCTGATGCGGTAGCCGAGCTGGATTCGCTGATGTCCCCTGGAGTTGGACCAGGTCTCGAGCTGCCAGTTGGACATCTCATCATTGGGCCTGGGCAGCTGAGGATCTTCGGAGCTATCCATACTGGAAAGCACTTGAACCAGTCCCGTAAAAACCGGGAAGCCGACTCCGACACCGTAGTATCCCCACCGTGCTCCGGTGGTGATAGGATCACGCAGGTCCTGGTACGTGGCGCTGGCGCTCGTCATGGACGGCATGATAATGCATGCGACCATAATGGCCGTGATGATGAAAGCGAGGCGCTTCATCTGAGTCTCTCCTTAGTGGAGCGGGTGAAGAATGTGAATATGAAGATGCTGCTATAATTTCTCAAAAAATTTAAGTTATTATAGCAACACCTTCTAAAAAAGTGCTGTTTTTATCTTTTCTCTAACTTTAACATAGTTAAAATTAAGGAAAAGCGGGCAGTCAGACAAACTCTTGTGAGTTCATCTGACTGCCGTGTTGTTGTTATTCAACTGGCAGGGGAATGATGATCCCGCCGTTGAGCGATTCGCTTACTCCGTCGAGAGAAAAGTACAGCAGCCCGAATGCCTTGGCAGTAAGGCCGCCTGAGAGTCCGCGGGTGCTTACATCCGCAAACGCCCGTACGTGAAAGGCGTCTTTGGCTATGGGAGAGGTTGAAAACCCCATCCGGAAGCCGAAGCGGTCTTCTCTCCAGTCGTCTCCTTTATAGTTATTTTTCTGGAGACGGTAGTAAAAGGATGAGAAGAGCAAATCGCTCATCGGCCTTTCACTGCTCTTGACATAGCTCCACTTTTGAAAGTGAAGCTCCACCTCTCCGCTCATTGCGGAGGCTGAAGTTGTGTCCCCTGGAGCGGGAATATGCGTCGCCGATCCCAGCATGAAGGGTACTGCGCTAACACCGATCTCCGCATCTGCGGTGGCCGGTGCGAGTACTGCGACTGCGATGAGCATGGATACTGCGGAAGCGAAATGCTTCATCTTATCCTGCTTTAGGAAAATGGCGATTCCTCGCCAGGATTAAAGGGCATTTATTGATTTTTGATTATGAAAATTATAGCATATCTAGCCAAAAATGTCAATATATATTTGTGGCTAATATTAGCCATATTTTTAGCCTGATTTTTCTCCAATATTAGCTTAAAATTAGCCCAAAATTGACTTTATTTTTATTCTGTTTCGTGCTAAAATTACTATGTAAATATTAGCTAATATATGCCTAAAAAAGACGCTAAAAAGCCAGTAAAATCAAGCAAAAAGAAGGCGCAATATGGCGCAGAACAAATCACTGTTTTAGAAGGCCTGGATCCAGTACGAAAAAGGCCTGGAATGTATATTGGAAACACTGCCAAAGAGGGCTTACATCACCTTGTTTGGGAGGTTGTTGATAATGCCATAGATGAAGCAATGGCAGGCCATGCTAATGAAGCAATTGTCACATTACTTCCAGATTCTACAGTCAGCGTCAGCGACAATGGGCGAGGAATTCCAGTAGACAAGCATCCTGGCACTAAGACGTCTGCCTTAGAAGTCGTGCTTACTAAACTGCATGCAGGCGGTAAATTCGGCCAAGGCGGATACAAAGTATCTGGCGGTTTGCATGGAGTTGGCGTCTCGGTCGTGAACGCGCTTTCTGAATGGACTCGCGCAGAAGTTAAGCGCGATGGCAAGCTTTGGGTACAAGAGTACAAGCGCGGCAAGCCACTTAAAAACGTAAAATCAACTGGCTCAGCCAGAGGCACTGGAACAACCATCATCTTTAAGCCAGATGATCAGATTTTTTCTACTTTGGATTTTGATTGGCAATATATCTTGGATCATCTTCGCCAGCAGGCATATCTTACCAAAGGAGTTAAAATTACAATCATAGACGAGAGAACTGATCAATCTAAATCATATTCATTTTATTTTGAAGGAGGAATCGCATCATACATCAAGCACATCAATCGCAATCATGAACCAAAGCATGATACAGTATTTTACATAGAAAAAGAGCAAGACCAAATCAATGTGGAGGTCGCAATGCAATATGTTGAAGATTACAAAGAAAATGTATTTAGCTTTGCGAATAATATAAACACTATAGAGGGTGGTTCGCATTTAGTAGGGTTTCGTACCGCGTTAACCAGGACTTTGAATTCATACGCAAAAAACAAGGGTATTATTAAAGAAAAAGATGATGCTTTGCAAGGCGAGGATACGCGCGAGGGCTTAACTGGCATTATAAGTGTAAAAGTAATAGATCCCCAGTTTGAGGGCCAAACAAAGGCTAAATTAGGCAATGAGGAAGTAAAACCAGCTGTTGATACTGTTTTTAGCGATTCACTGGCAATTTGGCTGGAAGAGCATCCTCGCGAAGCTGAAGCTATAATCGGCAAGGCGCTATTGGCTGCCCAAGCTCGCAAGGCAGCGCGCGCGGCTCGTGATACTGTTTTGCGCAAAGGCGCTTTAGAAGGCTTTGCTTTGCCTGGCAAATTGGCTGATTGTTCGTCTAAAGATCCAGAAGAATGTGAATTATATATTGTTGAGGGAGATAGCGCGGGTGGAAGTGCAAAACAAGGTCGTGATCGCAGGTTCCAGGCAATACTTCCTCTCCGAGGTAAAATTTTAAATGTAGAGCGAGCACGCATAGATAAAATGCTTGCAAATAATGAAATCAAATCATTAGTCATTGCTTTAGGAACAAACATCGGTGAAATGCTTAAAATGGATGATCTTCGCTATAACAGAGTTATAATCATGACTGATGCTGATGTTGATGGTGCTCACATCCGTACGCTTCTTTTAACATTGTTCTTCCGTTACTTCCCAGATATTATTCACAAAGGACATTTATATATTGCTCAGCCGCCTTTGTATAGGATTGATAAAGGAAAGAAATTTTTTTATGTATATAGTGATGATGAATTAGAAAAGAGGAAAAAAGAGATTGAATCATCTAAGCCAGATGATGTAGCATCAAGTGAAGAGTCAAAAGAAGGAGAATCAAGTCAAAAGTCAGATACTGGTGATGTGGTTACTACCCAAGCTTCTGGAAAAATCAATATTCAGAGATATAAAGGCTTAGGTGAAATGAACCCAGAACAGTTATGGGAAACCACAATGGATCCTAGTACCCGCTTAATGAAGCAGGTAACAATTGAAGACGCTGAAAAAGCAAATGAAATTTTTGATATTTTAATGGGCACAGAGGTTCCAGCTAGGAAAAAGTTTATCCAGACTCATGCAAAAGATGTGCAGAATTTGGATATTTGACAAATATTCAGATTTTTGTATACTATATACATAAATCAAATGCCCCAAAAGGGCATTTTAAAATACTTAAAAATAGTGTAAAATATAATAGATATGCATGCATTAGTACAATATCTTCGCAATTCTAGGCAAGAGTTGCGCAAAGTTACTTGGCCAAGCAAGGAAAAAACAATAAATGACACAATATTAGTTGTGGCAGTCAGCATTGCTATTGCCGCGTTTTTAGGGGCAGCTGATTATGGATTAAGCAATTTACTAGAATTTTTGCTTGCGATTTAATATGCCAAAGCAAACATCTAACTTAGGCAAGCGATGGTATGTTTTGCATACATATTCTGGGTATGAGGAAAATGTATCTCGTAACTTAAAGCAGAGAATTGAGTCCTTAGATATGGGTGATAAGATTTTTGACGTGATTGTTCCAACCGAGACAAAGATTAAGATCAAAAATGGCAAAAGAACCACAGTTACAGAAAAAATCTATCCAGGATATGTAATGGTGGAAATGCTTGTTACTGATGATTCTTGGTATGTTGTGCGAAATACTCCAAATGTAACTGGATTTATCGGCACAGGAACAACTCCAACTCCAATCGCAGAAGAAGAAGTAGCATCACTTCAAAAGAGAATGGGAATCAAAGAACCAGAATTCAAAGTTGACTTAAGCGTTGATACTCCAGTTAAGATTGTTGACGGACCATTTAAGGAATTTGAGGGCAAGGTTAGTGAGGTTGACAGTTCTCGTGGAAAGGTTAAGGTATTGGTCTCTATGTTTGGAAGGGAAACTCCAGTAGAGCTAGATTTCTTACAAGTTGAAAAGATTTAAATATATGGCAGACAAAGAGATAAAAGCAGTTGTTAAGCTCCAAATCCCAGCAGGCCAAGCAAACCCAGCTCCTCCAGTTGGAACAGCCTTAGGTCCGCATGGCGTGAACATGCAGGAATTTTGCACGCAGTTTAACGAAAAAACCCAAGAACAAAGAGGGGATATTATTCCGGTTGTAATCAACATCTATGAAGATAGAAGTTTTGATTTTATCTTAAAAACACCTCCAGCAGCGGAATTGCTTAAAAAAGCAGCAAAGATTAAAAAAGGTTCAGGTGAGCCAAATGTTAAAAAAGTCGGCAAAGTGACTCGTGATCAAGTAAAAGAAATTGCAGAGCAGAAAATGCCGGATTTAAATGCCAATGATATTGAGGCAGCTATGAAGATTGTAGAAGGCACTGCTAGGCAAATGGGATTAGAAGTTAAATGACGCTAATGCGTCATCCCGAGCTAATGCTAGGGATCTCATCAACTAATAAAAAAATATGTCAAAAACAAAACTCATACGCACCATATATATTTATCTTTTTTCGTTAGTTGGATTAGTACTTGTGATAATCGCGGGCGTGCGATTCATTGATATGGGATTAAAAGCATGGGTATTTACAGAAGCTGACAGCTACATAGAATATGAGTACGCGCGTCCAGCTGGAATAGATAAAGAGGGGCTAGAGGTTGAGGCAGAAGAATTAACTGATGAAGAAAAGAAAGCAAATAATGATAAAAGAGTATCCCAGCAGCGGCAAAGAGATGCCGCAAGCGCTCTTGCTCAGCTGATTATAGGATTGCCATTATACTTATATCATTGGCGAATGGCATTGCGCAGAAAAGAAGACGAATAATTCAAATTATTATTATGTGGGAGAGCTCCGAGGTCTGGAGTTCACTGGCACCACACTCGGCATATGCCGAGCTAAATATATGTCAAAACATTCAAAGCGATATAAATCGCTTAAAGAGAAAGTTAAGCTTGGAAAAGAGCATGGTCTTGATGAAGCAATAGGTTTGATAAAAGATCAAGGCGAGCTTAAGTTTGATTCTGGAGTTGAACTGCATGTTCGCACTGGAATTGATGTTAAGCAATCAGATCAGCATATCCGCGGAACAGTGTCGCTTCCGCATGGAACTGGCAAGAAGCAGAAAATAGCAGCTATAACCGCAGATCCGGACAAAGCAAAATCAGCTGGCGCAGAGCTTGCTGGAGGAGAGGAGATTATAAAAGAAATCCAAGCCGGAAAAATGGATTTTGATATTTTGGTTGCTGAACCAGAGTTTATGCCAAAGCTTGCTCCAGTTGCGAAGATTCTTGGTCCGCGCGGATTAATGCCTTCTCCTAAAAATGGAACTGTATCTCCTGATGTTACAAAAGCAATAGAAGAGCTGGCAAAAGGAAAAATTGCTTTCAAAAATGACAATACTGGCAATATTCATATGTTGGTTGGCAGAGTGTCTTTTGATGAGAATCAGCTTAAGGAAAATATTACTATGGCCTTTGACGCAATCAAAACTAGCCGCCCTAGCGGAGTTAAGGGAGCATTTATTCAGAATACTGTTTTGGCCGCAAGCATGGGGCCAGGGATCAAGGTTTCGCTATAACATCGGGCTTAAGGGAAGTTGGATTTTTGAGAGTGGAGCGTAGCGACCTCCAAAAATTCAATTTGGATGGAGAAGTCTGCAAGACTTCGGAACTCTTTAATCGCTGTTATACGTTTTTTCTGCAAGAAAAAATCGCGAAGTGAAACGTAGGCACAGTATGACACAGGGCTGGACATCTATAAAATTAGTTAGTAAAAAAATCAAGAATATTCTCGGCAGTTTTTGCCCTAGTCTTACTGTAAAGTTCAGTATATCCACATTTTT
>NZBL01000013.1 GCA_002687895.1 bacterium | reverse complement strand
AACAGACAAACCCAAACAATCTATTGAACTTCAATCGAGTGATGCGTCTAAATATGAAATTGGCCAACAATTTGATAATGGTAATGTGCGGGGCAAGGTCACTGGGTTTGATTTTGAGAATAGTAAAATTATTGTTGATACTTCAAAACTAGAGAGTGAGCCAATTGGAAAAGAGTTAAAACCAGGAGATGAGCTTGAGATAAACAAAATGTCTGGCACAGGAACTAAAAAAGTGCGAATACAAGAAATTAGCCCTAACGGAAGAACTGTAAAATTTGAGATTCTTAATGAAAAAGGTGAATCCATTGGCGTAGAGGGTGGTGATATGGAGATGTTTAAGAGCCGTATTGTGGAATAATTGCTGTTTTGCTTGATTTTTATATAATATATACTTAATAGCATGAACAAAAATATTTATATCAAATCAGCTTTTTCTACTCCACTTACTGCGTGGTATGACGCGGCTAGATTTTGATATACATATTTAAACTGATATATTTACATAAATCTAGCCCTAAAAAGCTAGATTTTATTATAGTTTTTAATGATTTGACAAATATATGCGGATTTGGTATGTTGATTTATTCTTAAGCGGTTTTACTGCTTAATGCTGTTTTACAACCCATATAAAGAAAGAAGGTAAATATGGATGAACAAGAAGTGCACGATGATGAACAAGAAGTGCTTACCAGAGGATATACTGACGAATGTCTTGAGAAATTTTTCAATTCTATTCTTAAGTCATATCCTCGTGGAAGCACGGGATTGAGGAATCATAGAATACCTATGAGAGAATTCATAGGTATATCAGACGGTACCCTGCTTGAATGGATGTATAGAGGAGGCAATTTGCCTAGAGGAGAGATACTCATTAAGGTGCAATGCTTTCTCATGATTGTTGGGTATGATCTGATCGAAATGAGCAGTATTGACGAAACTACGCGAAATTTTTTAAAGCTCATTGGTTTTGGAGTTATCAGTATTAATAATGCCATAGAGATGCTTAGCTATAAAAAGAAGTCATCTCTCTACGCAGTATTAGCTGGTAAAGAAAGTCCAAAGGCTTCTAAGCAGGAAAAAATGTGGGAGATTTGGAAGGGGCTAAGGGCAGAGCTTAAGATTGCGGAGCAAAATGCAATTAGAAAGCTTGCTTCAGTTTATAATCCAAATCACAAACCGAGTGATCAAGACAAGCCCGCGCTCGCAGATCAACCTATTAAGAAAGGAAAAGAGATAGAAAGTGAAAAGAAGGATAATGTAAAGCATTCCTTCTTGCAGGACAACAAAAGAAAAGCAGTAGTTAAATTGATAGAAGGTTTATCATTGCTGCTAGATGAGGATCTATTTGCCAACCTAGATCAGAAAGATAGAACTTATTGGAGACAGTTCTTATGCACCCCAGCTCTTGCTTTGTCCTCACACCTTACGTCTATCAACTCTGGGCTTATGGCTGAGGGAGGCGAGACAAGAGATGCCTGATGAAAAACTATATCAAGGAATTGTCCAGAAGGTAATAACAAATGGCCATCATGGACCATATGTGGTTGCGAGATGCGAAGAATTAAATGAATTAATAACCTTTTCACTTAAGGAGTGTGTATGGAAGGAAAATGATTGGCCTGAAGAGGGCATGTATGTGGTGCTGAGTAAGCTGCGCAAAAAAAGAAGCGGCTGGCGCGCAATGCAAGCTTTATTTGAGCGTCCATCCATAGGCTAGACAGGAAAAAAAGCACAGAGCAAAAATAAGGAGAATAAAGATGAGCGGGATAGTAGAAGTGCAGATTACAGATCTGAAAATAAATCATTTCGTTCGCAAGGAGCTGAATCAAGACCGGGTTTTGTTCTTCGCTGAGCTTATTGAAAGCGGTGAGGAATTGAATCCCATAGAAATTACTCCAAACAATGAGGTGATTGACGGCAGGCACAGGGTAGAAGCACATGCCTTTTTTGACCGAGAGTCTGTTCGGGCGAAGGTTGTTAGGGTCTCCGGTCAAAAGGATTTGATTGCTAGAGCGTATAAGTCTAATAGCGAAGGTTCGCTTCCGCCAAGCCGGCAGGACACAGAGCATACTGTGGCGCTCTTGGTAGGGCTCAATGAGACGGCAAAGAATATTGCTGATTTACTAGGGATTCCGGCCAAGATCGCCAGACAGTACGCGCGCGAAGTTAGGGCCAAGATACAGCGCTTCAATATGCAGAAAGCTGTGAAAGCAGTGACCGAAGGCGGTCTGACTGTGCAAGAGTCTGCAGAAGCGCACAAAGTAGACCTTAAAAAACTTCAGGAACATCTGGACGGGAAAAGGCGTCCTGCGAAGTATGGCATTCCTGATGTAAAGAGTGCGTCCACTAGGTCGTATAAGTCCATTGCCTCCAAAAACGCTTCCATTCTCAGGAAGCTGTTTGATAAGTACGAGGACGGCGATGTGACCGAAGCACAGGTGCTTGAAATAATTAAGCACTTGGAAGGTCTTCAGAAGAAGCAGGCGCGCTCTATGGCTGATTGGCGAAAGAGGTTTGAAGCCAAAAAAAAAGGCGCTGACGGCGCGTAAAAAACGCCAGATGGTCCAAGGTGTCACTATGGTGATGCCTTGGATCTTTTTTTTGCATCAAAATCAGGTTTATGATATACTAACTGTGTATAAAAAGTAGTAAAACAAAAACAAATGCCGCAAAATCAAATTGTTTTATTAAAACAAATGATAGAAAGGGCGCAAAAGCAGGTAGAGACTGCCACTAAAATGCTGGAAAAAGTTGAAGCAGGAGAGGATGTGGATATCTCAAGCATAACTTCAAAAGCGCCAAAACAGCCAGATTCAGAAGAAGAAGGCGAAATTGTTGAAGGCGTGTTTGACGGAGTTCAAATGATTGGAAATGATTCAAAGTCCTACTCAATACCGCCTAATTACGCTTCCAAATCAAAACTTGTTGAGGGAGATATTTTAAAGCTAACTATTTTAGATGATGGCTCGTTTTTGTATAAGCAAATAGGCCCAGTAGAGCGAAAGCGCTTGCGCGGAACTTTGATGCAGGATGAAGACACTGGCGAATACTCGGTTATGGCACAAGGAAATACTTTTAAAGTTATATCAGCTTCTGTTACATATTTTAAAGGAGAAGTTGGAGATGAGGTTGTGATTTTAGTTCCATCAGACAAGCAATCCCAATGGGCTGCTGTGGAAAATATTATGAAGCATATGGAGGATGGATCACAGCATGAAGAAGAGCCTCAAGATGATTTAGATAAAGCTACTGCTGATTTGTTGTAATGAGATTGGGATTGTCAGGAGACCTATACCTTGATTGGTGTGGGGTTTTTGATGTATAGTGAATAAGCATTATGACATTATATCGCAAGTATCGTCCAACTAATTTTAGCGAAGTAGTGGGCAGGGAAGCTATTAAGAAAATTCTTACAGAAGAGCTGCGTACAGGAAATATAGCGCATGCTTATTTGTTTTCCGGAACTCGTGGAACCGGTAAAACCACGATTGCGCGTATTTTAGCAAAGTCTTTAAATTGCGAGAAAAGAGATAAAGAAACTAGCGAGCCATGCAACAAATGCTCCTCATGCGAGGCAATCAACAAAGGAAATAGCAATGATCTTGTGGAAATAGATGCCGCATCAAACCGCAGAATAGAGGAAATCCGCGAACTTCGGGAGCATGTTAAATATGTTCCCGCAAACGCGCCATATAAGGTCTACATTATAGATGAAGTGCATATGCTTACTCCAGAAGCATTTAATGCGCTGTTAAAGACGCTTGAGGAGCCTCCAGAGCATGTCATATTCATTTTAGCCACAACAGAATTGCACAAAATTCCAGAAACTATATTTTCCAGATGCCAGCACTTCAGCTTTGGAAAGCTTAATCTCGCGGAAATAACTGAGCGGCTCAACTTCATCATCAAACAAGAAAAAGCTTCAATAGATGATAATGTTATACAAGACATTGCCCGCAGAAGCGGAGGAGCTTTGCGCGACGCGGAGTCATTGCTTGGCCAGATATTATCAATTGGAAAAGATAATATAACGCAAGAGGATGCTAGTTTGTTTTTGCCCAAAGTTGGGTTCAGTAAAACAATTGCTTGGCTTGGTTATATTATTCAAAATGACGCCACAAACAGCCTTAAATCATTAAGTGATTTAGAAGATGAAGGTGTGAACTTAATTTTCTTTTTACAGGAAGCTTTGGAAGTATCGCGCCAATTAGTATTATTCAGCGCCACAAATGATCAAGAGCGGTTGAGTTTATACTTTTCCCCAGATGAGATTACTGAAGTTAAAGATTTGTGCGCTAAAACCAATGCAAATAATCTGCGCAAAATTGTTATTGAACTTTTGCGCGCAAGCCAGGATATGAAGCTTTCTCCTGATCTGCCTATTTTAGCTATTGAATTGGCTGTTGTTGAATTATGCGGAAATGATGAATTAATTCGTCATCCTGAGCTACAGGCGAAGGATCTCGTCAATCAGCCAGAGCCAAAAAAAGAACTTCCTAAAACAAAAATAGAATCCAAGCCAGTTGACAGTGTTCAGCCCGCGGAATTAATATCTAAATCCCCTTCGCAAATTCCAGAGCAAAAACTGAATCCAGTATCAACACAAGCTAGCCATTCTTTGGAAGAAATTTTAGATGGATGGGGAGAGGTTTTAACTAAGGCAAAGGATAAGTCACAGGCGCTTAATTTCGTATTAGGAGTAGCCCAGCCAGTTGCAGTTAATGGCGCTACTTTGGAATTGGGTTTTAAGTATAGATTACAGCAGGAAAAGGTTGCTGAAATCAAAAATCGGGACATAGTTGAAACAATTATAAAAGAGGTGTATGGTACTGATTACCGCATTGAGCCTACTGTTCGGGAAGATATAGCAGCCAAAAAGCCAGAAAATGTTGATCCAGAATCAAGCGCAAAAGAGGATGAATTAGTAAAGGCTGCCTTAGAAATATTTGAAGGTGCGGAAATTCTTAATTAATCGGGGATCGTCTAATGGTAGGACACTAGGTTCTGGTCCTAGGAATCGGGGTTCAAATCCCTGTCCCCGAGCCAGACACAATACGCGTTTGGCTATTTTAGGTTGCATTTTTTATACAATAGTAGTAGGTTCAAAGTAGATTATTAAGCAAAATATATGAACCAAGTAGAAGAAACCTTTAGAAGTATAAACCCTGGTAAAATTGGGTCGCGAATAGCGCTTGTTATTGTTGTGCTAATTTTGATTTTTGGCACATTTGGCACAGTAGGCGCTGGAGAGAGAGGCGTCTTATTGCAGTTTGGCGCTGTAAAAGACAAGGTATTTGGCGAGGGATTATATGTCAAAATACCTTTAATCCAGAGCGTTACAAAAATGGATGTTAAAATCCAAAAAGATGAAGTTCCAGCAACTGCATCATCAAAGGACTTGCAAGTAGTAACATCTAGAATAGCGTTAAACTATCACCTAGATCCTGATTCAGTGAACCGCGTGTGGCAGGAAGTTGGACGATCATATAATACACGCATTATAGCTCCTGCTATTCAAGAAGCAGTAAAAGCAACGACCGCAAAGTTTACAGCAGAAGAGCTCATCACAAAGCGTGAAGAAGTTAAAGAAGAAATCAAAGCAAATTTAGCAGAAAGAATTCTTGAGCGCGGAATTGTTGTGGATGAATTCAATATTATTGATTTTGATTTTTCTAGGGCATTTAATGAGGCAATTGAGCAAAAAGTTACCGCAGAGCAGTTAAAGCTTAAAGCAGAGCGTGATTTGGAAAGAATTGTTATAGAAAAAGAACAAGCAATTACCCAAGCAGAAGCAAGGGCTCAGGCAATTCAAATAGAGGCACAGGCCTTGCGTACCAACCCAGCAGTTACTGAATTGCGCTGGATAGAAAAATGGGATGGCAAGACCCCACAATATTGGGGACAAGCAAGTCCATTTATTGGTATTAACCGATAATCAAATTTACAAAAGCTCCTCATTGAGGAGTTTTTGTTTTGGGAATTTGATGATATACTTTTATGACTATGAAAAAAAGATGTCCATGGCCGGCCTCAAATGAACTCATGATAAAATATCATGATAAAGAATGGGGAGTTCCTGTTCACAATGACAAGAAATTGTTTGAGTTTTTGATTTTAGAGGGATTTCAAGCAGGCCTGAGTTGGTCAACAATACTAAAGAAAAGAGATAATTTTAAAAAGGCATTTGATAATTTTGATGCTAAAAAAATTACTAAGTATGATAAGCGCAAAATTTCGTCTTTGCTCAAGGATGAGGGTATTATCCGTAATCGTCTTAAAGTCAACGCAGCAATTATAAATGCTAAAGCATTTTTACAAATTCAAAAAGAATTTGGAAGCTTTGATAAATATATGTGGTCATTCGTAGATGGCAAACCAAAGAAAAATAAATGGAAAACAATGTCGCAAATTCCAGCAACGACCAAAGAATCAGACGTATTAAGCCGCGACCTAATCAAAAGGAGATTCAAGTTTGTGGGATCAACTATAATATACGCGCATATGCAGGCAGTTGGTATGGTAAATGATCACATAATTACTTGCTTTAGATACAAAGAGGTGGTAGGATTGTGATAGTTTTTTAGTGGAGGGGTCACAAACCGAGCCGCAAATCTCACCTTGGCACTATGATGCCAACATGGGGTTTGTTAAACCATGCATTATTTACATAGGTGTATGGTCAGACCATTGGAAAGACGCAAGAGGCATGCCATGGTTTGTTATTTAGCGAAATGGCAAAATTTGGAAAAGGCCTACCGAATCGGAAGGCGTAAGCCACACTCTCTGGGTAATCCATCCAATGACTACGGTCAGGTAAAGCCAAGCGCAGTCCCTGAAATAGTGGGCGCCTGAACCGATTAAAGGAGTGTTGTTTTTTAAATATGAACAGATAAGGTTACTGTCCTAGAAAGGACAGAGGACTAGGTGGAGCTGCCATTGGCCGCCACTCCTCCCTCTGTTGAGTAGTGATATTGATTCATGGATTCGTATCCCCAGTGCGTGTGTGCTGGGGGTTTTATTTGCCAAAAAAAGTCATAGGAGTAAAATACATAAGCTATGGAACCATTAGCCTCCCAACTTAGACCTAAAACCCTAGAAGATTTCGCAGGCCAAACACATCTTGTTGGTACAGACAACCCCGTGACAGGGCACGGGGCAGGGCCTCTTAGAACTGCGATAGAGAGCAAGCATTTATTCTCTTTCATATTCTGGGGACCTCCTGGAGTAGGCAAAACAACACTTGCAAAGATATATGCAAACGCATTAGATGCGAATCTTTTTGAGTTGTCCGCTGTTAATGCTGGGAAGGCGGATATTAGGAAGATAATCGAATCATCCCCCTACGCCAAGGCTTCGGAGGACCCGCGGTCAAAAATACTATTTCTAGATGAGATTCACAGATTCAATAAGGCGCAACAGGACTTTCTTTTGCCATACGTGGAGAGCGGGGAAATCACCTTAATTGGCGCAACAACAGAAAATCCAAGCTTTGAGGTCATCTCACCACTCCTATCCCGTTGCCGCGTTTTCGTAATGAATGAACTCACCAGCGATGAGATGCTATCAATCATAAACAGAACATCATTTAAACTAGATCAAGAATCAAAAGATTGGCTTATTGCAATGGCAAATGGAGATGCAAGAGCAGCCATCACAATGCTGGAGAACACGCACGAATTATACAAAGAAATCACAACAGATAACCTAAAGCAGGCTTTGCAATCAAAACATCTTAGATACGACAAAAAAGGCGAGGAACATTACAATGTAATCAGCGCGTTTATAAAATCCATGCGCGCGTCGCAAGCTAATGCGGCTATGTATTATTTGGCGCGCATGGTGGATGCAGGAGAAGACCCTAAGTTTATAGCTAGGCGCATGGTGGTGTTTGCGAGTGAGGATATTGGCGTGGCAGTTCCAACTGCCTTAGTGGTTGCGAATAGCGTTTTCCGCGCGTGCGAGACAATCGGGTATCCAGAGTGCGCGATTAATTTGGCTCATGGTGTTGCTTACCTTTGCCAATGTAAAAAAGACAGGGGAGCATACAATGCCCTGCGCCGAGCCGAGAGAGACGTCAAAGAGCATGGCAATCTCCCAATTCCCATGAATATCCGTAATGCACCCACTGGTTTGATGAAGGATTTAGGATATGGTGAAGGATATGAGGCTTATACTGACGATGATCTCTTGCCGGAGGAGTTGAAGGGGAAGAAGTATTTTATAAGTTGACAGAATACGGTAAATGTACTACAATTTTCACTTGTTCTTATGTTCTTACTACTCGTCTATTAATTATCCCCCAGTCAATAAAACCTTTGGCATGCACCCAATGCATAAAGGAGGGATTGGATAAAGAAATTTGATACTGATGGAGATGGTAAATTAAGCAAAGAGGAAATGGAAGCAAAAAAGGAATTATATAAGGATAAGGTTACTGGCAAGATAGATCACGAAAAAATGCATAAAGAGATTCATGGCGAGGATGGTGATAAAGTAGATTATACAGCAAAACTAAATCACACCAAGCCAGTAAAGTTTATGCAGTATACAGATTCAGAAGGGAATAAAGTAACCCTAGGTGTGGATGAAAACGATGTGCCAGTTATGAAATTTATAGAAGGTGAGCGACCTTATAAAAAGTTTGAACTGCGCTAAGGATCTGCGGATGGCGAATGTCGAATGTTTAGGGTTGACAATAGTATTTCTTTTCATGAAAGCATAAATATGGTATACTAAGAGTATAAACCATATTTCCATGCTTAAAAAAATCATCATTACCATCATTATCCTAGGCGCCATAGGCGCCGTAGTTTATGTTGTTCGTGGAAATGACAAAGGCACGGAATATGTTACTGCACAAGTTACGCGTGGTACCCTAACCCAAAGTGTGGAAGCAACCGGCAAAGTAGAATCAGCAGAGCGCATTGATTTAAATTTTAGGACAACCGGCCGCATTAGCGAAATGTCCGTAAATGTAGGAGACACAGTGCGCGCAAACGCTATTTTAGCACGCCTGGATTCGCGAGCTTTAACCAGTAAAGTCGCGGATGCCAGGGCGCGGGTAGACAAAGAAAAAGCAGATTACCAAAAATTGCTTGCAGGCGCATCTGACGCAGATATAAAGGTAGCTGAGGATACAGCAGAGCAGAAGCTCCAGGACTTAAAAGCAGCCCAAAATACCAGAGACAGTTTAATGCCCAAGCGTGATACGGAATTGGCAAACTTAAAAGAAACCGCGATTACTGTCATAAACAACGAGGTCTTGGTTGCAGATGGAGCATTAGTGGAGGCAGAAAACACCATAGATGATCCAGGCGCAACCGCGGAAAATATTTATCGCGGCAATAATCAGCCACTGTTTGATACAGCAAAAGCAAGTACTCAAGACGTGCAAACTATGGTTGATGCGGTTCGTGCAACCGCAAATTCATTAAGCCTGGATGCGCCTGATGCGAGTGTGCTTGCAGCGCTTGATGACGCGCAGGCAATGATGACCCAAGTTAAAACTGCTTTGGAAAATACCATGGATTTGCTGCGAGCATCATTTACCCGGCGTTCGTTTAGCGAATCGGATTTAGACGCGCTCAAGAGTAATATCCAGGCAGAAAAATCAACCGCAAACACCTCAAGCGTTAATATTCAAACCTCAAAAACTAATTGGACCAATAAAATAGCATTTTACGAAGACGCGCTTTCAACTGCTGATGATGACATATCCCAAGCGCAAACCACGTACCAGGTTGCCCAGTCCCAGCTTGAGCTTAAAAAGTCCCCAGCCCGCCAGCACGAGCTAGACGCGCAGCAGGCAGCCATTGCCCAGGCAGAAGCATCCTTAAACTTGGCGCTTGCTAATTTGGAGGATGGTGTTATTCGCGCGCCGCTTAACGGCACCATCACCAAAAAGCATTTTGAGATAGGCGAGCAAACCTCGCTCTCTTCTCCGGTTTTGGAAATGATAGGGGACGCAACCCTGGAAATTGAGGTTGATATTCCAGAATCAGACATTGCAAAAGTGCTTTCCGGCCAACAATCTGAAATCACGCTAGACGCGTTTGGAGAGGAGGTATTATACCAAGGAAATGTTACGTTTGTGGATCCAGCTGAAACCATTATTCAAGATGTAGTGTATTACAAAGTCACAACAGCATTTAGTGATTCAGGGCAGGTAAAGCCAGGCATGACCGCTAACGTAACCATTATCACGGATATAAAGCATAATGTGCTGTTTGTTCCCTTTCGGGCAGTCAAATCCCGCAATGGAGAAAAATATGTGGAAATTTTAGACGATACAGGCATGGCATCAGAAACAATTGTATTAACTGGAATTCGGGGTGATGAGGGCATTGAGATTACTGCTGGTTTGGTTGGCGGGGAGCAGGCAGTGACGTTTGTTAAGGAATAATAGGGTCAATGACATTAATAGAAGTAAAAAAATTATTCAAAGAATACCACACCGATGGCGTGGTAACCAAGGTCTTGCGTGACCTCACGTTTGAAATTGGCGAGGGTGAGTTTGTGGCCATAATAGGGCCTTCTGGAAGCGGCAAATCAACACTCATGCACATTTTGAGTTTTTTAGACCGCGCAACCAGCGGAGCATACCGCTTTAAAGGCCAGAACGTGACCATGTTCAGCGACGACAAGCTCGCGCATTTGCGCAACAGCGAAATTGGGTTTGTGTTTCAGCAGTTCAACTTGCTGCCAAGAACCTCGGTCTTTGACAATGTAAAGCTGCCCTTAACCTATACCAAGAAAGTCAAAGAATCCACCAAAGCTGAACACGCGCGCAAAGCAATCAAGTCAGTTGGTTTGGACCATCGCATTGATAATTTATCCAATCAGCTTTCTGGAGGAGAAAAACAGCGCGTTGCCATTGCGCGCGCATTAGTGAACAACCCGTCAATTGTATTTGCGGACGAACCAACTGGTAATTTGGATTCTAAGTCAGGCGCGCAAGTAATGGAAATTTTGGATGACCTTTCAGATCAAGGAAAAACCATTATCTTAGTCACGCACGAGCAGTATACGGCTGAATACGCGGAAAGGATTATTAAGCTCAAAGACGGGGAAATGGTGTCTGATTCCAAAACGCACAAGCGCAGGAGAAAAGGATTGCAAAAATGACATCACTGTTGCCGCAACGAGTCAACCGGCTCCAAGTCAGCTGCTTTTTTTGCTGGATAGATTCCAAAAATCAGGCCCGTTGCCATGGCAAATCCAACTCCCAAGATTACGCCACCAATAGAGAAACTATACCCCCAATTAAGTCCAGCAGCATTTGCGCCATACATAGCTGCTAAACTAATTAGTTCACCGATAATAATGCCAACCAAGCCACCTAAGATGGTCAAAAACACTGCTTCCCACAAGAATTGATACAGGATATTGCTTTTGGTTGCGCCAATGGATTTTCGCAAACCAATTTCATAGGTACGTTCCGCAACTGAAACATACATAATATTCATAATGCCCACGCCACCTACCAAGAGCGAAATCGCGGCAATAGCTGCCAAGAGCAGGGTAATGCCGCCAGTAATTGCTCCAACAATGCCCAAGGCCTCTTCCTGGCTTGTTACGGCAAAGTCCTCTTTGTTCGGATCTGTAATATTGTGCTGTTCGCGCATGATTGCGGTTAAATCTGCTGCAGTTGCCTCGACCTGGCTAGTATCACGCATATAGGTAATAATAAATTGAATATGGTTAACTCCTAATACTTGCTTTTGCAAGGTGTTCACGGGCATAAACACGGCATTATCCATATCAAGGAAAAACGTGTTGCCTTGCTCTTCCATAACTCCTATTACTTTGAATGTTTTATTGCCAATTTTAATGCGATTTGCAATAGCACCGCCATCTCCAAAAAATCGTTCAGCAAGTTTGTTGCCAATCACTGCCACGCGTGCTTGTGACGCGTTTTCGCTTGCGTCAAATCCGCGGCCAAACTCAATATCACCATTATAAAGCTCAAAAAAACTTGGGGTAATACCCCAGAGCATGCTGGTTTTGTTTTTACCCTGGCGCGATACAATGTCCTGGCCTAATATGCCAGCATAATAATCCCTGATATTTGGGTGTTTTGCCAATGCTTTTGCATCATCAAGCGTCAAGGTGGTCATTGATATGCCTTGCGCCAGGCCAATAGCGTTTTCTGTTGATGTTTTGGAGGTTGATGGCACTTTTATTTCAACTTCAATGTAATCACTGCCAAATACTTCAAGTTGATTCAAGATAAATCCTTGGATGCCGCCACCAAGGTTAATTACAATGATTATTGATACCACGCCAATCATAAGCCCAAGCACAGTCAATCCAGAGCGCAGTTTGTGCACTTTTAGTGCTGTGTAGGCGATTTTTAGTGGGGTTAGTAGTTGCATATTATTCGTAATGAAGTGCCTCAACAGGATCTAATTTAGACGCCCTGCGAGCTGGGTACCAGCCAAAAATAATTCCAACAGCACTGGAAACAATAATACCCATGAGCACAGAGCCAATGCTTACCACATAATCCCAGTTATACCCAGCATATTGTGCTCCAATGGCAATGGCACCGGAAAACAGCGCACCAAATACAATTCCAAGCACACCGCCAACCAAGGTTACGGCAATGGCCTCAACAAGGAACTGGGATTGAATGCTTGCCGGCGTTGCGCCAACTGCCTTGCGTAAGCCAATTTCCCGAGTCCGCTCACGCACTGCAATGAGCATAATATTCATAATGCCAATGCCGCCTACAATTAATGAAATAGCGGCAATGGCGCTTAAAAAGTAGGTTAACGCGTCAGTAATAGAGCCAAGCGCGTCCAAGACCTGGGCAGTGGCGCGGACTGAAAAATCATTTTCCTGGGAACCAGAAAGCCCGTGGCGCTCGCGCAGTACATCCTCAACCTGGGCAATGGCAAAGCCAATCTCATCCTCGCTTGCGACCTTTGCGCGAATTAAGCTTACATGATTAATGCCCAGCAAAAGTTTTTGCGCGGCAGAGAGTGGAATAAACACTAAGGTATCCTGGTTTTGGAATGATTCTGTCCCGCGCTTTTCCATGACACCAATCACACGGAAACTTTCCCGCTTAATTTTTACGCGCTGGCCAATAGGGTCTTCATCATCAAACAAATCCTGAGCCACTTGCCAGCCCAACACAATCACCCGGTTCATGCTCTTGTTGTCGTCTTTACTAAAAAATGATCCAATTTCAACTTGCGTGTCTTCTACGCGTACATAGTCAGCAGTGGTGCCAACATACGTGGCATCTGTTTTTTTATTGCTCCAGGTTATAGTATCTATGCCGCGCGCATAGCTGGTTACAGCGGTTATTTCCGGAATCTTTGCAATTGCCTGCGCGTCACCATGCTTGAGCGTGGTTACCACAATGCCAAACACAGAAGCTGGAGGGCCTTCGTCATCACTATACCCTGGCAGCACGCCAATGAGGTTAGAGCCAGCTGAGGTAATTTGGTTGAATATAAGTGATTGCGCGCCAGCACCAACACTCATTACCACAATTACAGCGGAAACGCCGATAATAATACCCAGGGACGTTAAAATGGTCCTCCTGCGGTTGGTTTTTAATATGGTAAAGGATTCTTTTATAAGTTTAAGAACATTCATGTAATCATTGTATCACTTTTTTTGTTTTTTTTCTAAAAATTATGTTACAATCCATATACCATGAAAATCACATTCCATGGAGCAGCACAAAACGTAACCGGATCAAAGCATTTAATTGAAACTGAAGATGGTTATCAGCTGCTTTTGGATTGCGGATTTCACCAAGGGCACCGTAAAGAAGCAGAACGTCTCAACAGAAATTTTCCTTTAGACGCAAAGTCGGTTGATTCAGTCATATTATCACATGCGCATTTGGACCATTGCGGCTTGCTTCCGCTCCTTGTTAAAGAAGGATTCAAAGGTTCAATCTATGCAACTCCTGCGACAGTTGATGTAGCAGAACAAATGCTTGAGGATAGCGCGTATATACAAGAGTCAGATTCAGAATATATAAATCGCCATATTAAGGATGGACAAACTCTTATCCAGCCCTTGTATGTGCAGAATGATATTAAACAGACCATGAAGCAGTTCGTGCCTCATGAATATGATCACTTAGGAGGAGGCTGGAAATCTCTTAATGAAAATATCAGATTTAAGCTTTATGATGCAGGGCACATCTTGGGGTCAGCTGTCATTGTCGTGGAGACCAAAGAAAAGGGTCAAACCAAAATTTTAGCTTTTACAGGAGATCTTGGTAGAAAAGGCGCTCCAATTCTGCGGAATCCTGATTTTATAAAGGAAAATGTAGATATTCTTTTGTCAGAATCTACTTATGGAAATCGCTTGCATGAGCCATTTATAGAAACCCAAAAAGTTGTTCAAGAAGCAATTGAGCGTACTATCAAGCATAAGGCAAAAATAATTGTGCCTGCCTTTGCTTTGGGCAGAACCCAAGAGTTGATATATATGCTTCATAAATTGTTCCATGTGCAGGGCTTTCCAAAAATTCCAGTTTATTTAGATAGCCCTTTGGCAACTCGCGTAACAGAAGTATTTAAAAAACACAGAAATGTATTTGATAAGCAGACATGGGAGGATTTTGACATGGATAATGATTTGCCTTTAATGTTTGAATCACTAACCTATACAAAGGAAACACAGGACTCTATTCGCTTGAATACAACAGAAGGCCCAATGATGGTGATTAGTGCCTCTGGAATGATGGAAGCTGGGCGCGTGCTTCATCATCTTAAGAATAATATTAACAACCCAAATAATACAATTTTAATAACTGGATATCAGGCAGAAAATACTTTAGGCAGAAGAATTCAAGATGGAATAAGCCCGATCCGAATTTTTAATAAGACATATAGAGTCAAAGCCCGCGTTATAACTGTTCCTGCTCTTTCCGCGCATGCAGACCAAACNGANNTNATGGAATATGTGGGNAAGGCNAAGGGNTTGTCNAAANTNTTTTTAGTTCATGGAGAAAAAGAGGAAATGGATGTGCTTACTAAATTAGTCAATCAAAAATATCCAAANATTGANGTAAGTNCNCCTAANAGNGGGGATTTNGNTGAGNTATAATTTAAAAAAAACCCGCAGAGTGTCCAACCCTGCGGGGTGCGTCATGATATCAGTAAAAGAATTACCACTATCAAGTTGAAAGAAAGTTTATGTTTTGATTATTATAGTATAGCACAAATAATACAAAAAGTCAAGTATTGGTACAATCATATTGGATTTGCTATAGTAATTACTTATGATTATTGCGCACAGGGGATACACAAAACAAACAACAGAGAATACCATTGCTGCGTTTGATGCTGCAATTTTGGCAGGTGCAGATGCAATAGAAACAGATGTGCGCTTAACCCAAGATCAAGAAGTTGTTATATCGCATGATGATACTGTAAAAATTGGAAATCAGCTTACTACAATTTCCCAAACATCATTAACAAATATCAAGAAATTTAGGCAGAACAACCCAAGCCAAATCATCACTTTAGATGAATTATTTGAATATATAAAATCAAAAAAAGCAGAATTTTTTATAGAGCTAAAACAGCCATCCCCAGTACTTTTAGCTAAAGTGATAAAAGAAATCAATAAATCAGATCTATGGAACAGAGTTCATGTAATAGGGTTTTCACAAAGAATCAAAACAGCTTTAGCATCACAAAAGCATTTTCCAAAGCTTTTAGTTGATCAAATTATTAGACTGCCTTTATGGTCATACATCCAAAAACCTCAAAAAAGCAATGCAATATTCATAGGCTGGCTAGATGGGGTTAAATATAGTGAATCAGTATTTAAAAAAATGTACACGCAATATCGCGTATCTAGGTTTGCGGATTATTATAGAAATAAGGGATTCAAAGTAATGGGAGGCGTGCTAAATAAAGAACAAGATATCAGGTTCTTTCTAAAAGCTGGAATCAATGATATATTTACAGATGAAGTAGAATTAGCAATTTTATGCCTCAAGCAACCACAACAATTTTAGGCGCAGGCGAAATGGGAACAGCCCTAGCCACTGTGCTGGCTGAAAACAAGTATAAAACAACTCTTTGGGATATAGAAGAGGATGTTGTTAATGGTATAAAAAGATTCAGCAAAAATCCAAGATCATTAGTTGATATAACATTAGACCGATCAATTAAGGCTGAATTAGATATTGAAAAAGCAGTTTCTGGAAGCGATATGGTTGTAATTGCAGTTGCAAGCCCTGCTGTTCGCGAAGTCGCGGGCAAGATAGATGGCTCGCTTTCGCGCAATTGCGTTATAGTAAGCGTGGCTAAAGGACTAGAAGAAAGCACTTTTAAGCCAATGGTCAAGGTTATACGCGAGCAATTAGGCGGAGATTTTGAGCATCAAATAATGGCATTTTCAGGGCCTACTCATTCCAATGAGATCGTGGAAAAAAAACCAACTGCTGCCATGCTCGCAAGCGCCAGATCTAATGAATATTCCAAGCGCGCAATAGAAGCTTTTACTAATGAATGGTTTAAGATATATGAGACCAGGGACGTAATTGGAGTTTCTCTTGCCGGAGTAACAAAAAACGCCTTAGCTGTTGCAGCTGGAATTATGACTGGCTTGGGTTATGGATCTAATACTTATGCTTGGATAATTACAGAAGGGTTCAGGGAAATGTCGCGCTTAACATGGAAGCTTGGAGGCCAAGAAGACACTGTTTATGGATTAGCTGGATTAGGAGACACAGTTGCGACTTGTTTTGCGCATGACAGCCGCAATAGGTCTTTTGGCGAGCTAATAGGAAAAGGAAAAACAGTAACCAGAGCATTGAATACAATAGGCGAAACAGTAGAAGGAATAAGCGGGATTGATGTTCTGCACAAAATAGCCTTAAAAGAAAAGCTTAATCTTCCTGTTTTAAAAGCAATGTATGAGGTTGTCAGCCTAAAGAAAAAAGCAAATAAAGTGTTTGAAGATTTGGTAAAAAGTTTTTAAATATGAAAGCAATCCTACAGCGAGTTACATCATCCAGCGTAGTTGTTGATGGAAACACTATAGGTAAAATTGAGCGCGGATTAAATATTTTGCTTGGCATTACGCACGCGGATAATGAGGATATCACAAAATCATTTGTAGAGAAGATTGTAAATCTCCGCATTTTTCAGGATGAACAGGGAAAAATGAACAAATCAATTTTAGATATAAAAGGAGAAATTTTGCTTATTTCTCAATTTACGCTATATGGAGACACTACAAAAGGGAGGCGTCCTAGCTTTGTAAAAGCAGCTGATCCAGAAAAAGCAAAACAAATTTATGATTTGGCAATTGAATTATTTTCTGGGTATGGCCTCAAAGTTCAAACCGGAGAGTTTGGCGGATACATGGATGTGGAAATTCATAATGACGGGCCAACCACTATTATTTTGGACTCAAACGAGATTTAATGGTATAATAATCTGGTATGGAGAAACTGCATTTTATAAAAGAAGCAAAACATTCAGCCCACAGCATTGTGTGGCAATTTGTGATTCAAGGAATATTATTGATTTTATTAGGAGTTTTGGTTGTGATGTATCCTCAGCTGCTGATTCTATTTTTCGCGTTTACGTTTATCTTAATTGGAATAGGCTCTTTATGGGCTGCAGTCAGAATTCGCAGGTTTACCAAGAAATTTGATGTATTTTTTGATTTGTTTGGATAGTTTGGGCTTGAAATTACAATTTTATATGATACAATAATATCTCGTATTGAGGTATTTTTTTTAACATGATTCAAGTACAAAATTTAACAAAAACATATTCTGAATCCAAAGCCTTGGATAATGTGAATTTTGAAGTGCAAGACGGCGAAGTCTTGGGTTTTTTAGGTCCAAATGGAGCTGGAAAATCCACAACAATGAAGATTATCACAGGATTTATCGCACCAACAAAAGGCACTGTAAAAGTGGATGATTTAGATGTTGTGGATAAATCATTTGAGATTAGACAAAAAATTGGGTATTTACCAGAATCAAATCCTTTATATTCTGATATGAAAGTGCATGAGTATTTAAGTTTTGTGGCTAGTGCTCGGCAAATACCAAAAGATCAACGCCAAAAGTCTATCAAACGAATGGTTGATGTGTGTGGCCTTTCTGATGTGATTGGCAAAAACATTGATGCTTTGTCAAAAGGATATCGCCAAAGAACAGGACTTGCTCAAGCAATGATTCATGATCCTGATATCCTAGTTATGGATGAACCCACTAGCGGACTTGACCCAAACCAAATTGTTGAGATTCGGGATTTAATAAAAAAGATTGGCGAAAAAAAGACAATTATCTTGTCCACGCACATTTTGCCAGAAGTTACTGCTACGTGCTCGCGCGTTGTTATAATCAATCAAGGTAAAATTGTAGCACAAGGCACAGCTGACGAGCTAACAGCTGGAGCATCTGGAAAACAAGTTGTGTACTGTAAAGTAAAAGGTGATAGAGGTATTATTCGTCAAACACTTTCAGAGTATCATCCTGTCTCATCTATCAAAGAATACGCTGGCGAAGGCGGTGATATGCATGCGTTTGCATTGGAGATTAGTGAAGGTGATGGACGGGAGTTAGTTTACAAGGCTGCTGTTTCTAATAATTGGACTTTACTGGAGTTGTATCACAAAACAGAGAATTTGGAAGATGTGTTTAGGCGTTTGACTACGAGTGAGGAATAATTATGAACACCAAAGCATTAAAATCAAGCGTGGCAAACATTAAGCCAATTTTCAAGCGGGAATTTATTAGTTATTTTAACAGCCCAATTGCATATATATTTGTGGCAGTGTTTTTGATTATTATAAACTTTTTATTCTTCCAAAGGTTCTTTTTAAATGCACAAGCAAATATGAGGGAATGGTTTGGATTAATTCCTTGGCTGTTCCTTTTACTTGCTCCTGCTTTGACAATGAGAAGCTGGGCAGAGGAAAAGAAAACAGGAACAATTGAGTTTTTACTAACTCTACCAATCCGTGACTGGGAAATTGTTATTGCAAAATTTTTATCTGCATTTAGTTTTATGATCCTAGTCCTAGTATTCAGCTTGGTTTTGCCAATCACCATAGGCCGCATTGGGGACTTGGATATTGGCGTGGTCATAGCGGGATATATAGGAGCAATACTTATGGGCGGTATGTATCTGTCATTGGGCTTGCTGTTATCTTCCTTAACAAAAAATCAGATTGTATCTTTNCTTTTAAGTTTAACTGTATTGTTCTTGATCTTTTTTATTGGAAGCAATAATGTGATTTCATTTATATCTGGTCCACTCGCAACCGTGATTCAGTTCGTATCAACTGCAACGCATTTTAACAGCATCAGCAAAGGCATTCTTGATTCAAGGGATTTGATTTATTATATATCATTTACTGCGTTATTCTTATATCTAAACGTTCAGGCAATAGGATCGCGTAATTGGCGCTAATATGGGATTATTATCATCAAAAAAACAAGTTAATAGAGCAAACGCGCTACTCGCGATTCTTGTTGTAGTCATCTTAGTATTGGTCATAAACATATTTTCAACACAGCTCTTCGGCAGATGGGATGTTACAGAAAACAAGGACTTTAGCATTACAAATACTACAGAAGATGTACTTAAAGGACTAGATGATGTAGTAAATATAAAAGCATATTTTACAGAAGAACTTCCAGGATATTTATTAAATCGCAATCTAGAAGTGCGCGACATTTTAACAGAGTATGAGGAAGCCTCTGGAGGAAATGTGATAGTAACGTTTTTAGATCCAAGCGAGAATAGCGACACAGAAGCAGAAGCTCGGGGCATGGGAATTCCTACTTTGCAATTCAATGTTGTGGAAGAAGATAAATTCCAAGTCACAAATGGTTATTTAGGGGTTGGAGTATTTTATGGAGATGATAGGGAGATTATTCCAATAATTCAAGATACTTCAAGTTTAGAATATGATTTAACAGCAGCAATAAGCAAAGTTACTCGCGAGGAAATTCCCACAGTAGGATTTTTTACTGGCAAAGGTGTGTGGACTTCTGGCGAACTTTTTAGTGTTAGGCAATTATTAGAGCGGCAGTATCGTTTGCGTGATGTTGCCTTGAGTGAAGGCAAAACTATACCAGAAAATGTTGATACCTTAGTCATAGCTGGTGTGCGGGAGGAGTTAGATGAATGGGAAAAATATGCTATTGATCAATACTTGATGGCTGGTGGAGATATTTTAGTATTGGCAGAAGGCACTAGCATTGATCCTGGAGCCTTGACCGTTGAAAAATTAAACACAGGAATAGGGGAATTAGTTGCGCAATGGGGTGTTCGCTTGAATAAGAATCTTGTCTTGGATACGTCAAATGAACTAGCTGCATTTAGGACAGATCAAGTTCAGTTCTTTTCACCATATCCTTTTTGGGTTAAAATACCAAAAGCTGGGTTTAACCCAGAATCAGGAATTGTGAACAAACTAGAATCACTTGTGGTCACGTGGGCGTCTACATTGGAAGTTCTTGAGGAGAAATTAACAGAGTCAACAACACACGTAGATCTTGTCCGCACAACAGAAAATGCTTGGACACAAGATGGGGATTGGGTTTTGAATCCTCGTGCTATTCCACAGCCAGATGCAGCAGAGCAAACTTCATTTGTGCTTGCTACCATGCTAAGCGGCCACTTTGAGAGCTTGTATAGCAAAGATGAAATTCCAAATAAGATTGTCACAGATGAGGAAGGTGTGGAATCTGAAGAGCCGGTTTCAAGTGAAGAACGTGAAAAGTTTGTTGGCTCAACCGAGGAAGGTCGTGTGATAGTAGTAAGTGATTCTGAATTTGCACTTGATATTAATCTTAACCGTTTTGAATCAAATACTATCTTTTTCCAGAACTTGGTTGATGCATTAACTACAGATGAGGCCTTAATCAACATCCGGTCAAAGACAGTAACAGACAGGCCTTTGCAAGAATTAAATGAGACACAAAAGAATTGGATGAAGTGGGGGAATATTGTGGGTGTTTCTATTTTGTTTACGTTGTATGGTTTGATGCGATTTAATAAGCGTAGGAAGAATAAGATTGTTATTTCAAATTAACATGGCAATACCTGTATCAAAATTCAAAAATGTAATTATTTTACTTGCTATTTTAGCGTTTATTTTAGTATTAATGGGATTAGTACAAGCAATAAAAGGTAATGATAACAAACGGGATGTGGCTACATTTTTTAGGGTTGATTCAGACAAAATTACCAAGATAAATGTAACAGGAGTAAATGGATTATATGAAAACATGTTAGAAAAGCGAGATGACCATTGGGTTGTTGTTAATAAAGGTGATTACAGGGTAAATCCAGATTACATTACAGATCTAACGGAAATTTTTGATGACATGCCTCGCGGAGAATTGGCCTCCCGCAATCCAGATAAGTTTGAAGAACTACAAGTTGATGAACTAGGCGTTACCATCCAGGCATGGGACAAAAAAGACAAACAGCTCATCAATGCAATTATTGGAAAAGAAGGCCCAGGATTTTTAACAACATACATGCGGCATGCTGATTCAAATAATGTGTATCTTTCAATTAAAAATATCCGCCCAGTGTTTAATAGAACTGACTGGCGGGATAAGCGGGNATGGATATTTGATCCATTAAAAGTTACCTCAATTGATTGGAGATATGAGAGTACTGAATTTTCACTGTTAAAAACAGGGGATGGCTGGCAGCAGATTACTCCATTTAATACCCCATCTTCAGATGAGAAAGTTGGTCCTGTCTTAACTACATTAGCTGATTTGTTTGCAGCGAATATTCGCGAGGATATTGATAAAGAGACGGCTGGNATCATTGGCAAGCCACAAGATATTCGTATTGAGCTTGGTTTTGAAACTGGTGAAAAAGATGCTTTGATTGTCGGCGACAAGCTGGAGGATCCCACAGAAGAATACTATATTGGCCGAGAGAATTCTCAATTGGTTTGGACTATTGATTCTTTTACTGTTGAGAATACTTTAAAGAAAGAGATAGGGGATTTCTAGAATATATACATCGTGCTATAATTAGTATATGAACAAATACATTTGGATAACTATAATAGTAATTATTTTCATCCTCACTTTAGCTTGGAAGCAAGCTCCAAACGAGCCTCCTGTTGAGCGATTGCCAGAGCAGATTGCAGACGATATTCTTCAAGATTCGCCAGTTATAGAGGAAGGAGAACCAGTAATCAGTGAATCTGGAAACATAAAGGTAACTCGCCCGCAGCCAGATAATAAGGTGGAAAGCCCAATGCTTGTTAAAGGAGAGGCAAAAGTGTTTGAAGGAACATTTCAAATGCGCTTAAAAGATTCTGATGGTTCAATCATAGTAGAAAAATTCGGAACAGCAAAGGCGGAAGAAGTTGGCGAATTTGGATCTTTCGGAGAGTTGCTTCTGTTTGATGAAGTCTCAACAGAAACTGGCGCTCTAGAATTATTCTCAATTAGCGCTTTTGACGGAAGCGAACAAGATTTAGTTAGTATTCCAATTAAATTTAATTAGAAAAATTATGTTAAGCAAAAAATTATTTTTTATCTCACTCGCGGTCGTTCTTATTGGAGTAGGCTGTAGCAATAAATCAGATGAAAGCAATGTATTTGATAATTCACAGGCTGATAATCAATCTCAAGAGCAGGAACAACAGGAATCAGATCAGGACAGTCAA
>NZBL01000012.1 GCA_002687895.1 bacterium | reverse complement strand
TAATACTGCGAAATAAGGCCTCCCAAGCTATGCGCCACAATAGCAAATTTTTTTGCTTTAGAGGCTTTAAGAACTTTTTTGGCAAACTTACCAAGTTCTCTCCCTAAATCTTCTACACTTCTGTTATAATTTACTCCAGGATCAAAAACAAACACATTAAAGCCAGCGTCTTCTAACTCCTTCTTTTTTAAAACAATAAAATGATACACAGATGCAGCATATCCACCTACAAGTATAACCACAGGGCCAGTATCAGTTGCATTACTAAAACCTAAATCATGTGTCTTAATCCATCCTATAATATTCATGAATTGATCCTTGATGGTAAGATGTAGCTCGTGCCAATAATGTCTCATATAATATTAGTATAGCATGATGAGGCTATGGACATAAGTGCAAATTTGTTGTACATTTGCAAGTGAGCCGGAGTGGTGGAATTGGTAGACACGCTAGGTTTAGGACCTAGTGCCTTCGGGTGTGAGAGTTCGAGTCTCTCCTCCGGCACCAAAACTAGGGGGTTATGATACCAAATACAATTCAACTACTTTTAAAGATCGCTCTTGTGATGGGAGCTTTTTTTATTTTTCCTCAAATAACATATTCGGCTGCAAACGACATTATCTTTACAGAAATAATGTATAACCCATCATCCTCTGACACAAAAAAAGAATGGGTTGAAATATATAATTCTGGATCTGAATCAGTAACAATTATAGAAGGAAGCGGAACTGATTCTTGGAGATTTAATGATGGATCAAATCACACTCTTACTTTATTACAAGGAAGTTTGACTATATCTGCAGGAGGATACGCGATTCTTGCAAGTGATGCGCAAACATTTTTAGATGATCATGCTAGCTATTCTGGAACTATAATTGACACAGTTCTGTCCTTGAACAACACAAGTGATACTATTAAGCTATCAAGCGACAAAGGTACAACATTTTTTAGTGATATAACTTACGAAGACACCCAAGGCGCGGATGGAGATGGAAACTCGCTCCAGCTTTCTGGCAGCGCATGGGTCGCTGAAACAGAAACTCCCGGAGCCGTAACTGCGAGCCAATCACAAGACACGTCCGAAAGCTCGTCTACTGAATCAAGCTCATCAAGTAGTTCGTCTAGCGGAGGCAGTTCATCTAGCTCTTCTAGTTCCACTAACGACACAAGCACGACCCAAACAACAATCCAAACAGGCGACCCAACCAAAGTAAAAATTGTTGAAATTTTTCCAAATCCTATTGGAGACGAGAATCAAGAATTCATAGAACTATGGAACAGTGATGATGAATCAATTTCTTTAGACGGATGGAAGCTCGCTGATAAATCAAAAATCAAAACCTTGTCAGAAATCACGCTTATTCCAGGAGAATATTATTCTCTTTACAGAACCACAACAGGAATCGCGCTTAATAACTCGTCTGAAATTATCTATCTTTATTCATCTGACGGCACGCTCATTGACTCATATGAATATTCATCAACCATAGAGGGATATTCACTATCATATGACATCACAAAAGACATATTTCTCTGGTCATCTATTAAAACTCCATCCAAAAGCAACAAGATTACGACACCAAATGATCCGCCAATCGCGCAAATCACATTTGAGAATAATCCAGTAGCTCCTAATGAACAATTTACCATCTCTGCCCTGGATTCTACTGACGCGGATGATGACAAGCTCTCCTATATATGGACAATTGGCAAATCTTTCCAAGCATCTGGACCGCTATTTTCATATTCTTTTGATGAGCTTGGCTCATACATTATCAACCTTACTGTCAGCGATCTATATCACGATATTTTAGCCACCTCTGTAATACAAGTGGCTCCATCTAAAGATGTACTATCTTTGCGCATCACGCAAAACAGCTCTAATCAGCCTCAAACAACAGTCAAAACTGCGTCATCTACTACAGCAACCACAACCGCGCAAATTTATATCACGGAAATTTTTCCAAATCCAGCTGGCCGGGATGACACAGAATGGACTGAGCTTTACAACCCAAATGATTTTGATGTGATTCTTGATAACTGGATTATTGATGATGAAGACGGCGGATCTCGGCCTCATACAATACAAGACAGAACCATCAAAGCTAATTCATACATAGTACTTGGAAAAGAAGAAATCAAAATCACACTTAACAACTCTAGTGATGAAGTACGATTATTTGATTTAAACAATATGCTTGTTGATGAAGTGCTATATGATGATGTGCAAGAAGACGAGTCATATACAAAATCAGATGAAGGACTTTGGTACTGGACATCTAACACAACAAGCGGAAAGGCAGATGAGGCAACAGAAGCAATATCGCAAACTGATTTTAGTGCTTTGACGTTTGCGCAAGGAACATCACAAGCACTATCTGACAATGCTTTTTTCGCTTCAGACATAATAGATATTGATCTTCCAAATATCCGCGAGCTTGAGCTTGGTACAGAAGTCCGAGTTCAAGGTACTGTAGCAGTTGAGCCAGGAATCTTAGCTAAAACATATTTCTATATCACTGGAAGTCCGGGAGTGCAGGTGTATTTTTCTAAAAAAGACTGGCCATTGCTCGTGGTTGGTGATGTGGTTGGCGTGATTGGTGAATTAGGCGAATCAAATAATGAACTGCGGCTCAAGGTAACCCAAAAAGCTGATATTGTTCCTTTGTACGCGTCTGACCCTCCAGTTCCGCAAGATACTGCAACTGGAGATGTTACAGAATCCATGGAAGGCGCGCTTGTTAAATTGACTGCGGAGCTTGTCCAGAAAAAAGGCACAAGCTGGTACATAGATGACGGCACAGGCGAAGCTAAAATCACTTTCCAGCCAGCAGCTAAACTAACAAAACTAGATGTAAAAACTGGGGAATGGCTGGAAGTGACAGGGCTCGTAAGTGAGACTAGGAGCGGTTATCGTGTCTTGCCAAGATATCAAGAAGATATTCAATTGATTAATATGGAAGAGATAATTGATGAGGAAACAGGACAAGTGCTTGGCGCGTTTAATAGTAATGATGATATTCAGCGCTTTAGAATTCCAGCAAATAATAGTTCACAAAAAATTATGACTTATCTTTTAATCACTTCTAGCGCTCTAATTGTTATGCTTGCTGGCCTCTTAATTAAATTCCGCATCGAATCCCAAAAACGGCTCAAAGAACTTGAAAGTAAAATAAAAACAAACAGAACTTGAAAAAATCCTGCCTGATCTTAGAAAAAAGCACCAAACAGACCGCCAGCCCCAAGAAGCATATATTTATAGAGGGATTGAGGGATTTAAAAACTATATGCGTGATATTTTGCGTGTTGGTGAGGACGCGTACTTCATCGGAGCAAAGCTGGCGTGGTGGGATCCTAGATTAAAAACTTTTACAGAACAATTCCTAAAAGAGGCAGAAAGAAAAAACATAAAGTTCTACCACATCTTTGATGAAATTGTGCGCCGCGAAGGCGGGGAAACCATCAAAGAGCTAAACAAACGAAATATGCCATATCTTTTCTTGCCGGAAAAGTACGCAACCAATTCCACGCTTGATTTTTTTGGGGACCAAATTGTAACCTGGCACGGCATATCACTCAAAAAACTACATGATGATGTTACCTTGTTTGTTTTGCGCGACAAAGGATTAGCAGATAACTACAAAACATGGTGGCAGTTTATGTGGGATAGCTTGTCTAAGAAAAAATAATATCAAAAAACACAAAAACGAGGTTAGGCCTCGTTTTTTATTTAAAAGAAATTCAAATTTATTAAAATGCTATTATAGTTTAATTTTATGGATATCAGCAAACTCGCGCAATACCTCGCTATCAAGCGCAAACCGCGCAATAGTATCTGTAATAACTATTATAAGAATGAACACAACAATCATTAAAATCGTAATCCATGTTTTTTGCATTTTAGTGTAACGCGATCGCCAAATTTGAGGCAATAGGAATATTGCGTACCACGAAGTAAAAAATGGCACCATTACAGTCAGCTCAAATATAATCGCCCATAAGGCAAATTCCAATCCAAGCTGCCTTGCGGATGTTATAAGCGAGAAAAACGCGAATTTAAAAAATATCCAAAGATTTCCGATAAAAAATAGCACAAGATACGCCACAGCCACTAAATAGTGAACCGTAAGCGCTGTTTGCCAGCGCGACTGGAAATAGAACTTCCAGATATTTTCTTGTTTTTCTTCCTCCGCCATATATTATACTATACTATAAATTCAACAAAAAGAAAAAAGGACGCCACCTTGAAAGATAAACGCCCCCACTTGAAACCCCTCCTTACAGAACTACTAAAGTAGTCCGCGACACAGCCTTGAAATCATAAACAAGCAATCCTCCATTTAAGGGTTTGGCCTGCCATAAAAGGCATAGCAATTTCATCACCAACATTATAGGTCAGCGCAACAGACATGAAAGAGATGAAAAACGGCTCTTCACGCTGCTGCCACAAATCGCGCACAATCAGATTATGCGCCCCATGCCCAGAAAGGCCGACCGCGTTCAAAGTAATGCCTCTGCTGAAATCATACCACACGCAATCAGGAAAAAACTTAATTGGCCGCAAGGTTTTATCATCAAGCAGCATATTTCCCAGCCCCTTTTCCGGCTCCATGCGCGCATTAATCGTTGTTGTTTTAGCAATAAACGTGGAGTCATCTCATCCGCCGAACAAATCCACCAAACATGTCTACCTATATCCTTCGCCATAAAAATTACGCGCTCCTGAAGCATTAAACACAGGCCCAAAATCAATCCCTCTAAGTATCATCTTATTTTACCTTTCTTTTTAAAGATCATTGTACAAAAGAGCCAACCCCTTTTATTGAGCTTGGCTTTTATTTTCTACACATCTAAAAAATATATTAATTATACTCAAAAAATAAGATGTTTGATGTTTTATATTATTTATAGTATAAAACCCTAGCAAATGATGTTTAACAACTATGAATATTCATTCATTCTTTCTTTCTTTCTATCTATATAAAAAGGAGATGGGAAATGAACAAGCCGCATAGTGAAAATGTTTTTGATTTTTTAGCGCTCTTGCCAACATACGTTAGAAGGGTCTCGCCTAACACAAAAAAACGCCGTACAATTACTCTGCTGTTTGTAGATGATAAATACTACCTGCATGGCAGAATTCACCAAGCAGTTAAGGCGGCACAAGACGCTGGCTGCAAAAACGCAAATGTGAATACAATAAGAATTGACGCTAACACCTATAGACAAGCGCTCAAATATCTTCGTGCCAGCCCGCACAAAAAGGCTTTAATGAAAAAAGATGTAGGGAGCAATATAACGCAAAGCTTTTTTTTAGGTGTTAAAAGCTTGATAAAAGATGGTATAGAAACCTGGGAGCAAATAAAGATGCTGAAAGCTAAACAAGATCAGAAACAAATTGATGCCAAAGGCGAAGAAGAGAAAGATACTGTTTCCATTCCAACTGTAATACCAATGGAAGATACTGCAGAAGAAGAGACAAAAGATGATCTTGGCGAGCTAGCCCAACAAGTAACTTCGCTGTATGAGCAAGGAACGCAAGCCATCACCAAGCTTATTACTGCCTTGCTGGAGGAATTGCGCGCGCTACATGAAAAGAACATTCTGCTTGAATCGCAGAACATGTCTCTGCAGGAACAAATGCAACATCTCCTACGCCAAATGGAATCAGAAATGCAGCGAGCCAGTGAATGGGAGGTTTACGCCATTGAGCTTGATGGCAAGCTACAGACAACTCGCGCTGAAACAATTAGGGAGCTTGTAGAATCTATTGCAGGCTCTTCACAAGCAGGAGTTTCTCTTTTGCGCTCACTTCAGAGAGTTGAAGATGAACAAAAAGAGGATCTAAAAAAACGTCAAATGCAGCTGTTTCTTGAACATCTCCCTAGCTCAATAATCGCAAAATTATACCATTGCCATGCAATGGTATATGAACCAAAGTTTATAACCACATACAAAGGACTTGGCCAACAAGGCCAAACCGCAACAGAAAAAGCGCTCAAGCTCTTCAGCGAGCAAGGCGCTGACTATCCCTCGCTTAAATCACAGTCTGTTTCAGACAATACTATTCAAGGTCTTCCAGTAGACAGCTCTCACAGCAGAATTACAGATAAGCTGCGCATGTTTTGGAAAGATGAAAAGCAGGGCGGTAGAAAGGTCATCCGTTTTCTCGTAATTGGTAAGAAAGGCGAGAGTTGGATGACAAAATCTGAAGCATAACATGCTTCACAACCCAGAACCAACACAACCCCGTACTTATAGTATGGGGTTGCTTTTTATATGGTGCCCGGGGCGAGACTTGAACTCGCATGCGCAAGCGCACAGGATTTTAAGTCCTGCGTGTATACCAATTCCACCACCCGGGCTTAAACAATAAAACAATAGCCCAAAATCAAGTAATAATCAAGTATGTTTTGAAAAAATACCTAAAAAGGTATATAATATATACGGTCAAATTATAATAAAAACTAATATAAAAATATGGATACAACAACATTCCTCGCGCAAGTCTTTGGCGTGTATTTAACTGTAGTTGGCATCGCGATCTTTATACGCCGCAAAAACATGCAGCAGATTCTTGCTGATTTCCAAAAAAACGCGTATCTGGTTTTCTTTATTGGAGTCGTGCTTTTGGTGGTTGGATTTATAATCCTCAAATATCACAACATCTGGGTAGGAACAACAGAAACCATTATCACCCTCCTTGCATGGCTTATGCTTTTAAAGGGGGTTTTGTATATTGGTCTTCCAATCAAAAGCTTCAAAAGTATGCTGGATTGGTATCGCAACAAGGACTGGTATGTAATTTCTGGAATTGTTACCTTAGTGATTGGAGTATATCTATTGCGCGCGGGTTTCTAAAACTCAATTTAAACGTTTATCAAAAAACCACTCATCTATGAATGGTTTTTTGATTGGAGCGGATGACCGGGCTCGAACCGGCGACCTTTTCCTTGGCAAGGAAACGCTCTAGCCAACTGAGCTACATCCGCACGCTACAAAACAATAATATCAAATCAATTAGGACTTTTCAATCGTTTGTGCTAATTTCTCAAATACTTTCTTACTATGCAGCATATTGCGCACATAATCTTGATATTGAGGGTTTTCCAAGCGAGCCATCATTTCCGGCTGATTAGCATATGCTTTTTTAGCTATTTCCAGCTCTTTTTTAACATCATCATCACTAACTTGAATATTTTCCTGCTCCCCGAATTTGCGCGCAACCAATCCAATCTTTAAGCGCTCTTGGGCTTTTGGCTTAAACTCGGTTTGTAAATCTTGTTTAGTCTTTTTAATACTTTTTAAATAATCCTCAAACTTGCCACCTTGCTGTGTTATGCTGTGCTCAAGCTCATGAATCATTTTTTCTACTTCTTCGTTCACTGCTGACTCTGGAATATCGCCGACTTTAGAAAGTTTAACCAATCTCTCCATAGCCTGCATGTGGAATTTTTCAGTTTCCTCGCGCTCGCGCTCATGCTGTAAATTTTTTGTTATTGCTTCGCGCATTTCTTTTGATGATTTGTAGTCTCCCATTCCTTTGGCAAACTCATCATCAAAATCTGGCACAATTCTTTCAAACACCTGCTTTAGCTTAACCTCAAACTGCACAAGCTTGCCTGCTAGATTCTTTTCAAAATATTCTTTTGGAAATTCTAATTCAAATTTCTTGCTGTCCCCGGCTTTCATATGAATAATCTTTTCCTCAAATCTTGGAATAAACTTTTTTTCTCCGATGACCAAAGGATAATCTTTCGCAGATCCCTTTTCAATCAATACATTATCTTTTTTAATCTCAAAATCCAGAACAGCCTTATCGCCTGCTTGCGCAACCCTGTCAACAACAGCTTCTTTTACGCGCATCTGGCGCAAATTATCAATTACTTTTTGAATATCTTCTTCTGTTGCAGTAGGATCCTTTTTCTCTAGTTTGATTTTAGAAACATCTCCAAGCTCAATACTTGGCATCAGTGACAAAGTGATCTTATAGCTAATTCCAAAAGGCGGCACCATTTTTTGAATGGATATTTGCGGGCGGCCAATTGTATTAAGCTTTTTTTCTTGCAGAACTTTCGCAGCTGTTCGGTTCACAATAGCTTCAATTGCCTGCTCATAGATTTTTGCTTCCCCGCCAATATGGCGGGATACAACATCATATGGAGCCTGGCCTTTGCGAAAGCCAGAAATCTCAATTTCGCTAGAAATCTTCTTGGCTGTATTTTGCAAGTCTTGCTCAATATCAGCTCGCTCAAGCTCAATGGTAAGCTCAAGCTGGGATTTTGATGGATTTTCTTCTGAAATTTTCATAACAATAAAACATACTATACTATAGTATATATAGAATTGCAAGCATCAAAAAACCAGCTATTGTTGCTGGTCTTTTTATGTTTGATGAAGTCTTGGCTTTTTATTTGATAAATTCCCAATCTCTATCATTATCTTATCAGTAACTTCATAAAGCAGATCACGAGTTATTTCTTTGTTCTTGTATTCAGAAAAGTCCATTGTTTTGCCAAATACAATTTTAGCGCGATTCCTTTTTAATGCAAACTCGTAAAACACATCCCAAAGCGTTGAAATTGACGGCCCAAAATATCCAGCTGGAACAACAGGCAGCCCTGTTTCAAGAGCTAGGCGGGCTGCGCCTGTTTTACCCAAACATAAGGCTTTTGGATCTGTATTTCGCGTGCCTTCTGGATGAATTCCAACAACCCATCCGCGCTTTAATATCTCTTTTGCCTGATCTAAAACTTGCTTTGGGTTTCTCCAGTCAACCAAGAGCAAGGACCCAAGCAGCGGAGAAACTACTTTTGACGTAAACCAAGTGCCCCACCAAATATCATCCCGAGAGATAAACCATACTTCGCGCTCATGCTTTTTTAAAAGAATATTAATTAAAAGCCAGGAATCAGGAATACTTACATGGTTTGCAGCAAGAATAAAAGCGCCTTTGCTAGGAACATTTTCCTTTCCCAAGACTTTGCCTAAAAAAAATCCATTAAATATCCAAAGCGTGGATTGTATAATCCATTTTGACTGGATGCTTGTATGCATAAAGCACTATACCAAAAAACTCACAATCAAGAGCGCTACAATATTTATAACCTTGATCATTGGGTTGATTGCAGGGCCTACTGTGTCTTTGTAAGGGTCGCCAACTGTGTCTCCTGTAACTGAGGCTGCGTGCGCCTCGCTTCCTTTTCCTCCGTGCTCTCCTGTTTCAATCAATTTTTTAGCATTATCCCATGCTCCTCCCCCTGCTGTCATGGAAATTGCAACAAAGATTCCAGTTACAATTGAGCCAACTAGCATTCCGCCGAGCGCGACCGGGCCTAAAAGCCAGCCAACAAGAATTGGAGCAAGAACAGGAATTAAAGCAGGCACAAACATCTTGCGCAAAGCGTCTTTTGTCACAATATCAACGCATGTGCCATATTCTGGCTTTGCGCGGCCCTCCATAATGCCTTTAATTTCTTTGAACTGGCGGCGAACTTCTTCAACCACTTTTTGAGCTGACTTGGAAACAGCATCCATTACTAAGGCCCCAAAATAATATGGCAATAATCCGCCTATAAATAGTCCAATTATAACTAATGGATCAGATAATCTAAATAACAGCTCTCTTCCATGTAAAATAAATTCCTGCGAATATGACGCAAACAATACTAAGGCCGCAAGAGCGGCCGAGCCAATAGCATATCCCTTTGTAACTGCTTTTGTTGTGTTGCCTACTGAATCCAGCTTATCTGTAACATTCCGAACTTCTTCTGGAAGCTTTGACATTTCAGCAATGCCGCCTGCATTATCTGTAATTGGGCCAAACGCGTCAATTGCAACTATAATTCCTGTTAAGGAAAGCATGCTTACTGCCGCGACCGCTATTCCATATAAATCAGCTAAAGCATATGAACCCCAAATTGCCAAAACAATTGCGATGATTGGAAGCGCGGTTGAGCGCATTGATACAGCCAAGCCAGCTATAATATTCGGGCCATGCCCTTTTGTGGAAGCTTCAGCGATATTTTTTACTGGCTGATATTTATCTGATGTGTAATATTCCGTGAAGATGACCAAGAGCGCTGTTAGTCCCAGCCCCACTAAAGCCGCGTAAAATAGATTAATTGGCACATATAATCCATTGTTGTCCATTATATTATTTGTCGCGTAATAGAACCCAATTGCGGCCAAAACTGCTGAAGCTATCAATCCTTTATACAAGGCTGTCATTATATTTTCCTTTTTTCCCAAGCGCACAAACAGCAATCCTATAATTGAAGCGATTATTGAGATTCCTCCGAGCACTAACGGATAAATAATCGCATTGCCGAAATCTGGAAATACTAAAGCTCCCAAGAGCATTGTTGCGACCGTTGTAACCGCGTAAGTTTCAAATAAGTCAGCTGCCATTCCCGCAGTGTCTCCTACATTGTCTCCCACATTGTCCGCGATCACAGCTGGATTGCGTGGGTCATCTTCTGGAATATTTGCTTCTACTTTGCCGACTAAATCAGCTCCAACATCAGCGGCCTTAGTGAAGATGCCCCCGCCTAATCGCGCGAAAATTGAAATCAAGCTTCCTCCAAATCCTAATCCGATTAAAGCTGAAACATTATGAGTTAATGCCCAAAATCCCGATACGCCTAAAAGACCTAATCCCACAACCATAAATCCAGTTACTGCTCCGCCGCGAACAGCAACTGCCATTGCGCGATTCAGGCCGCGGCTTGCAGCGTGCGCTGTTCGCACATTAGCCCTAACTGCCACGTTCATTCCAACATATCCCGCAATAGCGGAAAATACAGCTCCAACCAAGAACCCCCAAGCAGTTGCCCAATTTAAGGCTAAGCCAAGAAGCAAAAATACAATTAAAGCAACCACTCCAATGGTTCTGTACTGGCGGTTAAGATATGCTTTTGATCCTTTTTGAATAGCATCAGCAATTTCTTGCATTTTTTCATTTCCAGCTCTGCGGCCTATAACCCAGGCAGATAGAACTCCTCCAGCAACAATAGCCAATATTGATGTAGCTATTGAAAAGAGTAAATATGTAGACATAGTATAGTATTAATAACTATTTTAATTAATTGAATAATTTAATCGTCAGATTTTTTCTTCTTGTTTTCCTTTTTTTCATCTTTTACTTCGTCTTTCTTTTCATTAGATTTTTCAGGCTTATCCTCTTTATCCTCTTTTGGCTCTGATTCTTTTTCTTCAACTTTATCTTCTGGCTTATCTTCAGTAGGTTCATCAGCCTCTTCTTCTGATTCTTCTTTGCCAGATTCTTTGCTTTCTTTAATATCAATCTTCCAACCAGTTAAGCCGCTAGCTAGGCGTACGTTTTGGCCTTGCTTTCCAATTGCCAAAGAAAACTGGTCTTCAGAAACTTTGGCTATAGCTGTTTTGTTTTCTTCATCTAATTCAACATCTACTACCTTTGCAGGAGCTAAGGCGTTTTTAATAAATCCAATATCATTTTCATCCCATTCTATAATGTCAATTTTTTCTCCACCAAGTTCATTGATGATGAACTGAACTCTTGTACCGCGCTGGCCAACGCAAGAGCCAACAGGATCCACGTTTTCCTCTTCTGTGTAAACTGCTATTTTAGAGCGGTTGCCTGGCTCGCGCGCAATTGATTTAAGCTCAACAACTTGATCCGCGATTTCTGGAACTTCCATTATAAACAGCTGGCGAACCAATTCTTTGTCAGTTCTGGACACAATAACTTCTGGGCCGCGATTTGTGGTTGCAACTGACTTGATATAGAACCGCAATTGAGCACCCGGAGCATAATGCTCGCCCTTAACCTGCTCTTGCGGAGGCATGATTGCTGTTGCTTGGCCAATATCAACTAATACGTTTCCTGCTTCTGTGCGCTGTATAGATCCATTGATAAGCTCGCCTTCTTTGTCCTTGTATTCGTTGAACACTACTTCGCGCTCTGCTTCTCGCAAGCGCTGAATAATAACTTGCTTTGCTGTTTGAGCAGCCATTCTGCCAAACTCACCCGGAACTTCCAGCTCTTGAACTAATTCTTCTCCGATTTTTACATCTTTCTTAATTTCCTTTGCTTCTGTAATCATGATCTGGGTTTTTGGGTTGAACCGCTCTTCTTCCTCTTCTTCTGTGTCTCCGTCATCCTGATCAGCCTTGGGCGGAGAAGAATCTCGTTCTTCCTTCTTTTCATCCTTATCATCATCTTTCTTTGTCTTGTCATCGTCATCTGACTTTCCGCCAGAGGCGGACCCGCCTTGGGCGGGTTTAGAATCATCATCTGATTCTTTTGAATCATCTTCCCCTTCTACAACAACATTACCTTCTTCGTCTAATTCTTGGTCCTCTACAACTTCTTTCACATCAAAAACCTTTATATCCATTGTTTCTGGATTAAATTCAACTTTTAAATTCTGCATTTTATCGCCAAAATCTTTGCGATATGCAGCAGCTAAGGCTTGATCTATAGTAGCTAAAACAGATTCCACAGGAATATGTTTTTCTTCGCAAATTGCCTTGATTGCTTGTAGTACTTCTTTTGACATATAATATATTCTAAAAAAATAAGCTAGTTTACAATCGTAAAACTAGCTTATTAATAGTATAGCAGAATGTTAAAAATATGCAATAACACTAAAACATTGGCGGAGGAGGCGGAGGAAGATCTTCTGGCTTATCTGAATCCCGTCTTTCCCGCCTATCTGGCGGAGGGGTTGGCTCGTCAAAAGGCGGATCATAACGCGGAGGTTCGCTAGTAGGAGGTTCTGGCGGAGACTTGAATTTATCATCGTCTTTTTCATCTAAAGGCCCAAACTCATCACTAGGAGGGCGAACAGAATCAGTGTGCATGTCCCTGGGTAAATGAGTTACATTTGAAGAAGTGTCTTTTGGAAAATCACCTGGCAAATCCATGCCAATATCTATTGGGTCTTGCGGCTTTTCACTTGTAGGACCATTATCCATTGGACTATCGCCTGGCATTCCTCCTTCTTCATCTTCGCGGAATATGTTTACCACTCGCTCTCCTAATTGAGCGCGTTTTTCCTGGATATACCAAACTAAAATAGAAAGCAATAAAAATACCAAAATTACAATACCAATTATTAATGAGGTGTTGAATGTAAATTCTCCGCGCTCTTCATCATCGCTTGTGTCGCGAACAACTGCGCCTGGAGTAATTTCTGTTATATCGTCATCTGGCTCGTCTGTGTCATTAGTTTGCGCAAGCTTGTCGTCATCTGCATCTGGCCCATCTGTTTCACCCAATACACCATCATCATCTGCAACTACTCTTCCTTCTGGTTCATCTACAACTTCCACTGAATCAATTACATCAGGTACAATTGGCTCTTCTGGTTCCTCTTCATCTAAATTATCTTTAACAGTCAATGGTGTGGATTCTTCTGGTTCTGCAACACTAATAGGAGGCTCTTCTGGTTCTGGAGCTTGCGATGTTGGCTCAGATTCATCTGGTACTGCAGGCTCAATCTCAGAAACTTCGCCTACTTGCCAAAATATTTCTGTAGAATTATTAGAAAGCTTTCCATTGTCAGAAGCAAATGCCTCAATCTTGTGCCCACCTAATCCTAAAGCTTGTGTTGGCTGCCAGCTAAAAGACGCTACCCCAGATTCATTAGAAGCAGTTGGTGTCATACCAACAATTTTGTCATCTATAACAATTGAAACAAGTAATCCATTCTTTGTAAGACCAGTTATAAATGGGCGCTCTATGCCAGCGTCCGCGTTTACCACTGGGCGGAATATGGTTGGCGCTGGGGTGGAAGGCATGATTGTTATAACAAGAACTTCTGACTGAAAACTCTCTTTTCCGCGAGAATCGCGCGCAATTGCGGTTACAGCGTGCCCGCCTAAAGGCAAATCTTTTAAAGCTACTCCAAAACTTCCAACTCCAGAGCTGTGGTTGCGGACATTGGTGCGCGTGTATTCTTGTCCATCAACTAAAATTCTAATCAAGGAATCATTTCTAGCAACTCCGCCTACCCATGCCCTGCTCTGGCCCAAACGAGCGCCTTGGCTAGGAGCTAGCAATGTAGGAGAAGGGTTTGGAATGATAGTAATTGATGTTGGTATTGTTTTTGCGCTCAACTCTCCGCTTGCAGAATCCTTGGACTGCAGTTGAATAGCGTGGTCTCCAGAACTCAAAGGCACAAAAGGGGTATACTTAAATAAATCTCCTGATACTGCGGCGGTTCCATTTAACACATCATCTATATATACCAAAACCTCGCTCGCATTAAGCGCTCCTCCGGAAATCTTTGGCAAAGGAGAGCTAAAGCGCTGGCCTTGGATAGGGCTTGATAGGTCTGGCATTGGGGCTGCTGCTGCTGAACCAGCTGCTAATACAAAAACCACGGCTAAAAGCAAACCGAGAATTGTAGTAAAAACAATAGATTGTGCGACCTTGAAAGAGCGATTAAAAAGAATTTGTATTGCTAATTGATTTAGATCGTTTAGCAGTATAGCCTTGATCATAATGTTTTTGTCCTATCCCCCAAGGATTATGTGTTATTAACAGAAGAGGCAAGCATCCATTGCTCATGCCTCCTCTTTGTTTATTAAAAGAGAAAGAATAAGTTTCTGGATGCTTGCCTCCTACTGCTTTATTACGATCAAGTTGTTATAAAGAGCGACTAATTTAATTGTAGCTCATCTTTATGAAAAATAAAACGCCTACATTGGACAAAAATGCGGGGTTTGTGGGTAAGTCTGTGTATATGTTATGGAAAACATCTCTAAAAAATATTTAGCACTGCCTTATGGTGGCGAATAGTGAGTTTTTTGGATGAAGTGTTGGGGCTTATGCTAATAATATCAATTCTGAATTTTTCAATCTGATTTAAGCTAAGATAAGCTGAAATTACCTTTTTTAATCTTTTTTGTTTTCTATAATCCACTGCTTGTTCTGGCAATCCATGCTTTAACTTTGATCTGGTTTTTACCTCAACAAACACAAATTCATCATTTTGCTTTGCAATGATGTCTATTTCTCCAAATCTGTTAGTAAAATGTGTTTTTATGATTAAGCAGCCTTGCTTTTTTAAATACCAAGCAGCTACTTTTTCTCCCCAAGAGCCAATATTTTGAGTAGGAGAAAGCATTATGGCATATATTCGTCTTTGACAGTAGATCCAGATACTTGCTTTCTTCGCTTTGGCGCGGTTCGCAACCAATATTTAAGCACTAATATTAGCCAAATACCAGTGATAATAAGCCAAATCAAAACAAATGCTGGAGCACTTAGATAAAATACATTAATTTGCCTAAACACATACAAGATAATGCCAATAGCACCCATTGTCCAAGCCAAGCTTCCAAACTTATGAGCTGCTTTTTGCGCGAATAAATCTCTTTTTTTAGCTAATCTGCGCGAAATTATAGCAATGATGATTAAGACAATATTTATTCCAACAAAAACATAAGCCAAATCTGATTGATATGGCCCAAGATTTCTATTAAATAAATATGCTGGCGATAATAAGTGTAAGATTGTATCCATAAATACTGCTGATTACTGATCAATACAGATATATTGATGCATGCTTATGAATTCTTAAATAATACCCCATAATGATACCTGCCTGCGTCTATGTCTTTATTTTGGCTAAAGTTAGCTGAACTTGCAAGTTGAATCACTGTCTCATGGGAAATTCGCTTATCAGATTGCGGACCAATTGCCATATCTCCTGGATTCCACTCAACAACCAGCAAACTTCCTCCTTGCTTGATTAATCTCTTAGCTTCGCTGAAAACAGCTTCTTTTTTATCTATTTGAAATAAAACATTAACCAAAAATACCATATCAAGCGAATTTTGCGCAATATTTATTGCTCCAGACATTTCTAAATCTGACCAAATAGTTTTAATATTTTTGATATTTTCTACTTGAGCTTCTTTTTTTACCTGCTCAAGCACTGATTTTTGCACATCAACAGCAAATATTTTGCCTTTTTCGCCAGCAACCCTGCTTGCGGCAAAAGACATATATCCAGTTCCACATCCAAGATCACCGATTTGATCGCCGGCTTTGATTTCAATCTGGGAAAGTATATGATCTGGATTTAAGAAATGAGTGTCTTGATTTTGCATGTTATTAGTATACTATAAATTATGTTTTTAATCTAAAAAATTATTTCATAGCACTAATAATTCTTTTAACTGCCAGCATGAACGCGCTAGTGCGCAAATCCATATTATGATCAACGTGCGCCTTCCAAATATCTTGGAAAGCTTTTTTCATTATAGGCTCTAACTTGCTTAAGACTTCTTGTTCTGTCCAGTGTTGGTTTTTGAGATTTTGATCCCATTCAAAATAACTTACCGTAACACCTCCTGCATTTGCAAGCACATCTGGCACCACATAAATCTTTTTGTCCCATAATATTTTGTCTGCTTTAGGAGTTGTAGGGCCGTTTGCAAGCTCTAATACGACACTGGCCTTAACTTTAGCCGCGTTCGCGCTTGTAAGCTGGTTTTCTAGGGCCGCAGGAGCTAATATGTCGCACTCTTGCTCTAATAATTCCTCATTAGTTAATTTTATAACGCCTTCAAAATCAACAACTGATCCTTTTTCTTTTTTAATTTTCTGAATCTCCTCTGGATCAAAACCGCCTGCATTATATATTGCTCCCTTAGAGTCACTCATGCCTACAATTTTATATCCAGCATTGTGCGCGAGCACTGCAAAATTATACCCAACATTTCCTAATCCTTGGACTATGATTGATGATGATTCTGGCTTAAGATCAAGCTTTTGCGCAATCTCTTCTAAAGCGTAAAATCCGCCTTGTCCAGTTGCTTGTTCGCGACCTTCACTTCCGCCTGATTCAATTGGCTTGCCTGTGAAAGTCGCACGCGTAGTATCATTGGTGATTTTTTCATACTCATCTAACATCCANTCCATGGTCTGTGGGTTAGTGTTTATATCTGGAGCTGGAACATCAACTCGCGGCCCAATATGGTCTGCCATTTCTGCCACCCAGCCACGAGATATTTTTTCCAGTTCAGTTTCTTTTAGCTCTTTTGGATTTACCTCTACTCCTCCTTTGCCTCCACCCAAAGGAACACCAACAACAGCTGTTTTAATTACCATCCAAAAAGCCAAAGCTTTAACTTCGTCCAAATCAACTTGTGGATGAAAGCGAATTCCGCCCTTATATGGTCCGCGCGCATTATTGAATTGCACGCGATATCCTTTGAATGACTTTTTTGTGTTGTCATCCATGGTAATGGGAATATCAAACTCATGAACTTTGTTAGGTTCTTTAAGCTTGTTCACAATATTTTGATCTAAATCTAATTTTTTAGCTGCAACATCTAACTGCTGTATTGCATTAGTAAAAGCTGATATAATTTAATCTCCCCTGTCCGCCTTGGACGGATTAAAATAAATAATATTCAAACCATTGTTTGAATATTATCATATTATATTTTTTTGTCAAGACTATTCTTGATCTTCTAAATATCTTTCAACCTCAATAGCTGCAGCGCACCCCGTTCCTGCTGCTGTAACTGCCTGGCGATACACATGATCATGCACATCTCCTGCTCCAAACACGCCCTTAACACTAGTTGCAGTATTTTGGGCGCATACTAAATAGCCTTTTTCATCAAGATCAACTTGGCCGCGAAATACCTCTGTATTTGGCTTATGCCCAATTGCTATAAACAGCCCTTTACAAGCTATTTCTGATTCTTGATTAGTCTTATTGTTCTTAACCTTAACTCCTTCTACTGAATTTTCACCTATTACATCTATAACTTCCGTGTTCCAGATAAATTCTATTTTTGGGTTCTTTTTAGCGCGTTCTTGCATTATCTTGCTTGCGCGAAGCTCTTCTCTTCTATGAACCACTTTAATGCCTTTTACGAATTTAGTTAAAAAAATAGCATCTTCCATTGCAACATCTCCTCCGCCAACCAGAACCACGTCTTTATCCTTAAAAAAGAATCCATCGCACGTGGCACAGCTAGAAACGCCTTTTCCGCGCAATTTTTGCTCATTATCCAAGCCAAGCCACACAGCAGACGCGCCTGTGGCTATGATCACAGACTTTGCTTGATATTCATCTGTTCCTGACCATGCCTTAAAAGGGGCAGAAGTAAAATCAACCTTATCTACTGCTTTATCAATGATTTTTGTGCCAAATCTTTCTGCTTGTTTTCGGAACTTCTGCATAAGCTCTGGGCCTTGAATACCCTCTGGAAAACCTGGAAAGTTTTCCACATCAGTTGTGGTTGTTAATTGTCCTCCTGGCTCTGTTCCTGAAAACAAAACAGGATTCAAGCTCGCCCTTGATGCATATAAAGCAGCTGTAAAGCCCGCAGGGCCCGAACCTATAATAATTACTTTTTCTAAATTAGGCATAATTTATTTTATTGCAGCTTCTAGCTTTGACTTGAGATTGTCTTTTTGCTGCAACCCAACCAAAGTTTCTACTGGCTTGCCCTCTTTAAAGATAATTATCGTCGGAATACTCATTACTCCGAACTGAGACGCAGATGCCTGATTTTCATCTACATTAAGCTTTGCTATTTTTACATCTTTAATTTCTTCTGAAAGCTCGTCCGCAATTGGGCCCTGAATTTTGCAAGGGCCGCACCAAGGCGCCCAAAAATCCACCAACACCACTCCTTTGGATTGTTCAACTTCTTGTTTAAAGTCTTGGTCTGTTAAAACTTGTGCTGACATATATTCAAATGATTATTTGATTATTAATTATATGTTAATTATAGAATGGATTGTTATTGATGTCTAATATANATAAATTTTTTATATATAAGAAATATATAATATTTATTATAATACTGTGGATTAGGTGGATAAAAAGGAATTTTTACTATTACTAGCGCTTACCAAGCAAATTTTATACACATAAAACATTGCTATAAGTGGGTATAGTAATAGGGATTAGCTGTGTAGAAATAACCAGTATTATGCTTGAGAAACTTGTCAGGGTTTTTCCTGCACATGATATAAAATACATACCCAAAACTTAGTAAGATGATATACCCATGTTTATACACACAATTTTTGGCTAATATTAGCTAATCCACATGAAATCCACAGGACATGGGGATAAGTTTTATGTTCTAATATAGGTATATATAGCATATGTATTGAACAATTATGTTCAATACATATCAAGAATGTGGTTTATATGAGATATTTTGAGCACCTTAAACTTGTCAGGATTTTTCCGACAGTGGTAGGTTTTTATCATTAATATGATAAAAATAGTCGTTATTAATTGAACACTAAATTTGTTCAATAATTAGGTGGTGCCCCCACTACGAATCGAACGTAGATCTAGAACTTAGGAGGTTCTTGTTTTATCCATTAAACTATGGGGGCGCGGCGTCAGCCGCGTGTTTCAGCTTACACATTCGAACAAGTTCAAATGTTCCAACTTTAACTCGCGTCTTCCTTTTAGATTTTCACTTAACTCCACTTTGTGGAGTTAAGTGAAAATCTACAATAGAGAAGATGGGGAGGATTGTTCAATACATATTGAAATTGTTCAATACACATCACTTTTATATAACTTTTTTGGCTTTTTGTCCATATAGTATATATTATATGGATTAGGTTGGGGTTCTTGCTCTGGGGTTGGTTAAAGCAGAAATTTTCACGTCTTGCTAATTGTAACCAATGTCTTAGTTTAGTATACTATATAAATCCGCATATGTGATATTTATAACTAATAACATATATTATGGCAGTGTTTAATTCAAAAGACAAAGAAGAAAATTCAGGAGGGTTTGAAATGAAGGAGGGAGAAGCAGAAACAGTGATCGGAGCAAGCGTTAAGGTGGAGGGGGATTTTTCAAGCGAGGGAGATGTACTGGTTCAAGGAATTGTTAGCGGCAGCATGAAAACTAAAGGCAACTTGCGAGTTGATGGGGGCGCTAAGATAAAAGCAGACATAGAAGCTGCTAACGCAAGCGTGCGAGGAGAGATAGAGGGCAATGTATCCACCAAAGACAATCTTGAGCTTGGCAATTCCGCGAAAATAACAGGCGATATAGTGACGAAAATATTATCCATAGAGCCTGGAGCAGTGCTGAACGGGCATTGCAGCGTTTCTACAGAAGGAGTTACAGGGGAAAGCGAGCCAGCTGATGTGCAAAAGCCTTCAAAAGAAGAATAATATATGTATGCCTATTTTATTGATGACTGGGTATACTCTAAACAGCAGCGCAAATTAGACCACTTAGACTTGTTGCTGACTCAAGCTGGAATTTCTGGACGCAAGATAAGGCTTGCAAGGCTTCATGATCTTGGAGCAAGCATAAGAGATTGTATAGCAAGCGGAATAAAATCATTAATCGCTGTAGGGGATGATACAACAGCGAGCCGAGTATTGAACCAGGCTCTTTTGCAGCAAAAAGAAGAAGGATTTTCATTTTCTTTTGGCATTGTGCCCATGAGAGATACCAGTATAATTGGGCTATTATTAGGCATTTCCAGCTTTAAAAAAGCAGCTGATGCTTTATCTGCCAACCAATCAAAGCCAGTTGATTTGGGACTGCTTAATAAGCGGCATTATTTTGCTACTGCTGCTGTGTTCCCAAAAAAATGCGCCTTAGGATTTCGTTCATACACAGTCAGCTCTATGTACAATGATCATCATATCAGCGTGTGCAACAGTGATATTTATAATCAAGATTTAAACGAGTCCGCGAAAAAATTCAATCCCCATGATCAAGTACTTGAGGCAGTAATCGCGCATAGGCCAAATATATCTTTTTTTGACCGCTTGCGCGGACGGGGCTCAAATGATCAATATATTCCTGAAAGTATTTTCCCTGTCAAAAAAATTATCATCAAGAGCAAGCAGAAAAATTTAACAGTTATGGCTGACACGGAAAAACAGTTATCTTCTCCAATAGAAGTTGAAGTTGTGCCAAACGCAGTTGATATGATTTTTGCGAGCAAGAGTGTAAACTAATATTATGCCAAAAGAATTTAACCACACAATTAAATCTTTAGATGATTTGCAAAAGTTCGCGCATGATTTTGCTGGTTCGCTTAAAGGAGGAGATGTGATTGCTTTGAGCGGACCCTTAGGTGCTGGCAAAACCACGCTCGTTCAAACAGCAGCAGCCGAATTAGGCGCCAAAGACCGCGTCACAAGCCCTACGTTCACACTAATGAAGACATATGCGCTGCCTAAATCTAGCCAAGATAAGCATCATGCAGTGCAGTTATGCCATATTGATCTTTATCGCGTAGAGTCTGCTAAAGAATCAATTGGGTTTGAGGAATATATTGGAGATAAAGATTATATTTGCTTTATAGAGTGGCCGGAAAAGGCGAAACATTTGCTTCCTAAAAATGTAATAAGTATTTCAATAGATGTAGAAGACAGGCAAAGAATAATCAAAAAACAGGGCTAAAACCCTGTTTTTAGGATCATATATTATATTATTTGCTTGATCTGGTAACTGCTTCAGTCTGAAGCTGTGGCTTGTCTTTGACAAGTGCTTTTTTTTGTTCTGGCTGTTGATATGTACCGTCCTGCACCACCATTTTATCTTTGGAAATACTAATAACTTGATCTCGGCTGATTAAAAGTTCTTGCTTGTCAAAAAAATGCGTAATACCAGCTGGCTTTACAGAGTACTGGTGAATAGACTGCGAGTCAATATCAATAATTGCGCCATCAACTTTGCCAAGCTGAGTTCCAGATTGGGTTTGTACAAGAAGATCTAAAATGTCGTCAAAGTTAATTAACATATTATTATGATAATGCCGGGGCCTTAGGAGGGGCAGGGGAAGCAGGCCCTCCAGAAGATATGGAAGGAGCGCCATTGCTTGGCTTTGGCTTGCGCAGGACTATAATTTGCTGGATAAGTGTAATCAAAGTATTCATTGTCCAGTAAAGTGTTAAGCCTCCGGGAAAGGTTGCTCCAAACACAACTGTGATGATTGGAGCTATGTACATCATTTGCTTGTTCATCATACTAGCCATACCCTCATCTTCACTGCCTGGCACTTTGGGCTGTTTTTTATGCATGAGCATGCGAGTTTGCCAGAACTGTAAAGCGCCGGCCGCGATTGCCAAGGTAATACTCCTTGCTTCAAGATTAAGGAATCCTAGGAATATGGTGTTTACTGCTTCAGGTTGCGCTACAAATGAGTATAGTTGTTCAACATTTCCAGCAACAACTCCTTCGCGAAGAACTTGGAATATGGCAAGCAAGAATGGCAGCTGAATCAACAAGGGTAGGCAAGAAGAAAAAGGGCTGACTTTCTCTTGCTTGTACAAATTCATGAGCTCTTTCCCCATTGCTTCGCGCTGGTTTTTGAATTTTTTGCGAAGCTCATCTACTTTTGGCTGAATATCTTGCAAAGCTTTTTGCGAATGTAATGATTTTGCTGATAAGGGCCATAAAATAAGCTTAATCAAAATAGTTAAGGCAATAATTGCCCAGCCAAAATCATTGCCTGGAATAATATTATGCAGCCAGATGAGAAGATTCAGTATTGGTTGAAAAAACAGAATTACAAAAGGATTCATGTTTTATTATTTAGAAATTTTAACGGGATCATGTCCGCCTTTGCTACATGGGTGGCATCTTCCAATGCGTTTCATACCGTACCATATGCCTTTTAGTATACCAAATTCTTTGATTGATTCATATGTATATTGCGAGCAAGTTGGATGATATTTGCATGCTCCATGCGGAAAAAATCCTTGGATCAATCCATGATCTGGAGAAAGGGTTTTTTGATAGAGTTTGATTAGGAGTAGTGAAATTTTTTTGGTCATATTCTAAAATTTAGATCAGTCGTGCTTTTTTAAAAAGCTTTATGGCCAAAGTCCGAAGATCGTCAAAAGAAGAATCAAGCAAAGGCTTTTTTGTGCTGATAACTCCGTCAAATCCTGGCTTTGTGTTGGGCAGTATTTCTTTGCGGATAATTTCTCGCATGCGGCGTTTGAGTTTGTTCCTTTCAACTGCTTTTTTAGATACTTTAGTTGAAACCACAACTGTAAATCTAGAAACTTTGAGGCTATTCTTGGCTAAACGAATTCCAAGATTACCCACAAAAAAAGAGCGTCCTTTCTTAAATACACGCTCAATATCAGCTCTTTTTGCTAAACGATTTTTACTGTAGAGCATAGTCCTCCTAAGGTGTTAGTTTTTTGCGTCCTTTTGCTCTGCGTCTGCTTAAGACGTTTCTTCCACCTGCACTAGATGATCGCGCCTTAAAACCGTGCGTTTTAGCACGTTTGCGGGTTTTTGGTTGGTATGTTCTTTTTGGCATATCAATAAAACTACACAAATTAGAATATCACGTCAACTAGTATTACACCAGCGTCACACTCACAACTCTATCATCCTTTTCCTTAAATCGCATAATGCGTACGCCTTGTGTTGCTCTACCTAATTTATTAATTGANTTCAAAGGCAAGCGAATTGTTTGGCCTTTTGTAGAAATTGCCATTAAGTCGCTTTTTATTGCTCGCACGTCATTATCTAAAATCATAGATCCAATTACTTCACCTGTCTTTTTAGTCACGTTCGCGGTCTTGATCCCAGAACCGCCGCGTGATTGTACTTTGTATTCATGAATTGGAGATTGTTTGCCATAACCATAATAGGTTACCACTAAAAGTGTGGTATCTTTTTCTTGTTTAGGGTCAACTATACCCATACCAACCACTCTGTCATCTTCTTTCATTCTGATTCCCCGCACACCAGCAGCAGCTCTGCCCATTGCGCGCACACCTGACTCTTGGAACCTAATTGCTTGTCCAAACTTAGAAACAAGTACAATATCATCATCTCCGCTTGATGGTTTTACCCATCGCAAAGAGTCGCCTTCGTTCAACTTGATCGCGATAAGTCCGCTTCTGCGTACATTTGCAAAGTCATTAATATCAACTTTCTTCATAGTTCCGTTTCTGGTGATCATAACAAGATATTTTTCTTTCTTTATATCATCCAAAGATAGCACAGCATTGATTTTTTCTTCTCCAGAGATCTGTAAAAAGTTTACTAAAGATGAGCCTTTAGCAGTTCTTGAGGCAGCTGGAATATCATAGCCCTTTAGTTGGAATACGCGTCCTCTTGTCGTGAAAAATAGAATGTCTGAATGCGTGTTTCCAGTAAAGAACATCTGAATCTGATCTTCTTCTTTGGTTGTTAAGCCAACAACGCCTTTACCTCCACGAGATTGCGTCTTAAATGTGTCAGGAGCTAGGCGCTTGATATATCCATCACGCGTGATCATCACAACCATGCCTTCATTTGGAATTAAATCCTCTTGCGAGAACTTATCAACGCCTCCAGAAACAATCTTGGTTCTTCGTTCATCTCCATATTTGTCTTTAAGCTCTTTAAGTTCGTTTTTTATAATAGAAAGCATTTTACGAGGGCTATTAAGAATGCTTTCAAGCTCTTTAATCCAAGCTTTCTTTTCCTTTAGCTCATCTTCAAGCTTTTGGCGCTCCAGATTAGCAAGCTGGGAAAGGCGCATGTCTAAAATCGCGTTTGATTGCAGTTCAGTGAACTTGAATTTCTTCATCAATCCAGCTTTTGCCTCATCCCTGTCTTTAGATTTTTTGATTAAAGCAATTACTTTATCAATAATATTAATTGCCTTAATCAAACCCTCTAAAATGTGAGCTCTTGCCTTTGCGCGCGCAAGATCAAATTCAGTTCTGCGCTTAATTACTTCCTTGCGATGTTTTATAAACTCCTCAAAAATACTTTTCAATGTCAAAACACGCGGTTGAATGCCATCAACCAAGGCAAGCATATTTACATGGAAAGTTGTTTGGAGCGAAGTAATCTTAAACAAGCGATTTAAGATTTTTTGCGGATATGTGTCCTTCTTAAGCTCAATTACAACGCGCACGCCGTCTTTATCAGATTCATCGCGAAGATCTTTTATGCCATCAAGTTTTTTGTCTTTTACCAGTTCTGCGATTTTAGCGACCAAGTCTGCTTTGTTAGTTTGATAGGGAACTTCTGTGATAATAATTTTATGCATTCCTTCTTTGGTTTCCTCAATATCAGTTACCGCGCGCATTACAATGCCGCCTTTTCCAGTTGAATAGGCTTGCTTAATATCAGATTTATTGTAGATAATTCCGCCAGTTGGAAAGTCAGGTCCTTTTACGATTTTTACAAGCTCATTAATATCAATATCATCATTATCAATTACAGCTGTTATTCCATCACATAATTCAGTTAAATTATGCGGAGGTATGTTGGTTGCCATTCCAACCGCAATGCCTAATGTTCCGTTTAATAATAGATTTGGCAGCTTAGCAGGAAACACAGTTGGCTCTTGTTGGGAACCATCATAGTTTTCCGCAAAGTCCACGGTCTCTTTTTCTATATCAGTTTGCAGTTCCTCTGAAATAGCAGATAATTTTGCTTCTGTGTTGTGATTCACAAAGCCGTTCGCAACAAAAGAATGGCATCTACTTTTGACCTTAACTGAATAGACTGTTTCTTTTGTTTTTGACCTTTCTATTGTTTTGATTTTATTAAAGAAGAATTTATGTTTGAGAAGCCAATCAATTATTTGTATGTCATGCGGCTGCAATATTTTTTTAAGTTTGTGATAGTTTTTTTCTAGGTTATTGTAGCGATCAAAGTTGTGTCGTCTGATAAAACTATGGCTGTAATTTTTTCTAAGGTATTCATTTATGTATGGTATCCAGTCGGTCTTGCTCATTCTACCTGAATTAATAGTTTCTATATGATCTAGTTTTTCTTTTTTGTTTTTTGAGAAAAACCCGACATTTTTATGGAATGCAAAAATACTATCTACACCAGAGACAATTAACTTATATACTTTATTGCGTTTGTCTTGATAAGGATATGTTGTCACAATACCAAAATTCAAGAGTACGGTTTTTAGCTCACTCGTTAGTGTCTCACTCTTAGAGTTGTACGTAAGTTCAATGGATTCACCCCCATGCCGTTTATCTTTTTTGTATGTAACAGATCCATCACCTTCAAAGAGACTGATTAAGAAATTTTTTACGCACTCCTTTTGTGATATAAGCACAGAAAAAGGAATTTGTTTTTTGTGTGATTTTTCTTTTGAAAGACCTATGTTATGCAGGAATTTTACAATATTTTGGTGGTAGATGTTCAATTCTTTACAATTTCCTTTTACGTCTCTTTCATATAATTGTACTCCTCGGAATTCATGTAAGATTATTTTTTTAACCTTGTTGTAGAAATGTATGTCCTGGTTATTGAAAGAAATTTGGCCTCTGCTAAAACTACCTTCTGCGGTTAAGGCGCCAAGCAAAAAAGCAAGATCTGAATTCATTCTTTTTGGCAGGTGTGTCTTTTTATGTTTTTTGTTGAGTTTGGGGTGATATTTTCTTAGATCATGATTTTGCTTGCTAAATAGAGACGCATTCCGATTAATTAAGACATAGTCATCTGTACTAATATCTTCTAACAGCTTCCATTTAAAATCGGGCTGGCCAAATTCGTTTAATTGCCAAACCATAATAGGGTGGTTATATGATCCGCTTATTTTATACCCCTGATTGGTTCTGATATGTATGATGTTGTGCTTGCTGGAATTGAAAAATTTAGTTGCTCGCAATACCTTGCCTTGGTAATTAAGAATACCTAAGTTTATGTCATCTTCTGATTTATGCGAGATACTTTCTATAGGGACTATTCCCTTGTCAGTCAAAATTAAAGAATTACCAGTAATACAGTATCGCATTGCAGCTGCGCCATCTCCATCCATTGATCCGAAGTTTCCTTGGCCATTTACCAAAGGATATCGCAAGCTAAAATCCTGCGCCATGCGAACCATTGAGTCATAAACAGCAGTATCCCCATGCGGATGATACTTACCCAAGACTTCACCAACTACTGTTGCTGATTTTCTGAACTTGGCTCCTGACTTCAGGCCTAACGTCCACATGGCATAGAGGATTCTGCGGTGTACTGGCTTTAAGCCATCACGAACATCTGGCAAAGCGCGTGCAACAATTACGCTCATTGCATAGTCTAAATATGACTGCTCCATTTCTTTTACAATTGGCTGGGGCTCTACTCTTGTTTCTGCATTTTCTTGTGATTTAGGTTGTTCGTCCTTTTTAGGCATAATTTATCGCTCTATAACATCTCCAAATACGCGAGCACGAAGATCATCTATATTAACTTTGTTTTCTTGCTGTTCATCTGGAGCAAATATGGTAAACGCGCCAATTAAATCCCTTTTAAATTTACTATATCCCGCGCTTCCAGATATGTCAGATTTACCTCTTGGGAAAAACCATATTCCCCATATAATTATAATCACAGCCATGCTTATTAAGACCGCGATTAAGATGTGATAAGATTCTCTTGATATTTTTGTTTTCATAATTATGGAGTTAAATGCAAAATATCCATTGTTTCCTGCGGAAGCTCTTTTTTAGTAATTTTAATTCTTTCTTGCGGTTCTGGTGTTGTGCCTATAACTTTCCAAAATTTTTCTATGTCATCATAGCTTGTTTTTAGGCCTTTAAGTGCCGCGTGCATTGGTATAACTACTCTGGGCTCTATTTTTTCTATAAGCTGTTTTGCGGCTTTAGCATCTAGAACATCTTTTCCGCCTACTGGAACAAGAAGAACATCAGCTCCTTCAAACAATTCATGCTGCGCATCAGACAGCTGATGGCCAAGATCTGCAAGGTGAGCAATTGTGACTCCCTCAATNTTTATTAAGTTCATTAAAGATTTTGGCTCTCCTTTTTCTGGCTGCGCAGTGCAATACACGAAAATTCCAGAAGACTCAAACTCGCCTGGATTTTTGATAGTAAACAGCTTTTCCGCTCTTGGCTCAATATTTACCTCGTCATTTGGGCTTTTAAGCACCACAATATCAGCTTTCATTCTGCTTGATTTAATCTCGCTTTTCTTGCCTGGAGGAGCAAGCAGAACAACAGTATCATTGGTTTGAATTTTTAGGCCAGATAGGCCTAATAGTTCTATATACATAAATCAAAAAGTGCCTTTAAAGACACTTTTATTGTACATAAAAATAGGGTAAAAGTAAAGCATTTAAGGCGCTAAATTAACCTTTGGTTCATTGTCATTTTTGCTGTTATTTGTGATGCCAAATCCAGGCTCAGCTTCTNCGCTAGCTTGCATATTTTTTTCTTGATTTTCTGGAGACTTTTGCTGATTTCTGGTATCCATTGTGTTCNTCTTGTTTACTGGCTGCTGTTTTGGACTAGGCTGTTGTGTATTGGTTTTTTGCTGTGTAGGGTCAGTTCCGGGAGCCAAAGCTTGGCTGCCTTGCATAGAAATAACAGCTCCTGCGCTAGCATTATTAATNNTANTGTTTGCTCCCCANCTNNNTTTTAATCTTTCCCAAANNCTTNNNCNNGCTNNNTTTGGNTCNTTTNCNGTANTTNNATCAATTCCAGAATCTTTTTGCATTTCAAGCTGTGAGGCTTGTTTTGCACTAGTAAATATATCNCGCGCNCTNGCATCATCTGTTTTACTATATCCTTTTTTAAGCCCATACCCTTTTTCTTCTGCTAGTTTTAGAAGTTTTTTAGACATTGTTTTAGCTTGGCTTGCGGTCAATGGCTTATTCGGGTTTGCGCTTAATCCTGTTATACGACCAAGATCCCTCATATTTTGGCCTGTTATGCCGGTTTTGGCTTCAAAGGTTTCTTTCATTTGCTGGTTGCTTATGCTTGTTTTCATATAACTTAAGTATAGCATATTTTATTAGCAAAAACCCTAGTACTTGCAAAAAATGGAGTTTTTGTATATAATAGTTTTGTTCTAAAATTACATTTATTATTAATATTATTAGTAACCCCCTTTGCTATTCGCAGGCATTCAGGCATTTAGGCTATTCAAAGGGACGCTATTATTACCATGACAGCAGATTCAGTATCAGAAGACATAACTATTCAGCCGCAGACAGCTGAAAAAGAAGAGCAAACACAAAAAAACCACAATGCAATTATTACATATCCCCATGCATCAACAGACATGGGAATTGCGCTTGCGAAAAAGCAAAGCATAATGCTTCCAAAGGTAGGCGAGCTTACTCGCGGAGTTGTTCTTGATATTTCAAAAAATGGAATTGTGGTAAATATTGAGGGCAAGCTTACAGGATTGGTTAGAGGAAAAGAGCTGGATGATGAATCTGGGCAATATTCAAAACTCTCAATTGGCGATCCAGTGGAAGCAACAGTTTTGGAGATGGAAAACGAGCAAGGAATGCTGGAGCTTTCATTTAGGCAGGCAGGCCACAGAAAAGCATGGGATCTATTAAGCGAGCTTCAGGAATCTGGAGAAATTGTGGAAGCAAAAATCATAGACGCCAACAAAGGAGGCTTAATGGTAAAAGTTGGAAATGTAGAAGGATTTTTGCCTGTTTCCCAGCTTACTGTGGAGCATTATCCTCGCGTGGAAGGCGGAGACAAGAATCGTATATTAGACAGATTGCGCACCCATATAAACCAAATGTTCAAAGTGAAAGTTATTACAGTGCGCGAGCGGGAAGAAAAACTTATTGTTTCAGAAAAAGCAGCATGGGAAAAGCAGCAAACAGCCCAGCTTTCCAAATATAATGTAGGAGACGAGGTTTCAGGCCGCGCGACCGGAGTTGTAGATTTTGGAGTGTTTGTGGAATTTGGAGACGGCTTAGAGGGATTGGTTCATATTTCAGAATTAGCATGGCAAAGGATTGACAATCCAAGCGACGTGGTAAAAGTCGGTGATGAGATTAAAGCTAAAATAATTTCAGTTGACGGCGGCAGAGTTTCTTTGTCAGTTAAAAAACTTGTTGATGATCCCTGGAAAAAGGCAAGCGAGAAATACAAAGTCGGAGACAAGGTGCAGGGAAAGGTATTAAAGATTAATCCGTACGGAGCTTTTGTTGAGCTGGACCGCGACATACACGGCTTGGCGCATGTTTCTGAATTAAACGAAAAAGAAGAGCAGGATATGAGCAAGCTGCTTAAGGTGGGAGAGATGCATGATTTTAAGATTCTTTCCATAGAGCCGGCAGCGCATAGATTAGGATTAGGAATCGCATAATTATGAGAAATGTTATTAAAAATTTTTTGATTTTCTTTCTGGTGTTTTTAGTAATAGCTGGAATTTTAAGCGCGTTCAATTCTCCATGGAAAACAGCAGAAGAAGTTGGATTTGGCTCTGTTATTGGCGGAATAAAGTCCGGAGAAGTTGAAAAAATAGAAGTAGAGGCAAATATTCTGCATGTAACTTATTCAGACGGAACAGTGAAAAAATCCAGAAAAGAATCTGGCGAATCTTTAGCAGGCTTGCTTGATATTTACGGNATAACTGAAGAGCAGATAGCAGGCGTATCTATAGAAGGAAAAGAGCCAAGCGGCACTGCTGTGTGGCTTGGAGCAATTGCTCCTTTCTTGATTCCATTATTGTTTATTGTGTTTTTTATCTGGTTTATGATGCGCCAGGTTCAGGGCGCCAACAACAAAGCAATGATGTTCGGACAAAGCACTGCAAGGGAGCAGCAGCCAAGCAAAGAAGAAGAGAAAAAAAAGAAATCCACTTTCAAAGACGTGGCGGGCAGCACAGAAGCAAAACAAGAGCTTGTGGAAGTTGTTGAGTTTTTAAGGCAGCCTCAAAAGTTTGAAAAGCTTGGAGCACGCATTCCAAAGGGCGTATTATTAGTAGGGCCTCCTGGAACAGGAAAAACTTTGCTGGCAAAAGCTGTATCAGGAGAAGCTGGTGTTCCGTTTTTCCATATGTCTGGCTCTGAATTCGTGGAAATGTTCGTGGGAGTCGGCGCCAGCAGGGTCCGCGATTTATTCCGCAAAGCAAAAAAAAGCTCTCCAGCGATTGTGTTTATAGATGAGCTGGACGCTGTTGGCAGGCAGCGCGGCACAGGATTAGGAGGGTCCCATGATGAGCGCGAACAGACCTTGAACCAGATATTAGTTGAAATGGACGGATTTGAAACTGGAACTAATGTAATTATTATTGCGGCCACGAACAGGCCAGATGTTCTTGATCCAGCGCTTTTGAGGCCAGGAAGGTTTGACAGGAGAGTCACTATTGATCTGCCTGATATAAAAGAGCGTGAAGAGATTTTAAATCTGCATGCAAAAGGAAAGCCATTAGCCAATGGAATAGATCTGCACGCGATCGCGCAGAGAACCCCGGGGTTCAGCGGAGCTGATTTATATAATCTTCTTAATGAGGCTGCTATTTTAACTGCTAGAAACAACAAAACAACAATTAGCCAAGGTTCAATTGTTATAAGCATAGAAAAGGTAATGCTCGGGCCAGAGCGCAGAAGCCACATATTAAGCGAAAAAGAAAAAAAGATAACAGCGTTTCACGAGGCTGGGCACGCTGTTGTGGCGCATGTATTGCCAGATGCTGATCCTGTTCATAAAGTTTCAATAGTTTCTCGCGGACGCGCAGGCGGATACACGCTTAAGCTTCCAACAGAGGACAAAAAGTTCCACACAAAATCTGAATTTACATCTGATCTTTCTGTTCTGCTTGCTGGGCACGCTATAGAGCAGACAGTTTTCGGGGACATAACAACAGGAGCCTCAAGCGATCTTAAAAAAGCAACACAGCTGGCTCGGCAGATGGTTACAGAGTTTGGAATGAGCGAAAAGCTGGGCACAAGAACTTTCGGAGACAAGGACGAGCTTGTATTTTTAGGCAAGGAATTTGGCGAGCAAAGGGATTATGGAGAAAAGTTCGCCCAGATTATAGACGAGGAAATTTCTCGCTTTTTAAATGAAGCTTANNCNCAGGCAAAAAAGCTCATTTCTGAAAATAGCGCTATGATTGATAAATTAGTGGAAGTTCTGCTTAAGCAGGAAACTATAGAACGCGAGGAATTTGAAAAGCTAATGCAAATATAGTGCATTTTTTCCTGAATTTTGATATACTAAGTATATCCAAAAATAAAAAAATATGGACTCACCAACATTATACCGCGATATTCTTAAGCGCGCGTGGAGCGTAACAAAAAATCACACTCATTTATGGGTGCTGGGCTTTTTAGCTGCGCTTTTGGGCAATGGGGGCGAGTTTGAATTTATTTTAACCCAGTTTAACAAGCTTTCAAGCGGCACAATTACTTTTGGACAAGGGGTTTTAACAACATTAGGCACTGGAGGAAGTAATATTGTGCAATATGCTGTTGGCCTATTAGTCAAATCAGGGGAAAACCATGCTATGTTTGCGGTTTTTTCTGTTATTTTGATTGTATCTATTTGGCTGGTTGTTTCAAGCCAAGGCGCTCTTATTCGCGCGATTGCCGCAAGCAGCGCTAACAGCGGCATAGGATCTCTTAAAGGGCATTTTTTGGCAGGAAACTCTTCTTTTTGGCATTTATTAAGTATCCTTGTTTTTACCCGCTTAGGCGCGTTTTTTATACTTGGCGTGATTGGCTTGCCTTTGTTTGTTATTTTAATGTATTGGATTGATCCTATTAAATCTTTGTTTTTAGTGATATTTGTGCTTGGTTTGCCGCTGTTTATAATAGCATCATTAATCTCCAAATATGCTGTTGCGTTCCGCATGCTTGAGAATAAAAAGTGGAAACAATCTATTACAAGCGCTTTGTCTTTGTTTTTTGACCATTGGCTTGTTTCCATAGAACTGGCTCTTATCCTATTTTTAGTAAATATTATTGTAGGAGCTGTTATTCTTGTAGTTGTATTGATATTTGCTGTGCCTTTTATCCTGCTTTCGTATTTTATACAATCAGCAGNTTCTGGAATATTTTTATGGATAGGCCAAGTGCTGGCATTTTTACTGCTTTTGCTGTTAGGAAGCATATTAGCTACATTCCAATATGCTTCATGGACAGAGCTGTTCTTGAAAATCCGCAAAGGAAAGCATTTAAGCAAGATATTGCGCACTATAACGCATTTTAGAGAGATATATAGGTAATTTTCAATATCTGGGGATATATTGTGGAACGCATGTGCGTTCCTTTTTTACTTGAATAAAGCTATTATTAATATATGAAGCTCTCTTGCACGCAAGAAAATTTGGCAGCAGCCTTAAGCCAGGTAGCTCCAATTGCTACAAAAGGCGGCACATTGCCGATTTTGCAGAACATTCTTTTGGAGGCACAGGAGGGCATGCTTAAAATTTCCGCGACTAATTTAGAAATAGGCGTTACTGCGCATGTTCGCGGAAAAATAGAAGCACAAGGAACCTTTACAGTAAATGGAAGGCTGTTTTTTGAATATGTTAATTTACTTTCAAATGATACTGTAACTTTGAACCTTTCAGAAAATAATCTTGAAGTTAGGGCTAAAACACAGACAACTAAAATAGCAGGCCAGGCTGCGGAAGAGTTTCCAGTAATTCCAAGCATAGAAGCCAAAGAGCAGTATGTTTTAGAGGCATCTGTGTTTCGCGAGGCTTTATCTCAAGTACTATTTTCTGTTTCAGTGAGCGACGCGCGTCCAGAGCTTTCTGGGGTTTATTTGGCATTTAAGGAAAATACCGCGACTTTGGTTGGAACTGACTCATATCGCCTAGCAGAGCGCTCTTTAACGCTTACAAGCGAAGTTAAAGAGGAAAACAAGGTAATTGTTCCTTTGCGCACAATGCAGGAGCTAGGGCGGATTTTGAGCCAAACAGAGGGTGATATATCTATTAGCATAAGCGAGAACCAGATATTATTCAGTGTTGGAGAAATTGAGCTTATTTCCCGCCTAATTACTGGAACTTTTCCTGATTATCATGAAATTATTCCAAAGTCCAGCAAAACTAAAGTTGTTTTAGATAAGGATCCTTTGATTAGGGCTATTAAGTCTGCGTCATTATTCTGCAGGCAAGGTTTGAACCATGTTAATTTCCAGTTTTCTTCTGATAAGATCTTGGTATCTGCTTCTGCTTCTCAAGTTGGGGAGAACATGGTTGAGGTTCCTGCTAAAATTGAAGGGGCTGACTGTGATATTGTTTTTGATTTCAGATATATTTTGGATGGATTAAGCGCTATAACTGGTTCAGAAATTGCTATTCGCTTGGATGGCTCAAGCAGTCCTGGAGTGTTTGCTTTAAAAGATAATTCATCTTATTTATATTTGGTAATGCCGATTAAGCAGTAGCATGTGGCAATCAATAGGAGATCTTGTTCCAAAATCAATTAAAAAAGCTGGCATAGAAAAGTCTGTTTCAGACACAATGGTGTGCCAGGAGTTTGATAGGATTGCAAAGCATATTTTAGGAGAGCAAGCGAAAAAGTGCAGAGCAGTTTATGTAAAAGACCGCGTCTTATGGATCGCGGTTCTTTCTAATTCTCTTTCTAATGAGCTTGCTATGTATGAGCAGGATATTATGAAGGCTTTGGCTGATAAGTTTGGCTCATCTAGAGTTGCTGGGTTGAGGTTTATGGTATAATGAAACAAATAATTAATATTTATTATATGGATAAAGAAATTAGCCAGGAATCTGAATCAGCGCTTGAACCTGAATTAAGCCAAGAGCAGGCAGAAGTTTCGCTAATGGATAGAAATAAGATACAAGTAGAGCTTGCAAAAAAGGCAAGTATGGAACTTATGGAGTGGATTGAGCAGGACGGAAAAGTCAACTCAAAAATTTTGGGAGATATTATAGATGAGATGCCAGAGCTTGTTTCTGGATTTGCTGATTTGCCAGAAGGAGGAGATATGGCCCAAGAAATGCTGGATGATATTGAGGATGAGCTTAAAAAAAGAAAGCAAACTCGCAAAGCAGCTTAAATTGATTCTTCTGGCACATCAATCTCAACACTTACTCCGCTTACCCTGTGCGGAGTATTATTCTGGTCCCAAAGAATTGTGTAGAGTTCATATTCTCCCCCAGTTTCTGGTATATTGCTCCAAAACGTGGTAATAGTAGGAGAGATAGAAGTAATAGTTCTAATTAAGCTGTATTGCGAAGGATTTTCCTTTGGAGTGGCGAAGATTTCAATTTTTTGATAATCAGATCCTGGAAGCCCTATTTCAAGCTGGACAGGAAAGTCAAATTCACTAAATATATTTCCTTGGCTTGGCTTTTTCCAATCAAGTGAAATGTTCGTCTTATTTAAAAGCAGGTTAAAGTTAACTTGGGCTGATTCATTATTATCAATATCATCATAAGCAATAGCTTTCATTTCATGGAATCCATTTGCTAAATTTGGATCTGGAATATATCTGCCAGTATATGGAGAAGTTCTGGATTGCGCCACTAAAACATCATCAACATAAAATTCAACTTTAGATATTCCGCGAGGAGCATTTGCTTCTACCCTAAATGTTACAATATCGCCAGATAAAGTTTCTCCTTCAAAAGGCGAGTTAATTGTAATGCTTGGCTTGTCCTCAAACCTGTGAACATTATCAGATTCAGTTGGAATCTCTCCCTCGTCTGCCTGCCATTCATTTTCCTCCATCCAGCGCTGGACTGCCTGTTCCCATTTTGGATAAAAAGGATCCCTGTCATTCTCGCTTGGAGTTGGGCCTTGGGGATCTTCTGGAATCAAATAGTGCAGAATATTATGCCCTGTTCTGAATATTTTTTCTTCAATTTGCGATTCAGGAGTAAACTCTGTTGCCAATAACCCAGAAGTTTTGTCAATTTTAATTGGAGTGCCTTCTTCAAGCTTGCCGTTTAAAATACTTTTATCTGGATATTCAATATCTGGCTTTTTAAATCTTTCTACTTGAGCGTTTTCCAAAGCTGTTCGCATAAATGTGTTCCAAATCGGGCCAGCGACCGTGGAGCCTCCTGCTCCCCGCTTCATAGCGCTAAAGTCGCTGTTGCCAACCCACACTCCTGCGGCTAAAGTTGGCGTATAGCCTAATAGCCATGCGTCTCTGTAATCATTCGTGGTTCCAGTTTTAGCAGCAACCGGATGCGAGCCAATTGTCAAATAATTTGATTCCCCAAAAAATGGCGCGCGCGCTGCATTATCGCTTAAAACATCAGTTATAATATCAACCACTTTTGAATCCATTGCACGCTCTCCATCTTCTTCTTCGTACTCCTGTAATATCTTTCCTCTTGGATCTTCTACTTTAAGTATAGAAACAGTTGGATTCTTTACTCCGTCATTTGCCAAGGTCGCGTATGCTCCAACATGCTCAATAAGCTTAACTTCTGCTCCTCCAAGCACTAAGGAAAGGCCGTATCGCTCTGGATCATCAAAAGTAGTGTATCCGAATTTTTCTGCTTTTTTAATCACGTTTCCAGGTCCAACAAGATAGAGCATTTTAACTGCCACAATATTAATTGAGCCTTGCAAAGCGCTTCTAACGCTGACTGGGCCGCGCTCTTCAAGATCATAGTTATGCGGTTCATATTCTTCTCCATCTGCTTTTTCTCCAAATTCAGTTACAACATCCCAAAGCGTTGTTTTATCAGTAAATCCCTGCTCAAATCCAGTTGCGTACACAAACGGCTTAAAAGATGAGCCTGGCTGGCGCTTGCCTTGGATAGCCACATTAAAGTTTCCATCAATCTCCTCATTAAAATAGTCAGCAGATCCAACCATGGCTAAAATTTGTCCTGTTGCGGGATCAATGGCAACTAAGGAAGCATTGGTTGCGTCATATTGTTCTGTATTTATTTCTGCAAATTTCTCAATAGCTGCTTCAGCTTTTTGCTGGAGGTCCCAATCAAGCGTTGTAATCACTTTTAATCCGCCTTGCTCAACTTCGCGCTCTCCATATTCTTGGGCTAATTGCTCGCGAACCCAGATCACAAAGTGAGGCGCGTTTATAAAGTTGGATTTTTCAGCAAACTCAAGCTCAACTTCTTTCGCAGAGGTTGCTTCCTCTTCTGTAATATTTTCTGCCTGTTTTAATAGATCAATAATATAGTTTTTGCGGCCTAAAAGGTCATCCACATGCGTGCCATATGGAGAATAATATGTTGGAGCTTTTGGCAAGGATGCTAATAAGGCGCCTTCTTCTACTGTTAAATCTTTCGCGTCTTTAGAAAAGTAAAATTGGCTCGCGGATTGGATTCCATACGCGTTTGAGCCATATGGAATTTCATTAAAGTAGAGCTGTAAAATTTGATCTTTTGCAAACTTGCGCTCAATCTGATATGCAAGCACAAACTCTTTTATTTTTCTGGAAAAAGCTTTCTCATTAGTCAAAATTGCGTTCTTAATCAACTGCTGGGTTAAAGTAGATCCTCCTTCTGCCTTGCATAAGCATAAAAGATTTTTAATGGACGCGCGAATTATGCCTTTAGTATCAAATCCTTTGTGCTGATAAAAGTTCTGATCTTCAATCAAAATCGTTGACTGCTTTACATGCTCTGGAATATCCTCCAAAGTAATAATAGTTCTTCTTTGCGTGTCAAAGGCCTCAAATAAAAGATGTTCTCCTGTTTTGTCGTATATTTTAGTGGATTGCGCAACTGATCTATCAATAATCTTATCAGGCCTAGGCAAGTCCCTTGAATACCAAGCAAATAATGCAACTATAAAAAGAATGCCAAGAGCCGCGGCAATTAAGGTATATGGAAGAAGCCATTTCACAAATCCTTTAAATCCGTAATTATGCGCAAGTCTGCGAGGTGAACCTCCTGTTTTATTGCATTTAACGCGATTTGAATAGGTTTTGTGGCGGTGATCATTCTTGTCTTTCCATGATTTGCTATGTTGGAAGTGTGGTATTGGCATCTTGACTAGATGTTTAAATAGGTGGCTTAATTATACCTATTATTGTGCATTTGTTCAATTATTATTTGATGAATATAGTATGTACGCTATACTATAATAGTTACCATTTAATGCAATAGTATGCCAAAAAAGCAAGAACAAATACATGAGCTATTAACCCGTGGAGTGGACCAGGTAGTGGTTAAAAAAGACTTGGAAAAGCTTTTAAAGTCCAATAAAAAGCTTAAAGTGTATCATGGGATTGATCCAACCTCAACGCAAATCCATATTGGCAATGCTATTCCTCTGCGCAAGCTAGCTCAATTTCAAGAACTTGGACATCAAGTCATCTTTTTAGTTGGCAGCTTTACAGCGCTTATTGGAGACACATCAGATAAAACCGCCATGCGAAAGGTAATGACTAATGAGGAAATCAAGAGCAACTTCAAGACCTATAAAGAGCAGGCAAGCAAAATTTTAGATTTTAAAAAAGCAAAGATTTTATACAATGGAGATTGGCTTTCTAAGCTCTCGTTTGAAGACATTGTAAAGCTTGCGCAAGAGTTCACGGTCCAGCAAATGATAGAAAGGGATATGTATCAAAAACGGCTGCACGAAGGCAAGCCAATTGGATTGCATGAGTTCTTGTATCCTTTGATGCAGGGGTATGACAGCGTTCATATGGAGGTTGATGTAGAGATCGGCGGAAGCGACCAATTATTTAATATGCTCGCGGGACGCTCGCTCTTGAAGTCATACAAGAACAAGGAAAAGCATGTTCTTACCATCCAGCTGCTAGAGGGCCTAGACGGCAGAAAGATGAGCAAGTCATATAATAATACAGTGAACATCGCAGATGAGCCAAATGATATGTTCGGAAAAATAATGTCCTTGCATGATGATTTGATCATCAGATATTTTGAGCTATGTACCAATATTCCAATGGTAGAAATTCACGAAATTGGCGAAGCATTAAAAAATGGAGATAATCCTAAGAACNCGAAAGTCTATCTCGCGCGCGAGATCGTCAAACTCTATCACAATGACAAGGAATCAAAGAGTGCTGATAAGGAGTTTGAAAATGTTTTTAGCAAAGGAGAAGATCCAAATGATATGCTTGTTGTACGATTTAGAGATTTGCCTCTTAAGCTCATGAATAGCAAGTCCACTTCACGATTAATTGTTGAGATCGGTTTGGCATCGTCCAATGCCGAGGCACAGCGACTGGTTGAGCAGGGTGGAGTCAGAATAGATGGTAAAAAAGCTGGTAAACATTTTAAGGAGGATTTAAAAGATGGAGTAGTAGTTAGAGTAGGAAAAAGGAAATTTGTTGAAATTAAAGATTAAATAATTTAAGACAAACAAAAAACTACTTCTATGGAGCAGTTTTTTTTACTAAATTCTACGCTTTATATTGTATATTAAGTTGCTTTGCTATCAAATCAAATCGTTTTTCATATATCTTAAGTTGGTTTTTAAGTTCAAGATACCTGTCTTCTGAAAGCTCCAAATAACGATGTACTTCTTCTCTGGTTGCCATGGTTTCTTCTATCTTTTTTACTCTTTTTTTTAGTTTCCTCCATGTCCGATGCTGATGCTGTTTGTTCAAAACCTTTTTGCACAATTACGGCAAAATCATCAAATCTCTTGTCCACTGATTCAGAAAAATCATTAAATTGTTTATTAACAGATTTTCCAAAATCATCAAACTTTTTATCAACCCCATCAAATTTTCTGTCTATTGCATCAAACTTTTTATCCAGATAATTTTTAGTAATGTAATTATTGTTATTATTTTTTTGCATAGTTAATATATTATACACTAACAATCAAAGTTTTTCAACTCCTTTTTTGTAAAACGCGGCTGCTGCTTCTGGAGCAACAGAGTTAATAATTACTCCAGAGCCGATTTCAACCCCGGCCCACAAAGAGCCGCGCGGGGTGATTTTCATGTACAAGTGCTGATTTTCATCGTATGCCACTTGATGGAAATAATAGTTGTATGAAAGCCCAAGCTCATTAATTCTGTCTAAGATATGTTTTAGGATTATGGCAAATGATTTTCGCTCGTGCTTATCTAATTGAGTAATATTATCCACATGCCGCTTTGGCATAATCCAGCATTCATAATTATGCATGGACGCGTACGGGGTAAAGCACGCAATGTGCTTGTCTTGCCAAACTGCGCGCGGGCTTTTGAGTTCCTTATATATAACATCGCAGTATACTTCAGTTCCATGCTTAAGCAAATAAGCAAGCTGTTTGTGGGACTTGTCCATTAATTGCGGGGGTATGAAATCTGTAGCAAAAATCTGCGAGTGCGCATGCCGAACAGAAGCGCCAGCTTTTCCGCCGTCATTTTTAAAGATAATAATGTATTGGATATTTTTTATCTTCTGGATTTCCTGGGTGCGCTCGGCATATACTTCAAATAGTTCCGCAATATGCTTAATTGAAAGATCCTCTAGCTCTAAATTTGGGTCAGGAGTTTCAATCACTACCTCCTGAACACCATATGCCTTTGGGTTGTCTAAGTTAATTGCTGGAAATTTGTTTGGAATTACTTTGATGCGCCAATTAGATTCGCGGCCCCGGGTTAAGGTTGCTTGTATATTTTTTACATTTTTAGGGTGAAATACAGATTCTTCCGGCTTGTCATATAGTTTAACTTTTTGCGGCACTTCTAAGTCGCGCGGCCTAGATTTTCTCTGGGGCGCGATAATAACATACTTATCTTGAATATAGTCTTTACGTAGTTCTGATTTTGGCCCACCATGACGGCTGGTAAATTTTTTGTTTTTGTTTGGCATGACAAACTACTTTTTGTTTCTTTTTATGAGGTTATGATACAATGTTTCATGGTCTTGCGCCATACGTTCGACTGAAAAATGTCTTTCTACGTGCTTTCTGCATGCATGGCGCATTGCCANGTATTCCTGCCTTGGCATGTCATAGATTTTTTTTACAGCCTTAACCATGCTTTTTTCGTTTGTTACCACAAAGCCGGTTTTTCCGTCTTCTATTACTTCTGGAACTGAGCCATGATTATAAGCTACAACAGGTGTACCACATGCCATTGCCTCTACCATAACCAATCCAAATGGCTCTTCCCACTGAATAGGAAAAAGCATAGTTTTTGCGTTTTTTAAAAAGGTATATTTTTGTTTTGTATTGAGCATTCCCATTTCTTTGACGCTATTGTGTTTAAACAGAGGAGCGAGTGTTTTTGTGTAATATGAGTCCTTTTCGTTAAACGAACGGCCAGCAACTTTAAGTTTGTGTTTGGTCTTTTTTGAGACACGAACAGCAGATTCAATTCCCTTGGCTTTGACGAACCGTCCTATAAAAGCAAGGTAGTCTTTGGGTTTTTCTTGAAACGGGATATTATTTGTCTCGATTCCATGGTGAATGGTGGCTACCCAGTTGAGCTTTGATGTTTGTCGCTGATTTGAGGAAATCGAGATAAAGTTGTGGTGTGTAAAACGCTCGAGACGCCAGTGCTCGATACTTCCTTTTTGGGGTAAGGGGTCATGCATGGTGTATATGGTTGGGATCGGAGAAAGATCATCAAAGTAGTGCGCAAGGTCATCGTGGTAGGAGTGGATAATGTCAAGTTTGCCTTTGTGCGCCATGTGGTATGCTTTGAGCGTAAGATCTCGTTCAAACTCTCGCTTAGTGGTATAAAAGGTTGCAATGGTCTTTTTTGGTTCAGGCGCGTTTTTGATTTTTTCTTGCTTTAGCTTTTCGTAGGCAAGCTGTGGTTCACCACCAACAATTGTTGCGCGCGATTTTGTGTCGTGTGTTGTGAACAAAAAAACTTTGTGGCCGCGAGCAACTAGGTCGTCTGCCAATGCAAGCGCTAAATCACGCGGTGCAAAGATCATGTCTTTAAAACGTTTTTGGGACATGTAAATTGACGGAACCAACATACCAATACGCATAGTTAGTGTTTGGTTAGTTTGTGGCAGATAGCGGCGTAATCACTAACCATAATTTCTGTGGTAAACTTTTTTTCTACTGATTGGCGGCATACATGCCTATTAATGTTGTTAATTTTTTTAATAGCTAGAGCCATTTGTCTTACGTTTTTAGTAAGAAATCCATTTACTCCATTATCAATAATTTCAGGAAGTGCTCCATTCTTGTAAGCAATCACTGGTGTCCCACATGCAAGCGCCTCAATAGCAACAAGGCCAAAAGGCTCTTGCCATTTTGTTGGGAACAGTAGTGCTTTGGAATTGCGGTACAGCTTAATTTTTTCCTTAAATCCAATTTCACCTTTGTATTGTACTTTTTTTCCATCAATATGTGGTTTAATTTTCTTTTCAAAGTAATCTTGGTCCCTTATTTTGCCGGCTAGTATGAGTTTTGTTTGAGCTTTTTTGGCTGCGAGAACTGCATCAAGCGTATTTTTGTGCTCACCAATGGTTGCAATACAAAAAACATAGTCTTTTGGTTTTGGGTTAAAAGTAAATTCAGATGCATCAACTCCATTATACACAGTGCCAGCATAGTTGAGTTTTTTAAATCCTTCTCTTTGGTTATTGGAAATCGAAACAAGCGGTGCGCGGTATTGTTGGTATATGTCCGCGACTTCTTTAAAGAGTGGAAGATGTAGTACATGTACTATTGGTGCTTGTATATGCCTTGTAAGCGGCAGCATTATTTCTCCGCCGCGAGTATGGTTAAAAATAATATCAAAGTTGTGTTTGTATTTTATGAGTTTTGTGAGGAGATTAGCAATAAAAGTGTTTTCAAGCCGCAATCCACGAGAGGATTCCATGGTATCAAGGCTAGTAGGATAATCGCGGACACCTTTCCCGGCAACTGGAACAAGCTTTGCTTTTGTTTTGGATCCTTTAACTGCGAACAATGTTACGTCAAATCCTAAATCAACCAAACCATTGGCTTGGTGATACACGATCCACTCAGATCCACCTTGTTTTTTAGGTGGAATTGGTAGGAATACTGGTGCAAGGATTGCTATATGTATTTTTTTATTTTTCTTCATGGTGTAAATAATAAACAAAACTTATCTTCATGTATAGTATATCATACCCTGAATATGGACAAATTAGTGTTTGTGTTTTTTGTTTCCATTCCCGCTGTTAGTACCATTATGGCTTGCACGATAGATGCGCAAAAATTTAGTTGCTATTTTTTTCCAGGTAAATTTTTCTAGCACAGTTTTTCTGGCGTTGTTACCAAGTCGTGTTCTCAGGTTTTCGTTATGCAAAAGATTATTAACCTTTTCTGCAATATCAGTACTGTTTCTGGCTTTTACAAATAAACCATTTACCCTGTCTTTAACTGCCAAAGGAATGCCTCCCTTTCGAGTTACTACAACCGGAGTGCTACATGCCATGGCTTCTAGAATCACAAGTCCAAGTGGCTCATCCCACACTGATGGTGCGACAAATACATCTGCGCGATAATAGAATTCTAATAATTCTTGGCGCCTATTTTTTCCAATATATCCCAAAAAGCGTATATTCTTAATATCATGCTTTTTGGCTAATTTTTTAAGTGATTCTTCTTCACTTCCACCACCAATAATTATTACCTCTCCATTAATATCTTTTGCGGCTTTTATGAGGTAAGAAACCCCTTTAAGAGGAGTAAGCTTGCCAGAAAAAAGAACAATTTTTTTGTTTTTAAGATTATATTTTTTGTTTATTATTTTAATATCTCTTTGCGCGGCAAAGGTTTTTGCTAAAATGCCGCCAGGAATAGTACGCATATTGCGGGCAAAATCACGGCCATGTAAGTCATGTACCCATTTTCTGGTATCTCCGCTTACTGCGGTTACTCGTTTGGCCGCGAGCAGAGCTTCGGTGGTTTGTTTCTCAAACATTTGCCTGTTTAGTGCGGTATTGTGCAATCCAGTGCCATGTGCTGTAACAATAAAGTTGATGTGGTGTACATTTTTTATGTATTTTGCAATCCATGTTAAAAACGAGGCATGGTGCACATGAATAATATCAGGCTTAAATTCCTTTACTGCGTTAATGGCAGTTTGAAAAAAGGCATCATAGATTTGGGTCAACTCATCTGCGGAAAGTTCATGATAGAGTTTGCACTTTTTGTGTTCTGGATGGCCTGTAAATGCAGCAAAAAAGGGTAGTTTCACTGTATAGAGTTTAACCTTTTTAGGTTTTCGTTTGTCAGGCGCAACAATAGCTACTTGGTGTTTTTCGTTTTCCGCCAAAGTTTCCGAAAGGTTGCGTGCATAGGTGCCAGATCCAGAGCCCCAAAGTGGAAATTTTAAAAGTTGTAAAATCCTCATAGTTTTGAAATAAGCTCTTGTGTCATGTTTAGTTCTGTTGCGGCATTTCTGGGTTCTGCTGGCTCTTTGGTAAGGAAAAAGATAGTACTCCGTATAGCTGTCCATGCTCTGTATAATGTAATTCTTTTTTCAATTGCAGTAGTTTTTTTGATGTTGAGCGTTGTAAGGTATTCATTCATAAATAGCTGCTGGTATTTTTTGGTTTCATCATCATTGCGCATTCCTCGCGACATGTAGCGTAGCTGCTGCATAAAACTTCCTACATCGCGCGTCCAATCTGCTAAGCAAATATCAGTAAAATCTATTACCGAGACCTTGCCATCTGATGCATTGATAATAACATTTTCTGGATGAAAATCACCATGGATAAGGTATTTCCTATTTAGTGTGCTGATATTTTTTTCTTCAAATTTAACTAGTTTTTCGAATTGGCTTTTTATTTCCTGGTAATTATTTGGGAACAACCGATTAATCTTTGGCAAAAAGTAATCTGCAGGAATTGCAGTTTTAATGTAGCTGTTTGCTGGATTAAAATTTTTTGTCTTATTGATTGGAGTTTGGTGTAAGGCTGCAATCCAGTGTGCAGCTTGCTTGAGGTAGCGGGAGAGATCAGTTTTTTGCTGTGTGATGTAATATAAAAGGTTTTTGCCGTCTACGCCTTGGTAGCAAAATACCTTTAACTTCTTGTCAAAAAAGAGTGGGTTAGGTAAAAATACATCCTTGCCCTTAAAGCCATGTTTATTGATAAATGAGAGGGCGCGAAAGGCAATGTTTCGGTCTTCTTCGGCATGTGCTGTACAGAAAATCGATGTATGTCCAAGAGAGGGAGCATCATACTGAATAACCACATGATAGAAATCACCCCCAATATTACGCTTTATTGATTTAACAGTCAAACCAGAAAGATTATGTTCGCTTGTAAAATTTGGAGCATGCTTTTCTAGGTATTGTTTTGCAAATTTTGGATCAAACAGCTGTTCTATTGGTTTCATAGATTTATTTTCTATTATGGTTTTTTAATTTAATGGCACGTCTAAATAATTCAGCGTACTTTTCTGCTGGAATTTCCCATGAATGAGACTGCTTCATGCCGGTTATTACTAATTTTTTCCATGCCTCATTATGCTGATAAGTTTCAATAGCGCGAATAACAGCAATTAAGAATTGTTTTGGATCATACTCATTAAACACAAATCCATTTCCTTTTTTTGTTTTAGGATCATAGTCTGTAATAGTATCAACCAAGCCCCCAACAGCGTGCACCAAAGGCACGCTTCCATAGCGCATGCTAATTAATTGTCCTAATCCGCACGGCTCAAAGCGTGAAGGCATTAAAAAGATGTCTGAACCCGCGTAAATTTGCACAGCCTTTTTAGTATCAAACTCCAAGTGGGCTCCGACCTTTTTGGGATATTTTTTTTGGAGCTTTCTAAAAAAGTTTTCATAGGTTTTGTCCCCGCTGCCAGCAAGCACAAGCTGAATATCCTGCGCTAAAAGATCATCAGCAATCTTCATCAGCAAATCAAATCCTTTTTGTTCTGTAATTCTAGTTACCATTCCCAGCAATGGAATGTCTTTGTTTTTTGGAAGCTTGAATTTTTTCTGCAAATCCAGCTTGTTCGCGACTTTGTCCCCAAGCGAGCGGTGGGAATAATGTTTTTTAATGTCTGGATCTTTTTTGGGATTAAAAATATCATAATCAATGCCATTTACAATTCCAAACACTCTATTAATCCTATTTTTAAGTATGCGGTTAAGGTCTTCGCCAAATTTCGGGGTCATGATCTCTTTTGCGTATTGTTCTGACACTGTGTTGATTAGATCGCTGTTTACAATGGCTCTTTTGGCGAAGTTAATTCCTTTTAGCGCGTCTGTGTCTGTAAACCTAGGGAGCCTGGAATCTGCATCATCTGGCTTTTTTAGGGTGTTTTTCGCGTGCCCTGATTGGTACGCGAGATTATGAATAGTATAAACAGTCGCGGCTTTGGATATATATTCTGATTTTTTAAATCGTTTTCGTATAAAATAGGGGATTAATCCTGTGTGCCAATCATTGCAATGGATAATGTCCGGCGCAAGATTAAGAAGCTCTATGAGCTTGATGGCGGCTAAATTAAAAAAGAAAAATCTCTCATTAGAAATTTTTGTTCCATATATGGTTTTAAATCCAGAAAAATATGATTTGCGGTCAATAAAATATACTGGCAGATCTTCCATTAAATATCCGCGCCAATAGTCAAAGGAGAGGGTTTTGGTTTCATCCATTTTTATAGGTATGTCATTGCCAAGCTTTTTGAGCTTGTGTTTTTTAGGGTCAATTACTCCGTGCAAAGGGCTTATTGCAATTACCTTATGCCCTTTACGTTTTAAGGCTTTTGGCAGAGAGCGCGCAACATCGCCTAAGCCGCCTGCTTTGGAAAAAGGCGCTACTTCTGCTGATATTGTTACAATTTTTAGTTTGTTATTAGGCATATTGTTTTGTTTGTCCGCAGCATATTGCTATGGCAAGGGCGTCTGCTGCGTCATCTGGCTTTGGAATTGTTTTTAATTTAAGAGTAATTTTTGTCATTTCCTGCATCTGCCTCTTGTCCGCGGCTCCATATCCGGTTAAAGCCTGCTTTATTTGCAAAGGAGTAAACTCTGCTATTTCGCATTTTGCAGTTTGCGCCGCAAGCAATACTACTCCTCTGGCATGCGCAACTGTAATTGCTGTTTTTACGTTTTTGGCAAAGAATAACTGTTCTATTGCTACTCGCTCTGGGTTATGCTTTTTTATGAGTTTCGTGAGTTCGCGGTATAGTTCTTGCAAGCGCTTTGCAAGGCTATCTGATTTTAGCGTACTAATGCTGCCATGGTCAATCTCCGTGTAATTGTCGCCTTGTTTTTCTACAACCCCAAAGCCTGTGTCTGCTATGCCTGGATCTATTCCAAGGATGATCATAGTATTTAANCAACTTAAGCCTCATTAGTATAATAATCCTGAACATCTTCTAGTTCTTCTAATGCGTCTGTTAAAGTGTTTAGTTTCTTTTTAACTGCTTCATCAAGTTCAATTGTCTGCTTAGGTGCGTATTCGCCGTCTTTCAAATCAAAATTCCATGTTACTGATCCGGTTTTACCCAAACTTGCGCCATGCTTGGTTAAAGCGTGCCTAATGTCGGAAACAGCCCTGTTTGTATTATCTGTAATTACTTTGATGATGATTGCTGTTCCTCCTGGGCCATATGCTTCGTAAATTGCCTCTTGCAGCTGATCTCCATCGCCTTGTCCTGTTCCGCGCTTGATTGCGCGCTCTATATTATCCTTTGGAACATTAAATGCTTTTGCCTGATCTATTGCCATTTTCAGCTTAAAGTTGGTTTCTGGGTCTGCTCCATGCTCGCGNGCTGCTAATGCGATGTTGTTTGCCATTCGTGTAAAAACAGCGCCCTTTTTTGCATCGGTCGCTGCTTTCTTATGCTTGATTGAGCTCCATTTACTGTGTCCTGACATGGCACTATAGTATCAAAAAACGGCAAATAAATCAATGCCTGTATAGGTTGCTGTGTGTGTCTATTATGTCGAAATAAATTAGGCTTCCATTATCAAATTCTCGAAATAATGCGCGCCAATCTCCAGTAATATTAATACTGCGATATCCTGCCCACTTGCCTGCAAGCGCGTGATTATTCAAAACAGGATAATATTTGTCATTTTGAAATAATATAACTCTTTTATTAGTTGCTATTTGTATTTTGGCGGGTATTTTACGATATCTTTTGTTGAATCTGGTGCTAAATTTGATCTTCATATTTTGCGTTTGGGTCATTAAGCCAAGCTATTGCGTCTTCTGCATTATCAAACGCCGGAGAGGTATGGCCTTTTTTTCTATCTTTCTCAGATTCTTTTAGTTCGTTTATGAGCCAATCAGACGGTTCTTCATTGTTGGTATCTATTTTCGCTAATTCTTGCGCGTCTTTTGCGAGTTGCGTATTTAGCTTTACTTGTGATTGTCTTTGCGTATTTATGTGTGCCATATATTGATTCAGTAAAGCGCTTAATGAGATGCCTCGTTCTTGCGCGTACTTTTGTACTCCTTTTTTAACCGATGGAGTTGTTTTGAAATTTACAACTGCTGTTTTCATAGACTTGTTTAGTTAATTGGTATGCATAAAGTATATACAATGTACATACAAAGTCAATTGACAAAGGTTATTATTTTATGTTACAGTAATAGATCGCAATTTAGTACAAAACAGAAATCATTCTCTNANACAAAGGAGGCTNGTAATGNGACNGTTAATAGTTCTTTTNTTCTTTGCGTTTGCGATAATTTTTTCCGGATGCGCTGGGCCTGGATTTACTTTTATTGAAGGTGGCGCTGTATTAACTAATCCCACTAGGACAAAGGCTATTTTTATTAACCCATACAAGAAGTCTGATGGAGTTAATNTCAGATACCATNTNTATGCTCCNGGATCTGGGGCNGTGATAATGGTNTCTCCTGGNGAAAGAAGNGNTCCGATTCTTGTGCCAGTGCAAACCCCAGAAGGNANNGTGCGCATTGAGTACACTATATACAAGAACGGAAACAAGNNAAGGAAGTACCGCCGTGATATATCATTAACNGTTGGCGCGTCAAATGACGTTACCTTGCCGAAGTTAAAATGATACTCGCCGTACGTCCGCAAAAAAAAACGCTCAGCCGATTGATTGGTTGAGCGTTTAAATTTGTATACTATTAGGTTATTTCCTGTAGTTTATCTGACTTACATTTGTTACAAAAGATTCTTTACATCGATC
>NZBL01000011.1 GCA_002687895.1 bacterium | reverse complement strand
TGCTTCAGCAATTTCTCGCTGAATAACTTGTTGAAGATGAGTATCATCTAAATCAGTTCTATCCCGATATGCTCGCAACTGGGTATTGTACTCACCTAAGTTTCTCATTTGCGCGGTTGAAACATATCCATGCAATTCCTCTTTAGCATGCGCGCTCAATGTTGGATATATTTGATGTATTGCTCTTACAGTTCTTCCAATATTATCCAAAGCACGTGTAATTGAATCACCTATTTGTTCTGGAGATATTGATTCTTTTTTTTCTTTTTCTGATCCATTACCCCCGCGCATATGTGGAATATCTCGTTGTTTTGCAACTTCTGGTTCCACACTTCTCAACCTGATTCCTTCTAATTGTTCTTTTGTATCTTCTAGCGCTGCAGCAGCGCTTGCATCATTATTATCAGGAGATCCCAAATAAGCACTAGCTAATTCCTCTAGTTCAGCAATCTGCATTGCATACTTTTTTGGATCCTTTTGAAACTCGGCCTTAAGCGCTTGAATATCATCTAAAAGACGGCTTCTGGGAGTTTCTGTTTTTAGTTTTGACGTATCTATGCGAGCAAGTTGTTCAAAACCTTGCCCAACACCTGATTGACGTTCTTTAGACATACTACATATAGTATACCACAAAACACACCACTAGTGCATAGTAGTAGGTATGTGAATTATGAACATTGCGTTTTATTTGCGCGAGCGCTTTTCCCACGCAACAAGCAAAGGCGAAGCCAAGAAAATAGATGAATATGTACCAACAATAACGCCAATCATTAAAGCAAGCACAAAATTGCTAATTGATGCTCCACCAAATAGATAAACAGCTAGCAAGACCACAAATGTGGTTAAAGAAGTATAAATTGACCTGCGGATGGTTTCGTTCACGCTTTTATTCACAATCCATTCAAATTCATGTCTGTGATGATCGCGGCTAAGATTCTCGCGTGTTCTGTCAAACACAACTATTGTGTCATTCACAGAAAATCCTATAATCGTAAGCAATGCAGTAACAAACAAAATATCCATCTCAATTCCAGCCGCATATCCTAAGATAGCAAAAACTCCAGTTGGAATTATTACATCATGCATAAGAGCTATAATAGCTGTTACTCCGTATTTCCAGCTGGAAACAGGATCGCTTACTTTGCGGAAAGCCCATGCAATGTAAAACACAATTGCGATTATGACTGTGATAATGGCGTAAATAGCTTTTTGCTTAAGCTCTTCCCCTATAACTGGGCCAATGGATTCAAACCTTAATTCATTTACAACGATTTCTCCGCCAATTGTAATAACTGAAGATTGGGCAACTACGCCTTCTACCGGCTCAAGCTGAATATCTATAGGATTTCCCTCTGAATCAGTTGCTTGTATTGATGATTCAACAGCTTCTGTAATATCTTCTGATGCATCTGCTGATGAATCAGCATCCTTGGTCTCATCTTTTGGAAGCTGTTTGCTTAATTCAAAATTCAGTTTGCTCATTATCTGCTCATGCTCTTGTTGGCTTACATCCCTAAACCGCAATAAATATCCTAATTCACCTGTTTTTTGAACGCGGACATTTTCCAGCAAAGGCTTTGATTTTGATGTATTATCTTGACCTTCTGAATTTTCATCTGAATCAGCATCTTGTATTACTTCAATTTCAGTTAAAATTTTTCCGATTTCTTGAGCATCAGTGGATACGCGCTTATCAACACTGATTTCCATTAAAGATCCTCCAGTAAAATCTATTCCAAGATTTAGGCCGAACAAAGCTATCACAAAAATACTTATTGCGACTAATAAGCCTGATATTGTAAAGTATATTTTGCGATGTTTGATAATATTCATATTATGCTCCCCAAAACCATTTCTTTTTAGAAAGCCAGCCCCATTTTCCAGCAACCTCAATCCACATGCGCGTAATTACAATTGCCGAGAACATTGAGACAAGCACACCTAAGCCAAGAGTAATTGCAAATCCTTTTATAACCGAAGTTCCAAACCAAGCCAAAATCAAGCAAGTGATGAGGGTTGATACATTTGAATCCCGAATAGAGTTCCAAGCCCTGTCAAACGCAGTCGCTACAGCGTGATGAAAAGCGTTTCCAGCTTTTAATTCCTCGCGCAAGCGCTCAAATATTAAAACATTAGCATCAACAGCCATGCCTATAGATAGCAAAAATCCAGCAATTCCAGCCAATGTGAGAGTAACTGGAATCAGCTTAAACAAGCTAAACACAATGCTTGCGTAGAATAGTAATGCTATTACAGCAAGCAACCCAGAAACTCTGTAGATTATAAGCATCAATAATACAACTAATGCAAAGCCAATAAGCCCAGCAGTAAAGCTTTTTTGAACTGACACAGCTCCAAGAGTTGGGCCAACAGTTTGCTGGCCAATTAAGTTGATAGGAACTGGCAAAGCTCCTGCATTAAGCCTTTCTACTAGTTCGCGCGCTTCTGGAATTGTAAAGTTGCCAGTTATAACCGCGCGTCCTCCTGAAATTTTCTGCTGAACCACTGGAGAAGATATTATAGCTCCATCTAAAAATATTCCAACTCTTTTGCCCACATTCGCGTCTGTAATTTCTTCAAATAATCTATCTCCTTCCTCGTCAAAAATCAACCCAACTGTGGCCGCTCCAGAGAAGTTGTCAAACTGCACTTCTGCGCGCTCTAATTGCTTGCCTCCTAGTTCTGTGTTTGTCCAAGGATCATATTGCGGCATATCCCCTTCTAAAGACTGGGTGCGGAACAGTATGTGGCGCGCGCGAACTTCTTGTATGGGTACTCCTTGATGATCTGCGGATTCACGTGATTCTAATCTTTGGATAATATGATACCCAAACTCTGTTTCTATGGGCTCTACTGTTGTTTCGCCTTCTGCTGTTAAGCCTTCAAATAATACATTTCCGAATTCTGGAACTAAAAGATTTCTCTGCATAAATCCTAAATCCCCTCCATTTGGAGCATTTGCAGGATCTTCTGAAAGCTCTGCCGCAAGCTCTGCGAAATTCTGCCCATCCGCGTCTATAATTTTTTGGATTGTGNTATTTGCTTTTGCTAATTGCTGAAGATTGAATTCTTCGCGAACCTTGCGCTCTTCCTCTGTAATCTCTTCTGCCTCTGGAGGAATTGTTTCTGTTCTAAATTCCAACAAAGGAGTTGCCCCTATTTGCGCGATTGCGTCATTAACATCAAACACTCCAGCAAGCTCCACAATTATGCGCAAACGATTATCCTGCTTTGATGTCTGCACAATTGGCTCTGATACGCCTAATGCATTTACTCTGCGCTCTATTACGTCGCGCACGCCCGCGACCGCTGTTTCAGCGTCTTCAAAGCTTACTTGCGTTGTATCTGCTTCATATACAAGATGCGCGCCTCCTTGCAAGTCTAAACCTAAATGCGCGCGAAAGCGGCCAAACCAGTCGCGAGCAGGCCAGCCTTGGGGAAGATTGCCCACAAAAATAGACCCTGAAATAAATCCAAGGACTATAATGAGTAAAAATAATGTCCAAACTTGTTGTCTATTAGATGCCATGCTGTGTTATGATAATCCTGTTTTTGTTTCCACCTGCTGAATTCTAGCTTCATGATTTTGTATATTGATTCTATTTTCGTCAATTGCGTGATTCATTGCTGGATGTTCAGTTAGTATTAGGTCAAGTTTTTTATTATTGACGTCCATAGAACTTAATATTTGATCCTTAAATTCAATCAATTCACTTCTTGTGGCGAGATTTTTCATTCTCTCATCTAAAAGCATTTCTAATATTTTTATTACATTTTTTTGTTCTTGCATAACTATATTATTATATCATTTTCCCTAATATTTGCAACTATTTATACTCAATTTCCTTAAGTAACTTTTTAGTCAATTCCTTTGGCAAGCCGATTATGGTTTCCATCTCTCCTTTCAGCTCTTTAATACTGCTCTTAAATGGATCAAACTCAATCGCGTACGCTCCTGCGAAGTTGAACACATCTCCTGATTCAACAAATTCTTTTACCTCTTGCTCTGGCAAATCCTTAAATATCACGCTTGCTTCTTGTGCCTCATGAACTCTTTTATTAGTTTTGGTATTTGTTACGACAACAGAGCTGACTTGAGTTAAGCGCACGCCTTGTGATATTTCTTTAAGCCAAGTATATGCCTGTTCTTTGGTTTCTGGCTTTTCTCTTATTTCTCTGTTAACAACTGTTACTGAATCACCAGTGATGACTATTGCTTCTTTTGAAACTTTTTTGATGATATCATCTGCTTTCGCGTTCGCGACTTTAATAACCAGCTTTTTAGGATCAGGATTTCTTATTGCTTTTTCGTCAATATCAGGCACAACAACTTCAAAATCATATCCCATTTTTTTTAGGACTCTTTGGCGTGGTTTTGATTGTGAACCAAGGATAAGTTTCATAAATATTATTTTAACAAATCAAGAACTTTCTGATGAACTGCTGTGTTGTTGCTTATTAAAAAAGAGTCATTCTTAGTATCTAGTTCATTATTTCCATTAAAATCAGTTGCTTTTGCGCCTGCTTCTGTGGCAATCAATTTTCCCGGAACATAATCATATATCTCCATTTGATTGATGATAATTGCCTCTATCCTGCCGCTTGCAAGCAAGCAAAAATCAAGCCCTGGCGACCAAAGAGTTAGCGCTCGCTTAACACCCGCGTTTTGTATTCTGGACAACATATCCCCTTCTGTATGATTGCCAGTCTTATATCCCTGGATATAAGAGACATTTGCTCGCTCAATATCTGATTCCTTGTTTACTGAAAGCTTTTTACCTTCAAGATATGATCCTTTTCCAAGCTGTGCATAATATGTCTGATCAATTATAGGATTATGCACCACCCCGGCTATTGTTTTATTATTTTTGATAATTGCTACGCATACTGCTACAAGAGGCACCCCAAGAACAAAGTTATTTGTACCGTCCAAAGGATCAATTATAATTGTGTAGTCCGATCCTTTATCAGTTATTCCTTCTTCTTCAGAATGAATATTAAAATCAGGAAAATCTGATTTAATATGTTTGAAAATCGCGGCCTCGGACTCTAGGTCTGCTTTTGTTTGATAATCAGATGCATCGTTTTTCTCTTTTGTTTCCAAAACTTCTCCAAAATATTTTTTAAGCACCTCGCTTCCTGCTTTCGCGGCTTTGATTAATTTTTCTATGTCTATGTCCATAATTTTATTTATTTTCCATGGCATTTTTTAAACTTTTTGCCAGAACCGCAAGGGCAAGCGTCATTTCTGCCGACCTTTTCCCCGTCAAAACGATTGCGGGAAGCGGTTTCTACAGAAGATGACGAGCTAGATGAAGATTGGTCTTGGCTAACTACTGCGGCTGGTTGAGTGCCTGATTGAGATGATTGAGCCATTGGTGATTCAGTTCCATGGCTCATTGTCTTTGCAGGAGCCGAGAACCTCAATCCTTGCAAAGCTGATAAGCTGCTTCCTAATGTATTAAGCAGGCGCTGTGCTTGCTCTGGACTATTCTGAATTTGAGACTGAACTCCTCGCGCCGCCAAAATTTTAAAAACGCTGTACACAACTTGATTCTGGATAGAGCCTTGCAATTGCTGGAACAATCCATAAGCATCCCGCTTATACTCAACCAAAGGATCTCGCTGGCCATAACCGCGAAGGCCGACCGCGGTGCGAAGATTATCTAATGCATCTAAATGATCCATCCAAAGCGTATCAATTGAGTTGAGTAAAACTGCGCGCTCCAGCTTTTTAACTTGTTCCTGGTCATCGCCAACTGATTTAATCATTTCATCATATGTGTGTTCAGCTTTATCTGTAATGTGATCAATTAATTTTGACCTCATTTCAGCGTCTTTTCCTTTGTCCTTCTCTTCTGCGGGTTTTATCACTTCTGCGATATCAAGTGAAGTGTCTGGTGGAAAAATAGTTTGCATTGTCTGCTCAATTTCTTTTAAATTCCATTGCTGATGATTTTCGCTTCCAGCATGCAAGTTAACCACTTGCTGAACTTCCTTATCAATCATATCAAAAATCTGCTCGCGCAAACCTTCTTCATCTGACGCTTTCAAGATTCCTCGCCGCTGTTTGTAAATTGCTTCGCGGTGATGGTTCATTACATCATCATATTCAACAACATGCTTTCTAATATCAAAATTATTTCCTTCAACTTTTTTTTGCGCGGACTCAATTGACTTTGAAACCATTTTATTTTCAATTGGCATATCCTCTGGAACGCCTAATCTGTTCATCATGTTCTTGATGCGGTCTGAACCGAAAATCCGCATTAAATCATCTTCCACAGATATAAAGAATTGGGAAGCTCCTGGATCTCCTTGCCTTCCGCCGCGCCCTCTTAACTGATTATCAATTCTGCGAGCCTCGTGCCTGTCAGTTCCTAGGACATATAATCCACCAAGTTTTTTGACCTCGTTTGCGCGAGCCTCGCCAAAAGGAGCTCCGCCTAATACAATATCAACTCCGCGTCCTGCCATGTTCGTAGCAAGTGTTACTGAACCTTTTGCGCCTGCTTGAGCAATTATTTCTGCTTCGCGCTCATGGTTTTTAGCGTTTAATACTTCATGTTTTATTCCTGCTTGCTTAAGCAATTGGTCAAATTCCTCATTCTGCTCAATTGAAACTGTTCCAACTAGGATTGGCTGGCCTTTATCATTAATCTTTTTAATCTCTTTAATCAAAGCCTCATACTTTCCTTTGCGGGATTTATACACCCTGTCTGGCGAGTCAATGCGCGCGATTGGCTTGTTAGTTGGAATTACAAAAACATCCAGCCCGTAAATTTTCCTGAACTCTTCTTCTTCTGTTTTTGCTGTTCCTGTCATTCCAGAGAGTTTTGGATAAGTTCTAAAGTAATTCTGAAATGTAATAGTTGCGAGAGTGCGAGATTCGCGCTTGATTTCCACGTTTTCTTTTGCCTCAATTGCTTGGTGCAAGCCTTCGCTATATCTGCGGCCTTGCATCATTCTGCCTGTAAACTCATCAACTATCACAACTTCGTTGTCTTTAATTACATAATCTTTATCTTTTTCAAATAAAGTATTTGCTTTTAAAGCTTGCTCAAGATGATGAACCACGCCTAATCCCCCTTCTGTGTAGATGTTTTCCATTCCAAGGGCTTTTTCCATTTTCTTGATTCCAGCCTCGCTTAAAGTAGACGCGCGCAATTTTTCATCTACATTATAGTCCTCATTTTCCTTTAATTGGGTAACTAGCTTGGCGTATTTATAATATTCATCAATTGGCCTATTGTCTGGAGCGCTGATTATGAGCGGAGTACGCGCCTCATCAATTAAGATTGAGTCAACCTCGTCAACGATCGCGAAGTTGAAATCCCTTTGCACCATCTGGTCCGCGTCCGCTACCATGTTGTCGCGCAGATAATCAAAACCAAATTCATTATTTGTTCCATATGTAATGTCTGCTTCATAAGCCTGGCGACGCTCTGCAGGGCGAAGATGGTCATAATCAATTTCTACGAGCGGAGATGATGCTTCTGAATCCTGCTCTTGATCCTTATCTGTTGCGGCTTTTACTCCTGCGTCATAAATATATGATTTTTCATGCTGAATTGTGCCAATGCTTAATCCTAGGAAATCATAAATTTTGCCCATCCATACAGCATCGCGGCGCGCAAGATAATCATTAACTGTAACAACATGAACTCCTTTTCCGCTTAAAGCATTCAAATACACAGCCAAGGTTGCCATCATGGTTTTTCCTTCTCCAGTTCTCATTTCCGCTATATTGCCTTGGTGCAAAACCATTCCGCCGATGAGCTGTACATCAAAATGGCGCATGCCTAATGCGCGCTTTGCTGCCTCCCGAACCACGGCAAAAGCTTGGGGCAAAATATCATCCAAAGTCTTTCCCTCTTTTAGCTGTAATTTGAATTGCTCAGTATATCCCTTTAATTCTTCATCTGTTTTGCTCTTGAATTCAGGCTCTAAACTGTTGATTTTTGCAACAATTGGCTGCATCTTTTTCTTGATTTGCCTGTCTCCGGGATCACCTAATAGTTTATCTAAAAAACTCATATATTTAGCTGTTTATAGCATTTATGGTATCATAAAATACCATATAATTAAAGCCTAAAAAAGGCCCAAAATTGGCTATATTTTAGTGGTTGACAATAAACTAATTATGTACATAGTTTTTGGGCGGTAATTGTACCAAAGTAAGGGTATTTTCACCTCCCCAGGTGATTACATGTATACCGCGATTTTGGTATCGCCGCCCCTTTAAAAGCCCTCAGCTGAAATTCAGTTGAGGGCTCTCTTTTTTCATGTATCTTACTCCAAGATTGCTTTAATCCTGCGTATTCCCGCGCTTGCTGATTGTTCTTTGGTAATTTTAAACTTACCCATGACACCAGTATTCTCCACATGAGGACCTCCACAGATTTCGTGGCTTATGTCTCCAATTGAATACAATTTTACCTTTTCGCCATATTTAGATTCAAACAAACCTAATGCGCCTTTCTTCTTTGCTTCTTCTACCGACATTTCAGCAAAACTAACAGGATAATCTTCCTTAATCGCGTTGTTGACGAAATCTTCTACTTTTTTAATTTCATCTTCTGTCATTTTATCAGGATGGGAAAAATCAAATCTTAAACGTTTTTCCGTGATATTGCTTCCTTTTTGTTCAACATGCTCGCCAAGAACCTTGCGAAGTCCTGCATGTAAAAGATGGGTTGCAGTATGATATTTAGTAGATATCTCCGAGTGATCAGCTAAGCCGCCTTTAAACTTCTGCGCCGCACCTGAGCGAGAAATATCTTTGTGCTTGCTTAATCTTTCGTAAAATCCTTTTTCATCAACTCCAATATCTTGTTCATCTGCTAATTCTTTTGTCATTTCAATTGGAAAACCAAAAGTAGCAAACAAATCAAATGCATCTTCTCCATTTATGATAAAATCTTTAGTTTTCTCTGATCCAACTAAAATATTAAATCTTTTTAATCCATCAGCTAAAGTTTTAGAAAACTTTTCTTCTTCTCTTTCTGTTTCTGTAATAATTGACTTTAATTGTTTGTGAACTTCTGGATATGCTTGCTTATACTCCTTTGCAACTGATTTTACGAGTTTAGATGTGAAACTTTCTTGAATCCCAAGTTTCTGCGCAAATCTAACACTTCTCCTTATTAACCTGCGTGTAAAATATCCTTGATCTTTATTAGAAGGAATTGCACTGTCCGTAATCAAGAATACTGCAGCGCGCATATGATCTAATATTACACGAAATGCTTGTGTAGTATCCTCATCCTCGTCGTATTTCTTGCCTGAAAGATCCTCTAAAGTTGCGCGCATTTTGCTGAACACATCAATTAAAAATATATCTGGATTATCATTAACAGCCGCAGCCATGCGCTCCAAGCCGCCTCCAAAATCAATGTTCTTATTTGGAAGATCTATAAAACCTTTTTCAGTTTTTTGATACGCCATAAACACATTATTTCCAATCTCAAAAAACCTTCCGCAGTCGCAGTTTATATGGCACTCTTGATTCTTGAATTCAGATGATTCATGCAGATTCAGCTCTTCGCCAAAATCCCAAAATATTTCTGAATCAGGGCCTCCTGGCTCTTTATTTGGCATATTAGCTGGCGCCCCGGCTCTGGACCACCAGTTCTTGGTGTCATCATAGTAAAAAATTCTACCATCTTGCATACTATCTTTTTCTGCAAAGTCTACTGCCTTAGCATCTATGTCATNCTTTGCAAACTCGTCTTGCCATAGCTTAACTGCCTCATCATCTTTTGGAATATCAAATTCTTCATTACCCCTAAACACGCTTATATATAATCGTTTTGGATCAAGTTCAAGCTCTTTAGTTAAGAACTCAAACATCCATGATATCTGCTCCTTTTTAAAATAATCTCCCAAAGACCAGTTACCAAGCATCTCAAAAAAAGTAGTATGCCTGTTGTCGCCCACTTCATCTATGTCTTCCGCGCGAAAGCACTTTTGCGAATCTACCAAGCGCAAGCCCTTTGGATGTTTTTCTCCTAAAAGATAAGGCACCATTGGCTGCATTCCAGATCCTGTGAACAAAGTTGTAGGATCATTTTCCGGCAGCAAAGAAGCAGGGCTAATAATGGCATGCTCTTTATCTTTAAAATAATTAAAATATTTCTCTCTAATCTCTTGTGTTGTCATGATTTGATAATACCGAAAATATAGCTATATGACAATACCTCCACCTAAACAAACATCCTTATTATATAAAACAACTGACTGTCCAGAAGCTACTGCCCATTGAGGCTCTTGAAACTTGATCTCATACTTGTTATTGCCAATGCTTTTGACTTTGCACTTGCTTAATTTCTCACGATACCGAACACGGCCTTCATAGGTTTTTGACAGATTTGGCTCTTTTCCGCTTATCCAATTAACATCATTGATTTTGACTATTAACGCGTATAATTCCTCGTGTTTTGGGTTGTTTGTAACAATAAGCTTATTTGCGCGAAAATCGCGTTTTAAGACGTAAAAAGGGCCAATACCACCTATATCAATACCGCGCCTTTGGCCTATTGTATACCAAAATAACCCAGAATGTTGGCCTATTTTTTCACCTTTGACATTTACAATATCTCCTGGTTTTTCTTTAATTTTTTGTGATAAAAACTTACGCAAATCCACGTGTCCGATAAAGCACACGCCTTGGGAATCCCGCTTATCATGATTTGGAAGATTGAACTTTTTCGCGAGTTCACGCACCTCTGGCTTTTTGTGATTACCAACCGGAAACATGGCTTTTGAAAGTTGCTTTTGATTCAAGCGATATAAAAAATATGATTGGTCCTTGTTCTCATCAATTCCCTTGAGAAGATCGTTTGATTCGGATTTGCGAACATAATGCCCAGTGGCGATTCCTGCAGCCCCTAGTTCAAGCGCTTTATCCAAAAACACGCCAAACTTAATTTGGGAATTGCACATCACATCTGGGTTAGGGGTACGGCCTGCTTCATATTCTTTAAAAAAATAATCAAGAACTTGATTTTTGTATTCTTCTTCAAAATCTAATGTATGAAAAGGAATATCAAGTTTACTAGCAACACGCATTGCGTCTTCCCTGTCCTCGAGCCAAGGGCATTCTTCAACTTTGAGCCCATAAGTGTCACCAAAATTTTTCATGAAAAATCCAACTACATTGTAGCCTTGTTCCTTTAGTAATGCCGCCGAAACAGACGAATCCACTCCTCCGCTCATTCCAACCGCAATTGTTGTATTTGAATTTGACATATTAGATGCGAGACTAGATTAAATCATATATCGCGCATCTAAACAAGCTTAGAAATCAAATCTAGATTTTGACTTTTTAAGCAGTTTAACAGCATCATTCACATTATCAACTATAGTATAAATATCCATATCCTCTTTATCTACTCCTTTAAAATCATAATACACTGTTTCATCTATAAATTTATCTAAAGGCCTCCAAAAATCCTTGCCATATAAAACAACTGGAATGCGCTCCATTTTCTTTGTCTGGATTAAAGTTACAAGCTCAAAAAATTCATCCAAAGTTCCAAATCCTCCCGGAAAAAACACATAAGCCTGCCCTGCCGCCGAAAGCATTACTTTGCGGGTAAAAAAGTAATGAAACCCAATTCCGCGCGTTACATATCTGTTGATTCGCTGTTCAAATGGAAGCTGGATATTTAGGCCTATTGAGTGAACTCCGGCATCGCTTGCTCCTTTGTTTGCGGCTTCCATAATTCCAGGGCCGCCTCCTGTAACAACATTAAATCCAGACTGGCCTAATTTGCGCGCCAGCTCAAAAGCTTCTTTGTAATATCTGGAGTTAGATTCAAACCTAGCTGATCCAAAGATGGATATTGTTTTTTCGTATTGCGAAATAAACTGAAATCCGCTCACAAATTCAGACATTATGCGGAATATGCGCCATGTAATTGAGTCTGATGACTGCAAGTTAAGCTGGTCCATGCCTGATTGCTCTTCCACTGACTTAGGCATTTTACTTGCTACTGGATCAATTTGTTTTTGTTTATTTCTCATTTTTTATTTCTTTACCCAACCTAGCCATTAAACTTTTGCACGCCCTGGCTTATAGCATCTGAAAGAGATATTGTTGGGCCAGTGTTAATGGATTCTGAACCTGGGATTGAAGGTTTTTGCGTTTTTGCTTTTTCTTTATTTTCGTTATTTAATGTATTCGCTTTTTTAGGCTCTAATCGCGGAATTTCGCCATTTCTAATTTTTTTAAGGCATGTTTTACAATATACAGGCCTTTTGCCATCTGGCTTAAATGAAAGCCTTATATCAACTCCACACACATCGCAGGAAGCTGAAAAAGGAAGATCTTTTTTTTCTTTGTCTTGATCTTGATTTATTGCAACTGTAGCTGGCTCGGAAGATGTAACATTAGAATTTGAAAAAGTACGAGGCTCATTACCAGCTCTGGAAATTTGCGGAGCTGGAATTGTTCTTGGAGCTGTTTGCCGCGGCTGCTGCTTCCTATATCCATCATCATCCTCTAAAGCTCTGCCAGCATCGCTCCATCGCGTAATCTTTTCTTCCACAACTTCCCTTTCAGTAGCATATCTTTCGCGGGAAACACTAACCATCTTTTCTTTGTTTTCTGTTTTTCCTTCTATAGGAGGAAGCGTTGTAGCGGAAAAAGGCTGCGAAGAAATTCCATCTATCATAAGCTTCATATACACATCATACTTGCCCAGATTAACAAGATCTTGTTCCTCAAAAAAAGGCTCAAATTCCTTAACTAAAGCTTCCGCATCAGTAGATCCAATCCTAAACAGCATCATGGTTCCTACATTTCCCAAAACAGCGGCCTGAACCAGCTCTTCCAGCTGCTCAATATATTGATGCGCTATTATTAGGTTAAGCCTGTATTTGCGGGCTTCAGAAAGAATGTTTGCAAATGATTCTGTGGCAAAATTCTGGAATTCATCAACATATAAATAAAAATCTTCGCGCTCTTGTTCTGGAATATCAACTCTGCTCATTGCGGCCATTTGTATTTTAGTTATAAGCATTGCTCCTAATAATGCTGAATTATCTTCTCCTACCCTGCCTTTTGAAAGGTTGAGCAAAAGTATCTTTTTATTATCCATTACATCGCGCATGGAAAAAGATGATTTTACCTGTCCAACAATGTTGCGGATAACCGGACTGGAAAGGAACTGGCCTACTTTGTTTTGTATAGGGGCAATTGCCTCACTTTGGAACTTGTCTGGATATTTTGAATATTCATCCACCCAAAATGAGCGCACAACAGGATCAGTAACTTGCTGAATTACTTTTTTGCGGTATCCCTTGTCAACTAGCAAGCGCATTACTCCAAGCAATGTTGAGTCAGGATATTCCAATAAGGCTAATATTGCATTGCGAAGAACATATTCTAATCTAGGGCCCCATGAATCTGCCCATAGCTTTTTAAAAATGCCGATTAATCCAGACGCGATCAAATGCTGATGAGATCTGTCTACTTTTTCAAACACATTAAAAGCAATAGGAAAATCCAAATCAGCTGGATTAAAATAAATAACATCATTTACCCGCTCATTTGGAATAAACTCAACAACCTTTTCCACAAGATCACCATGAGGATCAACAACCGCGACTCCTTTTCCTTCTTGAATATCCTGTATTATCATGTTCTCCAAAACTGTTGATTTGCCCATTCCTGTCTTTCCAATCAAATAAACATGGCGTCTTCTGTCGTCTGTTTTAATGCCGAACTTCCGCTCTTGATTGCGGAAATTAGTAGCAGCTAAGGCTGTAATTGATTCTTTGTTATTTGGACCGAACATACACAGTTATTATACCACAAAATCAAAAAACCCACCAAAAGGCGGGCTTTCTAGGTTTTATGTATTATTTATGATTATTGCGCCTGAACAGCATCAACCATTTTGTACTTTCCTTCGCTGTCTTTTGCGAACCTTTGGCTATTAGAAAGCGCTAGATATACTGTGCCCTTTTTAACCATTCTCTGGCTAAGAACCTCTTCCACAATCTCATTGCGAGTAAGAGGGCCATTTGCTTTAGATAGAATTGATTCAATAACATCACTAACAACTCCAGGAGCAAAACCCCATTCTTTAAGCCCGTAAATTCCTCTGCCTACTAATACATATCTATCATCTAAGATAAGCTCATTATGCACTGTTGGAGGATATGCTTTTTTAGAGTCAAACTGCGCGTCATTAATATGGGTGGCAATATCCCTAAAATGCAATGGCTTGCCGTGCTTTTTCATTACCAAATAAATTTTATCTCCCATTCGCTTTGGGGTTACAGTGTTCCAGTTAGATAGGCCCCATTCATCAAATGGATTTGGCTTGATTTTTTCCGTAGTTCTAAGATGAGCGTAGATTGGATCTGCTGCTTCCTCGTCAAAATTATAATGCTTTAGGTGATCGCTGAATACAGGAGTTTCCCTGAATTTTGAAATCAGCTCATCCTGCGTAATTGGCTGGCCATGAGACTCAAGAATTTTAACAAGCTCCTTAATTGTGTTTTCCGCTCTATCCCACTCAACAAAATCCATTCTCCAGCTTGGCTTGTAATTAGAGCGCTGTTCACGCAGAATTCTGTTCTTAGTAAGCTTTTCCAGCAAGAACAATAAATGCTTGCAATATGATTCATCTTTTACATCGCTTGAAAGCAAATACTCCAGCATATGATCTTCGCTCATTATGCCTCCATGCTTTTCTAAGGCAGTCAAAACAACAACCTCAACAGGCTTTACAGTGTCTGTAAAATATCCCAAATCCCTAATATGCTTGATTGCCGCGTTTTCAATCTGCCTTACTCGTTCGCGAGTAACTTCATAGCTCTTGCCGATCTGCTCCAAAGTCTCGTTTCCTTTGCCATACAAGCCAAATCTGCGGCGCAAAATGTCTTGCTCGCGGCTTCCAAGCTCGCTAAAAAGCTTTGCAATAATTTCAACCGGATTAAAGCTTGCAAGCTCTTCTTCTTCTTTTGCTTGCATTACTTTATCTAATATTGAGTTGGTATTTGGAGTATTTTCCATATTATATATATAGAGAAAATAGCTTTTTTTAGGCTAAAATTAGCCTAAAATCGCCTATATTTCCCTTTATCTGCCTCTATAATATCATAAACATTGTAAATCGTCAACTCTAAAAACAGGCATTTCTTATGCCTGCTTTTTAGCATAACTCAGAAAAAAAGATAGTCCTGCCTGCTGTCCTTGCGAGCCTACTTGTCTTTTTCTCCGCTTACTAAGGCTAATGCCGCTATGGGCGCTATTACCCAAAAAAACTCTGCTTGCGCTCCAACAAACCAATCACGAGTAAAGGATGACAATTGCCCATAATGCTCTTCTGGAATAAATGAAAGAGTAATGCTTATTAATAATCCAACATGTAATAAACTAAACACTATTATCTGCCACCACGCTCCTGGCGCATCTGATCTTGCTAAAGCCCGCAATAACGCGCTTCGCGATAATAAAAAGAATAACGCAACAAATGTTATTAAAAATATAATAATATTTAGATACAAACGCGTTATTCTCCCCAAAATCAGCTATCACAAGCTCATCAACAAAAGGCGCTGCACCAATAATTGCCAAAGACATATATACTGCGATCAATATTAGGATGATGCGATCGCGGCCCAAAGTTAAGCCATACACAAATGCTGACACAACAAAAAATAGGATTATAAATAAATCCCATGTTGGGTTTTGAAAATTAAATCCAGATATTGCTGTGTTAATACTGGCAAATGCATCGCCTAACTGCGGATAAGCAGAAGTTGTTGTTGCTATTTCATCAAGATTGGTTGTTGTAGCTGCTTGAAGCAAGTACATACAAGCTAATTATACCATTTTGCACTGTTATTGACAAAATATTAAACACTGTAAAAGCATTAAGAATGCTCGACAACCGCTTGCTTGTCCGTATCTTGATGACGGTAAAAAGCAAACATGATTCTAGTACTGCATACCTAGCACAAAGATCCACGTAATTTGAGGTTGTCTCCATAGCAGTGCGAAGTACTGATTTATTATATCTCCAATATCGTGCGCAAGCTCCAAGCGCATCAATAATCAAAATCAGTCCGCACGAAAGAAACACTACCATCCATGGTCTTGAGGACATATTAGATGAATGGAGGCAACATGAATTGGCATGGGTACAAGAAGCTTGGCTACAGCCAAAAGAGCTTGTTGTGTGCCACGCAGACCATGAATCAAACATGCTCAACACGCATCCGCTCAATGATCCATTACTACTACTGGATCTAGGTAACCTACTAACTGCTACCAATGCTCACCTACCCTACAATCCCAACAGCGATAGAAAAGGAGCATGGGATTTAGGAGAAACTGAGCTTGGATTCTTACAGAAAAGGATCCAGGCTTTTGTGGATAGTCAAATCCACGAATATGTTCTGGCTGCAAATCGTTTGCAGCCTATCGTATAAAAACCCACTGCTTGCCCCAGCGAGTTTTTTTATTTACTAGAACCATCCACTTTTACCTTCAGATTCTTGCAAATCTTCAAACAACTTCTTTTCCTTGCGAGAAAGCTTTTTTGGAACTTTAACTTCTGCAATAACAATATGATCCCCTTTTGATGATGAATTAATTTCAGGAACACCCTTGCCTCGTAGTTTAAACTTAGTATTTGGCTGTGTGCCTGTTGGAATTTTTAAATTAACTGCCCCATGAACTGTTTCTACCTCAATAGTATCTCCTAGTGCTGCTTGTGAAATAGAGATTGGTTCTGTTGTNATAATATCAAACTGATTTCGTTCAAAGCGTTTATGAGGTTTAACTCGCACATGAATATATAAGTCCCCGCTTGGGCCTCCCTTTTCTCCTGCATGGCCTAATCCTGTCATGCGAACTGTTTGGCCATTATCTATACCTGCTGGAATTTTGATAGTAACATCAGATTGCTTTTCTACTCTGCCAGGACCTCCACAATCTTTGCATGGATTTTCTGCTTTTTTACCTTCACCCCTACAATCTGGGCATACTGAAGCTTGCTGGAACGTGCCAAGCATTGTTTGTCTGTTTTGAACAACTTGGCCAGAACCTTTGCATGTTGCGCATTCAGAAATCTTGGTTCCAGGTTCTGCGCCATTTCCATTACAATGTTCGCACTTTGCAACACGTCCTAATCTAATCTTTCGTTCAGTTCCAAAAACCGCATCTTCAAAATCTACACTTAATTCAATTTCCATGTCCCCGCCTTGCTGTGGCCCTGCTTGACGTGAACGACGTCCACCCCCGAACCCAAACATCTCACCAAAAATATCACCCAAATCACCTAAGTCAAACTGAACGCCGCCAAAGCCCTGCCCTTGTCCGCCTTGGGCGGATTGCTGTGCTTGCCGCACAAAATCCTGCCAATTCATTCCAGTTCCGCCAAATCCTTGACCTTGGAACGCAGAATCACCAAATTGGTCATATTGTTTGCGTTTTTGCTGGTCACCAAGAATCTGGTATGCCTCGTTTATTTCTTTAAACTTGGTTTCATTACCATTTTCCTTGTCTGGATGGTGCTTATGCGCTTCCTTGCGAAATGCTTTCTTAATTTCATCTTGGCTCGCATCTTTAGAAACACCTAGGGTTTTATAATAATCTTTATTAGCCATACATCTATTTCATGTACAAAATATCTTGATAATTGTTTTAAATAATATTAGTATCTTAATTATTGTTAGTCCGTGGGGAGCGAAACACCAACACTAACAAAGGGGAGAAAAGATGACACCTATTCAGGCTCGAGCGCAGATTGCACAAACCACAGCTTTATCTGTGGACCATCTGCAACGTTGTGGAGATGTATACACACTTTCAGGCTTGGGGATGCCTGAGGTTCCTGCAAAAAGGTTACTTCAGCAAATTGCCAAAGAAGGGGGGCAAAAAATTGAATATTCGCCTGAACTCACAGTATCAGATGTGATATCAATCTTATAAGAAAGAGGTCAACCCTAATGCTCCTTAAGCTCGTGACAATGTCGCGGGCTTTTTTATTTCCGCTCCTCAAATCCAATTCCAGTATTTGTTTGCGGGGCATCTGCTACTTTTATTTCTCCAAACCGGCCTTCGTACTTTTTAATATTATCAGCGAGTGCAGATACTATGCGCTTCATATGGCCTGGGCTGGTAAGAACTTTGCTTGCGACTCTGCCAGATTGGCCAGCCACATTCATGTACACCATCATAAACTCTTCCTGTGTGTGGTTCACCTGCATCATATTCGCATATTCCGCGCCAGGAATATTATCCGCGATTTTTATTTGATTTTGTTGTGGGACTTGCCCACCTTGTCCACCTTGAGCGGGATTTTTGTCATTTGGCATAAAATTATTATTACTTATCTCACTCCCCCTTCTGTATCCAGGAGGGGGAGTGTTTTTTGCGTTGTGGTTATTTATTTCTTAACTTCTTCGTACTGGCCTTCAACTGGATCAGCATTTTTTGGTTGTGCATCACCCTGTGGTTGCGCCTGTGTCGGATCGCCTTGTGGCTGTCCATCTGTAGGTGCACCTTGACCTGAAGCATCACCCTGTGGCTGTGACGCCTGTTGAGCCTTAGCCATTACCTCACCAATCTTCTGCATTTCTTTGGAAAGCTCTTCAGAGGCTTTTGTGATCGCTTCCTTATCATCACCATCTTTCAACTGCTTTAAAGCATCAATCTTTTCTTGAATCGGCTTCTTGATATCATCAGTAATCTTATCACCTGCATCAGCCATAGCCTTTTCCGCAGTATAGACCAAGGAATCAGCCATGTTGCGCGCTTCTATGGTTTCTTTTTTCTTTTTATCCTCATCCGCATGAGTNTCNGCGTCAGCCTTCATCTTTTCTACATCTTCCTCACTTAATCCTGTGGAAGCAGTAATAGTAATTTTCTGCTCCTTGTTAGTTGCCTTATCAACAGCTTTTACGTTTAAAATGCCGTTTGCGTCAATATCAAAGCTCACTTCTACCTGCGGAACACCGCGAGGAGCTGGAGGAACACCATCTAAGATNAATCTGCCTAATGTCTTGTTATCAGCTGCAAACTCGCGTTCACCTTGCAACACATGGATTTCTACTGATGTTTGGTTGTCCGCTGCGGTTGAGAATATTTGAGACTTTGATGTTGGGATGGTTGTGTTTCGCTCTATCAATGGAGTTCTAACTCCGCCTAAGGTTTCTAGACCCAAAGTTAATGGAGTAACATCCAAGAGTAATACGTCTTTTACATCCCCTTGCAATACGCCTGCTTGAACAGCAGCGCCTAATGCAACTACTTCATCTGGGTTAACACCTAAATGAGGTTCTTTACCAAAGTATTCTTTTACCTTTTCTTGAATCAAAGGCATTCTTGTTTGTCCGCCAACTAAGATAACTTCGTTGATGTCGCCTTTAGCCCAACCTGCATCTGTCATTGCTTTTTCTACTGGCTCAAAAGTTTTGGTGACGATGTCGCCTACTAATTCCTCTAGCTTTGCTCGAGTAATTTTNATCTGCAAATGCTTTGGACCAGAGTCATCTGACATAATATATGGCTGGTTGATTTCAGTTTCATTGGCAACAGAGAGTTCATGCTTTGCTTTTTCTGCTGCTTCTTTTACTCGTTGCAATGCCATTGGATCTTTTGCTAAATCAACACCAGATTCAGATGCAAATTCTTTTACAATGTAATCGCTGATTACTGCATCAAAGTCATCACCACCAAGATGGGTATCTCCATTTGTTGCTTTTACTTCAACTGTGTCTTCTGATACTTCTAGTAAAGAAATATCAAATGTTCCACCACCAAGATCGTACACCGCGATCTTCTCATCCTTCTTTTTATCAAACCCATATGCAAGTGCAGCTGCAGTTGGCTCATTGATGATTCTTTTGACATCTAAGCCAGCGATTTTACCAGCATCTTTAGTTGCTTGTCGCTCTGCATCATCAAAATATGCAGGAACAGTAATTACTGCTTGTGTGATTTTTTCGCCTAGCTTTGCTTCTGCATCTGCTTTCATCTTTTGCAAAACCATTGCGCTGATTTCTTGTGGAGTATGTTCTTTTCCCGTAAGAACGACCTTCACGCCGTCGCCAGCTTGTGTGATTTTGAANGCAGATGTTTTAACTGCTTCTGTTACTTCGCTATCACTAAACCTGCGCCCGATTAAGCGCTTAATAGAATACAAAGTATTCTCTGGATTAGTAACTGCTTGGCGTTTAGCTGTTTGACCAACCAATCTCTCCCCGCTCTTCATTGCCACAACTGATGGTGTGGTGCGGTTTCCTTCTGCGTTTTCGAGGATTTTGGGTTCTCCTCCTTCGATTATTGCCATGGCACTATTGGTAGTACCAAGGTCAATTCCTAGTATTTTTGACATAATGATTTCTCCTTATAATGATTTAATATTATTATTTACTTACTACTACTTTTGCGTGTCTAATTATTGATTCATCAAACCTATACCCAGTTTGCAATTCTTCTATAACAATCCCCTTATCTTGATCAGAATCTTTCTGCGAGACGGCCTCATGCAATTCAGGGTCAAATTCAGTGCCAACTGTTTTTATCCGCTTTACTCCTAAATTATTTAAAATATCATCAAACTGTTTTTTAATATGATAAAACCCTTGCACCCATTCTTGTTCTTGGCTTTCTTTTGGAACGTGATTAAGGGCTAAATCAAAGTGATCTATAATCGGCAATAATGGCTCAATAAATCCCATTGCGCTAATCTCACCAATACGCTGAATCTTTTCTTCGTGTTCTTTTTTTAAATTTTGATAATCAGCTTGAGCTCGCTTCCATCCTGCAAGATGTTCTTCAGCCTTAACTTGCAATTCTTTGAACTTTTTATCTGTCTTCATAATTATTCTTCCAATAAATATTTAATATATTTTACAAGCCCCACATTTTGGCTATAGTCCATTCTCATGGGCCCTAATATTCCAATTACTACTCCATCATCTAATTCAGATAATACTACTCCGCATTCTCGGCCAAAAGGATTTTCACTGCCGATTAATACGCTTACATCATTATCTATCTGCTTTGTTATTCCTGTCATTACTTCATCCAACTGTTCAATCATTTCTGACATATGCACTACCACGTCTTGATTATCAAATTCCGGATGAGAGAATAAATTAGAAAGTCCTGTGTGATACACTTCGCTTGGAGAAAAGGATATTACCACAGTACCGCCTGATAATTCTGCAATTTTCTTAGCAACTGATTTAACTTTTTCTGGTGCATCCACTATTTCTGTATNAACTTTATCTAATGCTTTTTGTTGCTTTTCAGATACATCTTTTGTGTGCAAATTCTCTATATAATACTTATATCCTTTTTCTGTAGGAACACGGCCTCCTGAAGTATGCTTATGTGTTATATATCCTTCTTTTTCCAACTCCTGCATCCAATTGCGGATAGTAGGGCCAGAAACATCTTTCATATACTTTTCGGAAATATAAGTTGAACCAACTGCTTTAGCTGTTTTGATGTGCGCTTGGATAATATGCTGCAAAAGCTTTTTTTTGCGTGAATCCATAGTATTTAGTACTATATACTATCAATTATCACTCGTCAAGCGAGAGTGATAATATACCAAATCAAGCAAAAAAAACAAGCCCTGAACTAGGATCAACCTAGTCCAGGACTCTTTAAAATGCTTCATTATAAGGCCCTAAAATTTCTGAACTAGAAGGATGGCGCAGCCTTTGCAAGGCTTTTTCTTTTATCTGCCTTACCCGCTCCCTAGTAAGGCCTAAAAGCGTACCAATATTCTCCAAAGTCATTTCCTCATGCCCTTGCAATCCATAGTACAATCGCAAAATTTGAGCTTCGCGATATTCTAAAGACGCAAGCGCCTTTTCCACCTCATCCTCCATCTCTGCTTCAAACAAGCTGTCTTCTGCCGAAGTAATGCTTTCATCAGGAATGAGGTCGCCAACTGTGCGGCTTGGGTCATCATCGTCATAAACCGCGTCTAATGATTGCGGTTTTTGAGCCAAATGCATCATTAAATCCAATTCATCTGCGTCTGCTTCCAATTCTTCGGCAATATCATTCACATCTGGCACACGGCCAAGCCTTTGCTCTAACCCTGCAAGTATCTTATTAACACGGACCAACTCGCCAATTCGGTTAAGCGGAAGCCGAACTATGCGGCTTTGCTCTGCCAAAGCCTGCAAAATAGCTTGGCGAATCCACCAAACAGCATAAGAGATAAATTTAAATCCCTTGGTGCCGTCAAAGCGCTTTGCAGCTGTAATCAATCCTAGGTTGCCTTCGTTGATTAAGTCAGAAAGAGGCAAATCAAAGCCTTGATATTTCTTGGCAACGCTTACAACAAACCGCAAGTTTGCACTAACTAACGTCTGAAGCGCTTCTTCATCGCCTTTTTGTATAAGCAAGGCAATCTCTGCTTCATCCGCTGCGGAGAGACCAGTACTATCCTCAATCTCATGGAAGTATTGGTCTACCAAATTATCTTTCTTGATTTCTGGCATCTCGCACCTGCTTCCTAGATCAAGGTTTTTATGGAAGTTATTTTCAAAGCGCTGATTACCATAATCAATTTAAGGAGCTTAATTTACAATACTATCTGATAAATAAATTATTTTGTCAACTACCAATCCCCAACTGCTCCGCCGCCTCCGCTCATTCCTCCTCCAAATCCGCCAAAACCTCCGCCTTTATCCCATCTGCGTCCGGGACGTCCGCCCATTAAAAACAGCAAAGGCCATGCCATGGAGTGATGATGGCCTTTCATAAAAAACTTCTTGTATTTTGTGGAAACTAGATAGTCAAATGCTAATCCAAACAAGATTAAGCCTGGAATATACCACCACGCGCCTCCTGCAATTAAGACGATTATGCCAATAACTGCGCCAACAACTCCTCCAGCCCACCAAGATCTTGAGCGCGCGAAAACTGAACCAACCCAGATAAATCCAAAAATAAATATCCAAAAAAAGTCCCCAATTCCTCTGTTTGTATTTTGCGTACTTGATGAAGCACCTGCGTCTGGAATCATTTCAACTCCAATTGCAGCAATCATGCCAACAACAGCTGATCTCACTCCTTCGTCATAATCATTATTCCTAAAATATGGAGGCACTACATTTGCCACAATATGCTTTGATTCTACATCAGTTAAATCTCCTTCTAATCCATATCCAACTTCTATCTTCATTTTGCGGTCATTAACGCTAACCAAGAACAAGGCGCCATTATCTTGTCCCTTTTTACCGATTCCCCAATCGCTAAATAACTCAATAGCATAGGTTTCTATGGTTTCATCAAATAATTCTGGAATAATTGCAACCGCAATCTGGTTTCCAGTGTCGCGTTCATGCTTTTCCAGCATAAGCTCAATGCGCTCTTCCCCATTGGGAGACAATACTCCTGCGAAATCTGTTACATAACCATCTGCTTTGCCCGGAGACGAGTATGCAAAAACAACTGAAGGAATCAGTATAATAAATAATAATGCGATAACGCGTTTCATGATTTATTCTTTAGTAAAGTCAACAACTGGCGCGTCCTCTGCTCCTTGGGCTGCTTCAAACAATTCATGCCTTTCAAAACCGAATAATGAAGCTAAAATATTGCGAGGAACTTTTCTGATGATGGTATTATAGTCCTTTACTGTTTCATTGTATCTGCGGCGCTCCACGCTAATCCTATTTTCGCTTCCCTCAAGTTCTGCAATTAACGCTTGGAAAGATTCTTGGCTTTTTAGATCTGGATAATTTTCTACAACTACAAGTAATCTAGCTAAAGCTGATTCAATTTGTCCTGCAGCCGCAGCTTGCGCGTTGATAGATCCAGCACCTGAATAGTTTGCACGTGCATCAGCCAACCTTCCAAAGACCTCCTCGTCTTGCGCAGCTGAACCTTTGACTGTGTTCACAACATTTGGAATGAGATCCAACCTGCGCTGGTACACGGTTTCAACATTTGCCCATTGTGAAACAACTGCTTCATCGCGACTCACAAGGCCATTATATCCACCCCAAAGCCAGAATATGATGATTACTATGATTCCAATAATTACCCAAGATGATTTAATTTTTGGCATATTTTTAAGTATTAAATAATATACATATACTATAACAAATACTTGCACTTTTGGCAAAAAATAGCTATATTGTCCTCAAACGCACGGCCCATTCGTCTAGTGGCTAGGACATCAGGTTCTCATCCTGGAAACAGGGGTTCGATTCCCCTATGGGCTACCAAATCATGACCATAACACAGCCAATCCAATCACTTGTACAAGCAGCTTTGCAAGAGAGCCGTGAAAAGGAAATAGATCCTAATGAGCCGAAAATCTCCATAACAACCCGCGCAAGCAAGGCTACTTTTGTGTATGAAAGGATGAGGAACTCTGTTGATTACAAAGAAGAGCATTTAGTCCGCAGAAACGCTATTGAAAGAATTTTGCGCAGAATGCTCGCATCTGACAATCGCGAAGATCTTGCGGAAAATCTGATTAATGAACTTATACATGCCAGATATCTGCCAAATGACATTATTCCGCAGCGGAAAATTGGAGAATTAGAAAAAATCTTTGAAAAATATTTCGCACTCTTGGGCTTGGCTCCGCTCAAAGACATTCACAACACGCAAAGCCTATCAAGCTGGACACTGGGGATAATGGCAACTGAAATTGATGAATTTTTAGTTCCTCCGCATCTTATGCACGCTTCTATCAACACAATGTATGAATACATGCAAAGCAAGCTGCATATTGAAGATGAAATCAGCCTGCAAGAGCGGCACAAGCAAGTATATATAGCCTCAAGCCGCAGCCTATACAAAAATGATGAAGACACACTCAAATATCATTTATTTATTACTTATTATCCAGAATGGCCAAGCGCGGACAAAAATCTTATAAAAAAAATTGGAGCTCATTTGCAGGACATTAGATCTCAAATTGATACAGACCTTAACCATCCTTTAAAAGAAAAACTAACAACCACCTTTAGGAAGCATGTTGGATATTTTTCCGTGTTAAGTGAAATTATCAGCCACAATCCAGGCAATGCGTGGAGTGACTTGCATATACCTAACCAGTTTGAAACCCGCATTCAAGAAATCTGCAAAAAAAAGTATTTAGAATCCCGTGCTGCCTTGCACAGAGGAATTACAAGAAGCATTATTTATCTAGTGTTAACTAAATTTTTAATCGCAATTATTTTAGAAATACCTATTGAGTATTTTATCTTGCAGGACTTTGACTATATACCATTGCTCATCAATTTAATATTTCCTCCTTCTCTGCTCGCGGTAATAGCACTTTCAACCAAGCTTCCAGATGATGAAAATACAAAACAAATGATCGCTGGCATTAGCAATATTATAGAAGGAAAAGGTGATATTATTCAAATGCGAAAAACAAAACAAAGAGGATTTATTATGCAGACTATTTTCGTGCTTTCCTATGGCATATTATTTTTGCTCTCATTTGGAGTATTAATCTATATATTGCAACTTTTGAATTTTAGTATTATAGGAATACTCATCTTCTTGTTCTTCCTTTCTTTGGTTTCTTTGTTTGCGTACCGCATCCGCCTAACCAATCAAGAGTTGATTGTTACTCCCCCTAAAAAAGGCATTATCCGCGGATTATGGAGCTTTTTTACTATTCCAGTTCTGCATGCTGGCAAATGGATGTCAACCAGATTCGCTAAAATCAATGTGTTTATTTTTGTTCTGGATTTTGTGATTGAAGCGCCGTTTAAGGCCTTTATAAAAATTATTGAAGAATGGATGAATTATGTTCATGAAAAGAAAGAAGAAATATGAAAAAAGGATTTTGGGATAAATTAAATAAGCCTTTCTTTTGCTTGGCCCCAATGGCAGATGTTACTGACGCAGCCTTTAGACGACTAATTGCAAAGTATGCAAAACCAAATGTAATGTACACAGAGTTTGTATCTGCAGATGGCTTAGTCTCGGCTGGCAAAAAGAATTTGATTAAAGACCTTGTGTTTGATGAGAGCGAGCGCCCAATAGTCGCGCAAATTTTTACATCTAAAGTTGAGAACATGAAAAAAGGAGCAAAACTGATTCAAGACCTTGGATTTGATGGGGTTGATATAAACATGGGATGCCCTGATAAATCAATTGAAAAACAAGGATGTGGATCTGCCTTGATAAAAGATCATAAACTTGCGCAAGATTTGATCCAAGCAGCAAAAGTTGGCGCACCAAAAATTCCAGTTTCAGTTAAAACAAGAATTGGTTATAACAAAAATGAATTAGATGAATGGCTGCCAACTCTACTTGAAGCTGAACCCGCAGCTGTGATCCTGCACTTACGCACACGCAAAGAAATGTCCAAAGTACCAGCGCACTGGGAAACAGCTAAAGACGCGGTGGAAATTCGCAACAAAATAAAATCAAAGACCTTGATCATAGGCAATGGGGATGTTTCATCTCTTAACGAAGCCAAACAAAAAGCCGAAGAATATGGGCTTGATGGAATAATGATTGGCAGGGGCATCTTTGGCAATCCATGGCTATTCAGCAATCATAAGCCAACTAAACAGGAAAAACTTAAAGCTTTAATTGAGCATGCAAAGCTTTTTGAAGAACTTGTATCACACAAAAAATTCCATATCATGAAAAAGCACTTCAAGGCCTATGTAACTGGCTGGCTTGGAGCAAAAGAATTACGAATGAAATTAATGGAAGCTGAAAACGCTAATCAAGTTGAGTCAATAATCAATCATTTACGTTTAAGCCAATCTTCTGACTGACGAGCCAAAAGCTTATTAGCTTTTTGAGGTTGTGCCATGATCTCTTTTACCACGCGTTCCATGCGAATACCCTGCGAGCCCTTAACCAAGACAATATCACCCTCTTCCATCCTGCGCTGAACAAATCTACCAGCATCATCTGTTGTATCAAACTCAAAAATACTGTCTTGACTCATACCAACCTTTCTTGCGCCGCGAGCAATATCCCGCGCTCGCTCGCCTACAGTGATTAAAACGTCAATTCCAGCTTTTAGAGCAAAGCGCCCTATTTTTCTGTGCTCATCTTCGCTTAATGATCCTAATTCCAGCATATCTCCAAGAACAGCAAATGTCTTTCCATTATCTTTGACCGAAACTAAAGCCTCAATAGCGCGCTGTACCGCCATTGGAGATGAATTATATGTATCATCTATAATAACAGTATGCTTGACCCCGCCCAATACTCGCATTCTGCCGGGTTGTGGCACTAGCTCTTGAAGGCCTTCTGCAACATCAACCATGTGCAATCCCAATGCCTGGGCAACACTTGCCGCGGCTAAAGCAGGATAAATTTGATGCTCTCCTAAAACATCTTTTAATATGATTGGCGTAACTGTTCCATTTGTATGTATTTTAAATGAAATTCCCGCAATGCCAGTTTTATTTGAACTTGACATACTGACCGCGATTTCAGACGCGCAGATTCCCACTTCATCGCTTTGCTTTGTACCGTAAAATATCTTTTGCGCTTGGCTTGTTTGCGCAAGCTTTGCGACCTCTGGATCATCGTGATTAGCAATTATCCACCCATCCTTTGGCACTGATCTAAACACTTTGCCTTTTTCACGAGCAACACCTGCTACAGATTTAAAAGTCTCTGTGTGTGTGGCGCTAATCGCGGTTATAACGCCAACTGTTGGAGTAACAATTTTTAACAATTCCTCAATATCTCCTGGCTTATCAGCACCCATTTCTAAAACCAATACTTGAGGATATTCATGTTTTGACATAATGAGCCCTAACGCGCGCATAAAAATACCAATCCATGCAAATGGATTCTTTCCCGGCGCATTTTCAACTCCAAGAATTGTTAAAGGCAGCCCAATTTCCGTGTTATAGTTGCCAACATTTCTGCGTGCTTTAAGCTTTTTTGACAATACACAAAACACAGCTTCTTTAGCAGCAGTTTTTCCAACACTTCCAGTAATAGCAACAACCTTAGGATTGTACTTTTTAATTACCTTGCGTGTTAGTAAGTGTAAAATTTTGATTATTAACCTCTTCATATTATACTTTGTCTGTCATATTGATTTTGAGCGAGCACGCTTTGAGCTAGAATGATGCCTCAGCAGCTTGAACATGGGCATAGAATAATTTATTTAAAACAGACATATGACCCAGCGAATCGGCGCAGTGAAAAATCAATATGACAGACAAACAATAAAATTATATCTCATCTGGAGGAACACCATAATACTGCATCATAAACTCCGCAATCGCGCCAAACAAAGGAGCAGCCGTGGCAGAAGAAAAAAATCCTATTTGCGGGTTATCCAGCTTCACAATCATGGCAAACACTGGCTGGTCAACAGGGCCAAACCCCGCGAACGAGTGAATAGTTTCTTCGCCATATTCGCCAGCTTCAGCAACTTGGGCTGTTCCTGTTTTTCCGGCAATATAGTATCCATCAACTCCAGCTGATCGCGCATGATCTCCCTGAACCACAGAAACCAACATTCCGCTTACTATTGTAGAGGCCTTGACTGATATGGCTTCATCCACAAATACTGGCTTAGTTTGCTCTAATATGTCATCTCCGCGCCTTTTTTCCTTTATAATATGCGGTTTCATCAGTTTACCACCATTTGCTAGTGCTGCATATGCCATAACCAGCTGAATTGGGGTTGCTGTCATACCCTGCCCAAAAGAGCCAGTTGCCGCGAATATATCCCCTCTTTTATACAAGGAAGATATGTTTCCCGAAAGCTCGTTTCCAAGCTCAATATCTGTTGTTCTGCCAAATCCGAACTTTTCAACATAATCCACAAATTGCTCTTTGCCAAGCTCGCGCTGAACAAAAATAGCGCCAGTATTTAAAGATTCATTTAAAACAGTAACCATGTCCACTTCTCCATGCGCCTTGCCATCTGAATTTTTAATTTTATACTTTCCGATCTCTTCCACACCCTCATCAACATAAGTAGTTTGAGCTGTTACAGCTTCCGCGTCTAATGCGGCTGCCATTGTAAAGGGCTTAAAAATTGATCCTGGCTCATAAGACACGGCAATCGCAGGATTAAGATACACGCTGATATCTTCCACCTCATTATATGTATTTGGATTAAAGCCTGGCTCGCTGCACATTACCATAACTGCGCCCGTGGAAGGATTAACAATAATTATTGTTCCTCCTATTGCCTCAACAACTTTAATTTGATCTGCAAGCTTTTTGCATGCATATGTCTGCAAAGTCCTATCTATTGTTAATACTAGGTCAACTCCAACTTTAGGCTCTTTCCTGCTTAATGATCCAGTTGGAATTAATCTTCCGGAAATATCTGTTTTTCCTTCTATTAATCCGTTGTTTCCTCTTAGCTCGTCTTCAAAAAATCCTTCCAACCCATACTGGCCTACTCGCTCTTCTTCGGCAAGTCCAACAAATCCCGTAACATGGCTTAATAGGCTTTCTTCTGGATAAAATCTCCAAGTTTCCTCTTCCCACCCGATTCCTGGCTCATTAATGTCCTTGAATTGATTTAGCTCCTCCTCTGTAAGCTTATGCGCTAATGGCTCGTAAATATCATTAACTTTACTCATTCTAAACCTTATAATCTCTTCATCCAGCCCAAAACTTTCCCCTAATGGCTCTAGTTTTTGCATTACTCTGTTAATATTTTCAATCTCGTTTGGAATAATATATGTATGATAAAAAACGCGGTTCACGGCAACTGGATATAAAACGCTTGTAGCAGATTCACCAAAAAAAATCTTCCCGCGCGGAGCTGTGATTGAACGCACTGTTCCATGCTGCTTTGCGGCAGATGCCTGAAGCTGGGATCCGCGAAAAAGCTGCAGATCTGCCAGCCTATATGTTAAAAAAGCCCCAAATATAAAAACAGCCCCAACAACTATAGCGAGGCGAGTCTTGTGGATTTCTGAACCAATATTATGGCGAGATCTCGTCATATACAGCTACTGTGCTTAAGCCGATCTTAAGATAGCTGACATCAACTGGCGCCGCGAGCTCAAGCTTTTGGGCTCTCTCGGAAATAGACGCTAATGACTGCGCGCTTGATACTTCCCAAGTTAAATCGCGTACTGTATCCTCTAACTGGATCTTTTTATCCTCTAAATCGCGAATAGAAAAACCATGCTGCGCTTGGTGGTTTATCTGCCATACATAAGTAACTACCAAGGCAAACAAAAAAATTAAAAGCATAATATGCCAGCGGACAAAAGTTGATTGATGAGCATTATAATGCATGTATATTTATGTAATTTTTTCTATTATGCGCAATTTAGCGCTTCTGGACGCGCGATTAGAGAGTATCTCCTCGCGCTCAGGCTTAATAACATGTTTATTTACTAAAGTAATAGTAGGATCTTCTGCACGAGCCAATCCCCTAAAAAAGAATTTAACAATCCTGTCTTCTAGAGAATGAAACGTAATAGCCGCCATTCGGCCATTTTTTGAAAGAAGATCAACTATATCAGGCAATGCCTGCTGAAGATTTTCTAGTTCCCTGTTGGTAGCTATGCGCAGGGCCTGGAATACACGGGTAGCGGGATGAACCCTTTGTCTACCTCGCGCCCTGACTCCGCGCACAACTACATCTGCAAGTTCTCTAGTGGTGTCAATAGGCCCGTGCTTGCGCGCAGCGATAATTATGTGTGCTACACGTGCAGCGTGCCGCTCTTCACCATATTCAGTAAAAATTTTCTCCAGAGATTTCTCTGGCCAGGTGTTAACTATCTCCTGCGCTGTAGTTTCCGCCTGGTCAGAGAACCTCATATCAAGAGGTCCGTTTGAATTTATAGCAAATCCCCGAGACGGATCTTTGAGCTGATCGCGAGATATGCCAAGATCCAGTAAAATAGCGTTAGCCGTGCTAAATCCGTATTCATATGCTATTTTTTTGATTTCAGTATAATTTCCCTGCTTAATAATTGCTCTTTCTTTGTATTCATTCAGAGCTGTTCGCGACCTTTCTACTGCGTCTTTGTCCCAATCAATTCCTAATAATCTGCCATCTGGCCCTATTGCGTCTAATAGAGCTTTTGCATGTCCCGCGCCTCCAATGGTGGCGTCTATAACAGAATCACCAGACTTAATATTTAGTCCGCTGATCACTTGCTCTAGCATTACTGGAATTTGTAGAGATTTGCTCATGATACAAAAAGGAGCTCAAAGGCTCCAAAAATAAATACAAAAGTATTGCGAAAAAAATCTAAATTTTGTTTTATTTTTGTTTTTGGCTAAAAGCCTTTGGGTTATATCACCAAAAACTCTGATGATATAACTACAAGCTTATATTCCCAAATCTTCCGCTATTTTAACTGAAGCTTTTTCAGTTTGAGATTGATATTTTTCCCAAGTAGACTTGTCCCAGACTTCCAGACGATTATACAAGCCAGCTATGACAGTGTCTTTTGTAAGTTTTGCGAACTTTCGCAGATATTCTGGAATCAAGATGCGGCCTTGCGCGTCTACGTTCACGTCAATAGCTCCTGCAAGCATAAATCTGCTAAATGCTCGGCTTTTTGACTGGGAAAGAGGAAGATCTGATAACTTTTGCACGAGCTTTTGCCACTGATCATTGGTATAGACAAACAAACAAGAATCTAAACCGCGAGTAACAATTGCTCCTTTTTTCAGGCTCCCACGAAATTTGGCTGGGATAGCCATGCGTCCTTTGGAATCAATTGAATGTTGATATTCTCCTATGAACATGACTAACAAGTTATCCCCACTTTTATCCACTTTTTACCACTGTGCAATTATTATACACCACTTACCACTATAACGCAACACTCTGCAACAGCCTAGTTCTGCACAATTTATACACACACCCAAGCAATAAAAAAATCCGTTCGTTTACCATCAAACAAACGGATTTATATAGACCCCTCCGCGACAAGTATTATCCTAGGTTTAAGGGAGGATTAAAGGCTGCTTTGCCTATATCCAAAACGGACAAAACTAAATCGCGAAGGGGTAATAAGCCAAATGAGCTGGTTATTCCTCCTGCTTCCGGGTATCCCACAGTACTCTGATGAGCGCGCCTACGATGATCAACAAAACCACTATAACAACAACATATAGCAAATATATAAAATGTACAATAAACATACTATTAGCATGAATCAAAAAGTCAAAAATGTACATCTCTCACCTCCCCATGTTAGAGGATGCAGATGTAATGTGTGGTGGCTGACCATAGGTAGGTACCACCACACGCTTGGTTCCCCTTTTTTGAAAAAGATTGGTACGTAATGTTGGTTTAACATCGCTGCTGTTGATACCAAAAATCGGTATTTGTAATGCGTACGCAAGCGCGTTTGCTGTTGTAATTCCGATTCGCAGTGACGTGAACGAGCCAGGTCCTTTTACTACTGCAATACCATTGATATCCTGCAATAACGTTTTGCTCAACGTCAGTAACTTCTGGATTGACGCAAGCAGCTTTTCTGAATGCTTGCGCTCTGATTTGACCTTCTTTTTTCGTATAACACCGTTCTTTCCGATTAAAGCTATTTCAAATAAATCACGTTCAGTTGTATTTATATATAGATACATATGCAAATCATAATGAATACTAATTAATTCTACTTAACACTAACAACAATCAAAACCTTTTCTCCTGTTGCCATAACTTCAGCAGTGATTGACTGCGAATCCCCGCCAGTATTTAAAGGCCAATCATGGATTGCGTTGATTAACGTATTGTAATCATACAAGAATTCTTTGCCGCGTTTTGTGCCAGGATCATTTGTAATAAATTTATCTTCTGTATATCCGCGTATCACAAGCATGTGATACACAGGCCCTAATCCAGTAAAATATGGGTTGCCAAGCATCTGGCCAGCAGCAGGAACAATCACAATCTTATTATCTGATATGTGCTTTTTGATGTTTTCTGCTGTAACATCATAATCAAGCTCAACATTAAAATCAAAATACTCTCTCCCAATAACCACTACTTCACGCGCTTTGGTATCTTCATAATAGCCAAACCTTTGCTTTTGCCATAAAACTAATTTATGAATATCCTTGTCAGCTTCATCCGCGCTTAATGTTTGATTTTTAAAATACCTATCAACCATAATGAGCGAAGTTTCTTCGCAAGCTTCTTGATATGGCAGTTCCCAATTCGCGTGCGGCGCTTGAGGTGAAAAAGGAATAGCAAGATTATATTCACTTGGAATGCCTTGACCTACAAACTCTGACGATACTTCTGTTGTGGTTTCTTGTTCTGTTTCTTGAGCCCTGTCTTGAACTTGACGGATAACTGCGTTGATTTCTTCGGCAGTTGGCTTTGGTATATCTTCTTGTGTTTGATTATCTGCTGAACCAGCCCTGTCTAGCGCATCTTTTATTTCTGCATAAGTAATAGGTTTAGGCAAATCAGGATTATCAAATCCTAAAATAACATCCTTAATGCGAACGCGCTGTTGAAATAATGCGCCTAAAATAATCAGTATAATCAATCCTATAACTGCTTTTTTAAAATATACTTTAATCATATAAAGTTATCCACAATTGCTTATTTGACTTTCGGTTTTTATTCGGTTACAATTAATTTATAATAATTTGAAACAAAAAAATAATATGTCTACCTCACTTCTACAACTAAGCCTGGCAATAACTCCTGCTCTTGTTGCTGGTGTAATTATCAACCGCATGCGCATGCCATGGGAAAAAGAAAAGCGCCCAGCAGAAAGAGCTGAACTCCTCCGCATGCTAGCTCGCGATGTAAAGCGCGTTAAAGCTATTATGGCACAAAATATGCGATCTATCAATCATACAAACACTAAATCTCTTGCTCCAGTTAAGCTTTATAACTGGAATAAATTGAAAAAAGATGCTCGCCTGCGTAAATATTCTGATGAAAAAATTTTCAAGCAGATGATAAAGCAATTCCGTGAATGGGAGCGCTTTGCTTATTAATACACAAAATAATAATATACAACAACATTATGACAATAATTCTTCCAAAAAAGAAACAACAAATACTTGATTTTCTAAAGCATTACATAAAAGATCGGGGCTATGCTCCAACGCTTTCTGAAATCGCGAAAAAGTTTAAAGTATCTTCCTTAGCTACCATACATGAGCACTTGAAATTTTTAGAGGATAATAAGTTTATCAAGCGCATTGGCAATATCCAGTCGCGCGAACTTGAAATTCTAGATCAATCAAACAGCAATGTTGATGAAGCATATATTCAAGGCTCAATGTCTCCTGTTCCTTTAGTCGGCCTAATTACAGCAGGAGAGCCAATAGAGGCCATTGAAACTCGTGAGCAGGATATCGCAATTCCAGCGGAAATCACAAGGGGCAAGCAATGCTACATTTTAAAAGTTAAGGGCGACTCAATGGTAGAAAGCTTGATTACAGATGGAGACTTGGTTATAGTAGAAAAAACAGAATACGCCAAAAATGGCGACATGGTGGTGGCAGTATTAGATGATGGAACAGCGACTTTGAAAAAATTCTACAAAGAAAAGAACTATGTTCGCCTGCAGCCTGCAAACAAAAAGTATAAGCCAATCATGGCGCCAAATGTATTAATTAGAGGCCGAGTGGTTGGAATTATACGGAAATATTAATATTAAAATCAAACGAGCTGCCATTGCTTTATCACAGAAATTCTTATGGGGAGTTTAAGTGTATCTAAAAAGCGTTGATCTATTCAACGCTTTTTTTGAGATTAAATTCCTATCTTGTTGATAACAGTAATTTTACGACCGTTCAAAAGAGTAAATATAAACCTGTCCCCTAGCTCAACCCTGTGCTGGAACTCTTTTTTGCTCATAACAGTATATTTTAAATCTTTTCCGCTATCTTTTAAATATGCCTTCATAAGCTTTTCCAGCTTTGCTTTGGTAACTCTTCCTACGATGAAGATATCAACCGCCGGGTCTTCCTGGCCTACAAATGATCCAGAAAGAACAAGAAGATCCATGCTTCCAACTTTTTCNAGCTGCTGAACCAATTTCTGCTCCCCAAGCTCATGAGACTTTAATAATAACGCCTTAAGCTCTGGAACTAAAATAAATTCCTTGTTCACGGAATAATACTTTTTTTTGTCTTTTTCCTCGGATAGTATTAAGCCGACATCTTCTAAATTTTCCAGCTCGCGTCTGACAGAATTAAGATGCTCCCCAAGTAGCCTGGCAAGCTCCCTTATATAATAATCCTTGTCCTCGCTTTGGTTCAAAAAAACCTTTAAAAGCTTAACTCTAACCTTTGATCCAATAATGTGTTCAAGCATAACCAAAATTTGTTCAATAATAGTTAATATAGTATAATACCTTGATAATGTGACGTCAAATCCCATAATGATATGAACAAAAAAGCAGCAACAGCAATTGCTACAGACACCATTAAGCACACGGCAGCCTCTGGCTTGCTGAGCATTTTTGAATTAACAAATCCAAGATCAAAAAGCAAAAAAATAGTTGTTTTTTCTGAAATAGAAATCTCAGACAAAGACAATGATGCAATAATAGAACAAATTGCAAACGAGATAAAAAACCAGTTCTTTAACGCCCCCACAGAAACTTCTGAATATGCTTTTGAGAACGCATTAACAAAGGCAAACATAAAAATAAAGGACAAGCTTTTAGCAAAGCCGAAAAATTGGCTAAGCAAAATACACATTGTAGTACTCGCTACAAGCGGAGAAGAGGTTCACCTTGCTTCAGTAGGAAATATTCACGCTTTTTTGACTCATAATCAAAAAATAGTTGATGTGCTAAAATCTCCTTCCCAAACCCAAACTCCCAACCCAGTAAAGCTCTTTACAAATATTGTCAGCGGAAAGCTAGCCATTGGAAACTCAATGGTTCTGATAAATGAATCTGTTTTAGATTATCTATCTATTGAGCGAATTAGAAAATGCGCCCAAGAAAACACGCCTAATGAAGCAATAATTAAGCTGAATGAGCTTTTATCGCGCGCACCTGAATCAAAGCAATTTGGATTAGGGATTATTACAAGATCTTACAAAAAAGTGCCACAGCAAGAACAGACTATTCGCCAGATTGCAGAAGTTAATAATAAAATAAAAAAGTATTCAGATAAAAAATCACACAAGCCAACGCAGGAAAACCAAGAAGAAAATGCAGTAGAAAAATATCTAGCGCCTAGCAAAATAAATAGATTTGAATCAAGCAAAGTTGCGCTTTCAAGCTATACTCCTAAAATAAAGCAATTGTCGCTTGCGTTATTGACCTTTGTATTGTCAGTAATATCAAAACTGCTAGAAGCCATAGAGCGCGCATTTAAAAGAATAATTCCATTGATAATATCTATGTTTAGAGCATTATTCTCAATTGGAAAGCACCAAAGCGCGCGCACTTATCATTTATCAAAAATTAAGCTTTCAGCATCAGCGTTTATTTCTAATCTTATACACACAAAACCCCGCAAAAAACAAGTAATAGGATTAGCTGTATTTTTGCTTGTAGCAATATTTGTAATTAGCATATCTCTGCGCGCAAGGGAAAATACAACACAGGAAATAAAAGTGAACTTCCAGAGCCAGCTTACCCAAATAGAGCAAAAAGTAAGCCAGGCAGAAGCATCTCTTATATATAATAATGAATCCGGCGCAAAATCTATACTAATAGAAGCGCTTGCCTTGCTTTCAGCTTTTCGCGAAAAATTCCCGCAAGAGCAGGATAATTATACTAGAGTGCGAAATACAATCGCGAACATGGAGGACAGAATAGAAAAAAAACAGCCAATTGAAAATCTTTCTACCTTAGCCACCATAATTCCCGCTCCAATCAGCACAAATGCAACAGGGCTTATTGGATTGGGAACTTCTGTATATTTTTACGATGGAATTCAAGAAAAAATATCTTCTATAGATACAGATCAAGGCTTGCTGCTTTCATTGCCTCTTGAAAGCCAGGGAATTACATCATTTAACACAGCCCTTGCCCTAACTGACGAGACTATTGTGGGTCTTGCCAAAGACACAGCCCTTATTGTTGATGCTGACACTGAAATCATATCAAAACAGAAATTTGATTTTGATCCAGAAAAAGCTAATGCTTTTGCGAGCTATTCAAGCAACTTATACACTTTTGATATATCAGAAAATCAAATTATTAGATTCAGAAGAGCAGGAAAAGGATTTACTGCGGCGCAGAATTGGCTAACCCAGGAATATGAACTTGCCACAATACAAGATATTTCTGTTGATGGATTTGTTTATTTATTGGACAGCCAAGGAAATATACATGTTTTTTTGCGAGGCAAATTCAATAATCGCCTGCCTTGGCCAGCAGCAGATGAGCCTGGAAGCTTCTTAAAATTGCATACTAACGAGAATGTTGATGTATTCTATATTCTTGATCCAGACAAAGAGCGCATAATCCGCATGACAAAATCCGGCGAACTAGTAGTTCAGCTTACAGATCCATTCCTCGCTAAAGCAACTGACATACTCGCAAGCAATGATGATTCAAATTTATTTGTTCTAGCTGCTGACAAAATCTATCAAATCCCAATTCAGCAATAAGATAATTTAAAAAACTAAAAAGAGGCCCATTGTGTATTAGGCCTCTTTTTTATGTATAATCTGCAAGAATCCTTATTTCAACGTAACCTGTGCGCCAGCTTCCTCTAAAGTCTTCTTCATTTCTTCTGCATCTTCTTTTTTAACTCCCTCTTTAAGCACTTTTGGAGCTCCGTCTACCAAATCCTTTGCTTCTTTTAAGCCAAGTTCAGTAACTGCGCGAACCGCTTTAATAGCGCCAATCTTGTTGTCGCCTGCAGCAGTTAGCTCAACATCAAATGTTGATTTTTCTTCTGCTTCTTCTTCGCCCTCGCCTCCAGCAGCTGNAGCGCCCGCCATTACCATAGGAGCTGCTGATGAAACCCCGAACTTGTCTTCTAATATTTTAACAAGCTCTGAAAGATCCATTACGCTCATTTGCTCAATCTGCTCAACAAGCGCTTTGAACTTTTCTGGTACTTCTACTTCTTTTTGTTCGTCACTGCCTGATTCAGCAGCTTCATCCTTATTGTCGCTTGATTCCGTGGGGGCTTCTTCTTTCTTTTCCTCTTTTTTATCATCTGCCATAATAATTTCTCCTTATATAATTAAATAATTTATAAAATAATTAAGCTTTTGCGTCCTTAATTCCATTAAGCACATTTACCATGCCTCTCATTACGCCGCCTAAAGTATTAACAAATCCAGAAACAGGCGCATTGATTGAGCCAACTAATTTTGCATATAGCTCTGGCTTGGAAAGCAGCTTGGATAAGGCCATAATGCCTGCGTCGTCAATAAATTTTTCTTCCAGCACGCCGCCGTACAACTGAAGCGCTTCATTATCTTTTTGGAAATTAGCTAAAACTTTCGCAGCTGAAACCTCATCATTTAAGCTATAAGCAACAGCTAGCCCGTCTCCAAGATTTTTTACATCAACATCAATTCCAGCATCATCAAGCACTTTTTTGATTAAGGTTTTCTTTATTACTTGTAGCTTAACCTGCTCTTCACGTAGTTGACTTCTTAGCTCCTCAACTTGAGGCACGGTTAAACCATGATATCCAACAAAGACCAAAGACTTGGCGTCCTTGATGTCAGCTTTTGCTTGGGAAAATGTTTCTTCTTTTTGTTGTCTTGTTTTAGGCATAAAATTAAAAAATCTGCTAATTCCGCAGATTATAGGAGTAAAATAGCCTAGTTGGCTAATATTACTGTTTTTCCTAGGTAGGATATTAAGTCTTGTAACACCTACTGTCTGCGGATAATTGATTTAAAATAATAATAACAAATACCTGAAATATGTCAAATATTACCTTAAATACTTGTTTTTAGCTATATTATGTTCTTGCAAAGTTCGGCTGAAGATTGTTTCCCCTTCTGGAGTTGATAGGAAATAGAAATAATCAGTATCAGCAGGATATAGGGCCGCGCGAATAGCAGATATGCCAGGATTCCCAATAGGTGTTGGAGGTAATTCGCGATATTTATATGAATTATAGGCAGAATCAATCTCAAGCTGTTCCAAGGTTAATGCAGGAGAATCTCCGCCAATAATATAGTTAAGCGTAGCATCAGACTGCAAAGCTACTCCGCTTTCTAGGCGAGACCAGAATATGTCAGAAACAATAGCCCTGTCTTCTTCATTCGGAACTTCTGCTTCTATTATAGAAGCCATAATCAAGACTTTGTAGAAATTCTTTTCTTGGCGCGCTGCTTCGTCTCGCAGATCTTGGGTTACTTTGCTGTCAAAATTAATAACCATCTTTCGAATAATGTCTTTCAAGCTGCTATCGGTAAAAATTTCATATGTATCTGGAAACAAGTATCCTTCATACGGAGCAGCCGCGGTACGGGACACAAGAAGCCTGCTCTGGCCTGTTAATTCAGTAAAAAAATCATTATCTGCAGACCCAAAAAATCCAGGCAAGCCGACCAATTCAGTAAATTCCTCTTGTTGGAACATTCCAAGATTTTCAAAGTAAATAGCAATGTCTCTTATCCCCCATCCTTCTAGTATTTTAATCTCGCGCGTTTCCTGTTTTGCCTCAGTCGTCAAAAGCTTAATTAATTCTGATTGTGAGATATTTTCCGGCAGTTCAAACCTACCAGCCAAAAATCCACCTTGCTTGCCCTTAAGCCATACCTGGACCCTGAACCAAAAATCACTTTTGATAAGATCCTCCTCAATAAGCGTATTCGTAATCTGCTTAACTGATTTGCCCTGCTCAATTACAAATTCGCGTGATTGTTCTGGCACATCAACCTCTCCAAAAATTTGGCGACTCACATTGGTAACCGCAATTATGGCGATTAAGATTATTGCAATTGAAATATATACAGTCTTTGACATATTATAAATAATTTTTTAATTTGTTGCTTTTAAATTGTTTAATAAGCTCTCTAACGTCCTGAGCGCGATCCTTGTGTACCAAAAGAATTACACCATCTGTTTCTATCATTACCAGATTATTAACACCCACTGCAGTAATTAATTTTTTTGATGAGCTCATTAATAAATTATTACTACTATCTAATAAGACGGATTCCCCTGCAACTGTGTTACCATCTCTGTCTTTTTTTGACATTTCAGAAACACTGCGCCAATGCCCGATATCTGCCCAAGAGAGGCTGCATGGAATTACTAATAATTTTTTTAATTTTTCATGAATTCCATAATCTATGGCAATGGATTTTAATTTTGGGAATTCCTTGTTAATAGTTTTTTGCAGTCCAGATTCAGGAGCATGTCCAATTCGCTTGAGTATGGTGTAATTTTTTGGCAGATATTTTTTATAATGCGAAAGCAGAACATCAACGCGCCACGCAAACCATCCAGGATTCCACAAATACTTATTATCAGCTGCAAATTTTTGAGCATGAGCAAGATTTGGCTTCTCTATAAAGCGCTTTACAGAATATACTGGATTGTTTTTTTGGTGTACAACTTTTTTGTTCAGCTGAATATATCCATATCCTGTTTCAGGGTAGCTCGGTTTTATGCCGAACATAAGCGTATGATTTGGATATTTCTTGAGTATTGATTCAGCGCTCTTAACAGTTGCGATAAATCTTTTACCATCATCTATCCAGGAGTCAGCATGAACGCTCAAAAGAACCTCCTCTGGATTTTGAGCATGCACGCGGCTTGCAGCCAAACCAATAGCTCCGGCACTATCGCGTTTAACTGGCTCAACAAGAACATTCTTTTTAGGAATCTCTGACAGCTGCTTGCGAACACTTGCATCATGGCTCTTGCCAGTAGCAACCAAAATATCCTTTGCACTAAAGCCCAAGCGCATCCTTTTATAGGTTCTCTGAAGAAGAGTATCTTTGCCAAGTATGCTCTGCAGCTGTTTTGGGTTGTTCTGGCGCGACACAGGCCATAGCCGAGTTCCGCTTCCACCTGCTAATATTACGATTTTCATATATAATATACTAGCATCTCTTGACTTTCAGTTCAAGGTATGCTATACTGTATTCATAGTTTCCTACAGACCCGCACTTAATTAGCGCGGGTTTTATAATTCCTACGAGAATGCACAGGAGAAAGCTGGCTTTTATCTGGCATGAACGACGGAATTTCAAGCTTTGCTTATGTTATTACAATTATTTAGACACATTCTATTAACTTCTCCAGTGTGGACTCGGTCTGTACTTCCTAAAATTACCTCAATAAGTATGGTAGGGATAATTTTATTTTCTCCTGCTATTGTATTTGCAAGCAGTATTAATGCCTCTGAATTAATTGAACTAACCAATCAAGAACGTGTTAAAATTGGCCTAAAAGGGCTTGAAGTTGACCATAAACTTACAACTGCAGCGCATAAAAAAGCAATTGATATGATATCTAAAGGTTATTTTGCCCATACAACGCCAAATGGCAAGCCTTTTTATGAATGGATAGAAGATTCTGGGTATTATTACCTATATGCAGGAGAAAATCTAGCAATAGATTTTACAACTAGCGAGCCGACAGTTAAGGCATGGATGAATAGCTCTACTCATAGAGCAAATATTTTAAACGAGAATTATACTGAAATTGGATTAGTGGCTATTAAGGGAGATTGGAAGGATNATGAAACAACAATAGTGGTTCAGATGTTCGGCTCTCTGTTGGAGGACGCGCCCATAGTGCTTGGCCAGACCCTAGAGAACTTAAGCCTAGACTTGGGAATTAGAAAAGATTCCTTAAAAACACTTGCTGCGGACTTAGTAATGCTTCCAAGCATAGCTGGATCAGCTTACTTTGATATCTTGGTCCAGCCAAAACAGAGCACTACGCTCGCGGCAAGCAATATAAACAGGGAAAATATTGCATCAAGCCTGTTCACAAAAATTGATCAGGGCGCTACATACCAAACTCTTCTAAAAACTAAACTTGGATGCTGCTCAAAAGAAACTACATTTGCCTTAACAGAAGAAAAAAACAACATACTTACTAGTACGCCCATTACATACCCAAGCCTAAATCACTTACTTGCGAATATTACTCCAAATCAATTTCCTCTTAATGAATTTCCCCAGTCAACATATACAAATCTCCTGCTTGCTGGTCTGCTTGCACTGCTTCTACTGCTAGCTTTTGAGCAGGAAATCAAGCAAGAGCTGGCTAGAATAAGAAAATAATTATTTTTTCTTTCTAGATGCTACTAAATACACAATCCACGCGGCCATTGATCCAACAAAGGCTCCTGCCACAACATCGCTTGCAAAATGCACTCCTGCTAGCACGCGGCCAATAATAATTAAAAGCGCAATCAATATAAATAGAATAGCGCTTTTTTTGTAATGCAAAGCCATAGACACCGCAAGCGCCCACGAAACTGCCGCGTGGTCAGATGGAAAAGATTTATCTAAATGAGAGGTATTAATAAGAGCCTCAATCTCAAGAGATACAAACGGGCGCTCTCTAAAAAAGAAAAATCCTATAACGGCGTTTACTGCATAAGCTGCAGCGCTCGATGCAAGCGCGTAGAACAAGATACGCATTGTTATCCGAGGATGCCTCTTAACAAGAAGTACAATCAATACAATCATCACCCATATTAAATATGATGCTAAAAAAACTACCAGCGCTTTTGGAAGCGTTTGTCCGTAGTCAAATAAATAGCTGCTGATTTGTAGATCTAATATTTCCATATTTTACACCAAAGACCTAGAAGTCATGTCTTCTGGGGCCTCTACTCCAATAATATTAAGAATTGTCGGGGTAACATCGCTTAAAACTCCAACCACCTTAAGAGAGCTTAATACAAAAGTCTTCTGCTTTGGCTTGGCAAGTTTAAACTGCTCTCCAACTATGGTGCATGGAACTGGATTTGTACTGTGCTCCTTGATAATATGACCATCTTCCCAATTAACCATTTCTTCTGCGTTTCCATGGTCAGCAGTAATTACTGAAATGCCTCCTTTTTTGGCTGCAAATGATACAATGAGCTTTAAGGAGCTATCAATAACTTGAATAGCGGCCATTGTTGCCTGAAGATTTCCCGTATGGCCGACCATATCAGCGTTTGCGAAATTTACAACTATAAATTGGTGTTTTCCGGATTGCATAGAAGAAATTATCTGTTTTGTGATTTCCGGAGCAGACATTTCCGGCTTTTGGGCATATGACGCAATACCGCTTGAAGGGATAATTTTGTTTTCCTGGCCTTTGTATTCTTTATCTTTTCCTCCGTTAAAAAAATAAGTAACATGAGCGTATTTTTCTGTTTCAGCTATATGCAGCTGAGTCAGCCCTTGTTCGCTTAAAACTTTCGCAATAGGATTTTGTATAGTGTCTTTTTCAAATACAACTTTAACTGGAAGATCTTTGTCATATGAAGCCATGGTTGCGAAATACATATTGCTTATCAAGGTGCGGTTAAATTTGTTAAATCCAGGCAAAACAAAAGCCTTAGTAATCTGGCGCGCCCTGTCTGGCCTGTAATTAGTGAAAATAACAGAATCACCCGGCTGAACACGCGCAACTCCATTAACCTCTGATTGCTGAATCACGGCTGGTACAAACTCCTCATCATATATTTTTTGCTTATAACTCGCGTTTATAGCCTCATTAGCATTTTTAAAAACTTCTTTTGACTCGCCTTTTGTCATGGCCTTATATACCTGCTCTATCCTCTCCCAATGATTATCCCTATCCATGGCGTAAAACCTTCCGCTAATTGTTGCTATTGATCCGACCTTTAACCGCTTAATAATCTTTTCCATTTGTTTTATATATTTAGCTCCGCTGTTATATGTAGTATCCCGTCCATCTAGAATAATATGCAAAAAAACGCGCTTAAGAGCGTGCCTGCTGGCAAGCTCTAATGCCGCATATATGTGGTCTTGATGGCCATGTATTCCTCCATCGCTCAAAATGCCGAGTATATGCAGACTAGAGTTATGCTTTTTTGAATGGTTAATTGCCCCTAAAAGAACTTCATGATCAAAAAAACTTTCATCTTCAATGCTTTTGTTTATTTTCAGCACATCTTGATACACAATCTTTCCAGCTCCCAAATTTTGATGTCCAACTTCTGAATTTCCCGGCTCTCCCCAAGGCAGTCCAACAGCTTCTCCGCTTGCTGCCAAAGAAAAAGTCTTATAGCCACTAATAAGAGAATTATAAAAAGGTGTGTGCGCGCCTGTAATCGCGTTTCCGCGCGAAGGCGAAGAAATACCCCACCCATCTAAAATTATTAATATTAATGGCAAGTTATTGCTCATGAAAAATTTTTATTATTTTAATAGTGACTTTCCTGTCATTTCTTTTGGCTTATTCATTTCAAACAAATCTAATATAGTAGGAGCCACATCGCCAAGGATTCCGTCCTCGCGCAATCCTTTAAGAGGAATATTGTGCCCATTAATAAGAAGTGGAACAGGATTTTTTGAATGCTCAGTGTCCACATCCCCTGTAGAAAGATCTTTCATTTCCTCTATATTTCCATGGTCGCTGGTTATAATAAGGATTCCTTTCTTTTTCTTAACTTCGTAAAGAATGATGTTTAGAGCATTATCAACAATTACAAGAGCCTCTTTTGCGGCATCTAAATTACCTGTATGCGCAACCATGTCCAGGCTCGCAATATTTGCGACAATAAATTCATATTCTCCTGTTTGCAGCCCTTGTATAACTTTTTGCTTAACTTGATCTGTTGACATTCCAGGTAATTCATCATATTTGCGTACATTAGGAGAATCAATCAATATGCGCGATTCATTTGCTATTGGGTCAGCATATCCTCCATTAAAGAAATAAGTTATATGAGCGTACTTTTCTGTTTCAGCAATATAAAGCTGCCTTTTTTCTGCAAGAACCATTGGCAAAGTATTGGTTAAATTCTTGCTTGGATATGCTGTTAAAATATCTCCCAAATCAGGCCCAAAGTCGCTCATAGCCACAAATCTTAAATTGCCAGGCCGCGGATCAGGATCAAAAGCTGATTTATTCATTTGTATAAACTTCTCTTGGATAAATACCTTTGCAAGCTGTCTTGATCTATCGCTTCTGTGGTTAAATGATATTATTGAATCATTTTTTGAAACTATGCCAATTGGAGCCCCTTGTTTGCATATAACATGCGGCTTTATATATTCATCTGTTAATCCATTTTTATATGACAAATCAAACGCTTGCTCTGTGTTTTCTATCTTTATTCCTTTGCCGGAGACTATTGCGTCATATGCNAGTTTTGTCCTGTCCCATTGTTTTTTCCTATCCATGCTGTAAAAACGGCCCATTATTGACGCAACTTCTTGTCCTTTGTGCAAATGCCCTTTTAACTCTAAATAAAGCTGCTTCCCAGATTGAGGCAAAGAATCTCTTCCATCAGTAAACAAGTGCAAATAAACACGCGAGAGATTTTCTTGGTGCATTAAATCCAAAAGAGCTGTTAAATGGCTTGGAGTAGAATGCGCGCTCTGGCCGTCTGATAATAGGCCCATTAAATGAATTGCTGAATTATTTCTTTTAACATGCTGAATTGCCTCTGCAAAAGCTCCGTTTTTAAAAAAAGTTCCATCCTTAATTGATTCAGAAATTAAAACAGCATCCTGCTTAACAACGCGGCCAGCGCCTAAATTCAAATGCCCTGCTTCTGAATTTCCATCTTGATCTTTTGGCAGGCCAACGTATTCTCCATGAGCCCACAGCCTTGTATGCTGGGATGACTGATACAAAGCGTCAAATGCCCTTGGATTTGTTTGTGATATAGGGTTTGATTTTGAATCAGGCGCAATACCCAATCCGTCTAAAATCATTAAAACTACCGGCCCCCCAAATTCTGTGTTTTGCATATATATTAAGTATTTAGTTCTTTCTCAATCTCCATTAAACGATTATATTTTGCAACTCGCTCCCCTCTAGAAGGCGCTCCTGCTTTTAAATATTCTGCTCCAACTCCTACTGCTAAATCAGAAATAAAAGTATCGTTGGTTTCTCCGCTTCTGTGCGATATTACAACTGCTAGATTATGCTTTTGGGCTAGCTTAATTACCTCTATTGTCTCGGATAATGTGCCTATTTGATTGGGCTTAACCAAAACCGCGTTTATGGATTTTTCTTTGATTGCCTTTTTTAAGCGGTTTTTATTNGTGGCAATAAGATCATCTCCAATTACAAGTGTATTATTTATTGATTTGCTTGAACTAAAACTTTTCCAATCATCCCAAGCTTCTTCATAAAATGGATCTTCTATGCTTGAAATATGGAATTTATGAATCCATTTCTCGTATTGCTCTCTTAATTCACTCGCACTCAAATCTCTGCTAGGAGGAGAAAGCGTGTATGTTTTTTTTGATTTATCATAAAAAGAGTTAGCAGCTGCGTCAATTCCAAACAAAATATCTTCTCCTGGAGTTAATCCAGCGTCAATCACTATGCTTCCAAGCATATGAAATATATCTTCTAAAGATTCCACATCAGGAGAATATCCTCCTTCATTGCCAACATCGCTGTCTAGTTTATTTTTTTTTAATTCATCTGCTAAAGAATGGAACAGCTCGCTTGCTGTTTCAATTCTTTTGCTGATACTTTCTCCTTTAATAGGAATAATCTGAAACTCTTGTATTGCGAGATTAGTATCGCCGTGCATTCCTCCGTTTACGAGATTCATTATAGGAATAGTCTGCGTTTCAGATTTTTTTAGATTAAAAGTTTTTTGCAATGAAGCATGCAAAGGAATTGAGCGGGCAACTGAAACAGCGCGGCTAACTGCTAATGATACTGCAAGTATCGCGTTAGCGCCAAGCTTGGACTTGTTATCTGTTCCATCTAAACGAACCATTATTCTATCTATTCTTTCCTGATCTTGAGCATCTTCGCCTATTAGCTCTTTTGCAATACGGACATTAATATTACTGCATGCCTTTATAACGCCTTTTCCATTGTATCTATCTGGATTCTCATCTCGCAGCTCATGAGCCTCAAAAGCACCCACAGATGCCCCAGAAGGCACTGCTGCGGCTGATTTTGCCCCACTTGCCAAACCAACAGTTGCCATAACTGTTGGATCTCCTCTGGAATCTAGTATTTCTCCAGATTCTATATGTGTTATCTCAAATTGATTCATGTTATTTGGATACAGAGTCTACTCCAGGCATATTGCCTCCTGCTAAAAATGTAAGCATTGCGCCTCCTCCTGTTGATACAAAATCAAACTCATCAACAAGCCCTAGCTGCTCAACAACTTCTACTGTCTCGCCTCCTCCTGCTAGAGTGCGCGCTTTTTTATTCTTAGAAACCGCAAGAGCTATCTCAAACGTTCCTTTAGAAAACTCTTTATTTTCAAATTTGCCCATTGGTCCGTTCCATAAAATTGTATTTGCGTCTTTCATGTGCTGTACAAATTTTTTGATCGTATTGGGACCTATATCAAGCATTGATTCTTTGTCTCCTATTTTATCAGCTAAAACTATTTTTTTGGAATCAACAACCGCGTCTATNGGAACAATAAATTTTTCAGGGTTGAGTTTTTTGGCTTGATCAATCATTGATTCTTCTATTAGGGAATTTCCCATATTTTTTCCTCTGCTGGCTAAAACTGTGTTAGCCAAAGCTCCTCCCAAAAGAATACAATCTGCTTTTTTAGAAAGAATATCCAACAAAGGAAGCTTGGTCGCGATTTTTGCTCCGCCAAGAACAGCTACAAAAGGATTATTAATAGAATCTAAAAAAGATCCTAAGCTGGAAATCTCTTTATAAAGCTCTGTGCCTGCGAAAGAATCAGATATAAGCTGAGTGATAATTGTCATTGAGCTGTCCTTGCGATGGCTGCCTCCAAATGCGTCATTAACATACACATCTCCCCATTGGCTGAGCTTTTTCGCGAAAGACTTATCTTGATTTTTTTCACCTGGCCAGAATCTTAAATTCTCAAGCATTAATATTGGGTCATCTGAATGAGAGTTTGGGTCAATATCAATATCTTCAATAAAAGTTATAGTAGAGTCTAGTCCGTCTGCTGCGCATAAATCATTTAATCTGTCGCAAACTGGAGAAAGCGAAAATCCATCATTTGGCTCTTTGCCAGGCCTTCCTCTGTGACCGAGCAATATAATTTGCATTGCTCCAAAAAAAAACAGCTCATTTAATGTGGGCACAATGCGCTCAAGCCTAAGATCATGATATTGATCAACTATTCCTTTGTTATTGACTTTAACATCTAAATCACATCGCAAAAGAACCCTTTTGCCTTCAATATCTTCTCTTGTATATTGCCTTAATTCCATATTTTGATTATAGCAAAAATCAACTTACCAGACTAGTAAGTTATGTAAGATAAAGCTAATTATGCATACTTAGTTTAATTTTTCTACTTCTTCTGCTAATACTTGCGCGAATTTCTCTAAGTCTCTTTTTGTGGTTGATTTTCCAAGAGTTACTCTTAAACTTCCTTTTGCTGTATTTTTGTCTATTCCACACGCCAAAAGCACATGTGAAGGCACGAGATCTCCTGTTGCGCACGCAGAACCGCTTGAAATCTCAAATCCTCTTTCTGATAAGCGCATTACTAATGATTCGCCTTCTGCGCTAGGAAAACAAAATGATATATTGTTAGCTAATCTTTCTTTTGGATGGCCAGTTAAAACCGCGTTTGGGATTTTGTGTTTGATCTCGTTAATCAACCAATCACTAAGTTTTGACAATCGTAGAACTTCGCAATCTTGATTATTATTAGCGCGATCCAATGCCTCTGCAAGCCCTACAATGCCTGGAACATTTTCTGTTCCAGATCTTAATCCTTTTTCCTGGCCTCCGCCATGCATTTGAGCAGCAAGCTTTGTTTCTTTTTTAGCGTAAAGAACTCCAACTCCTTTTGGCCCATAGAATTTGTGACTAGAAATAGAAAACATGTCCACATGAAGCTTATTTACGTTTAATGGCAAAAGGCCAGGCGCTTGTACTGCATCTGCATGCATAAGTATATCTTTGCTCTGAACCAGCTTTCCTATTTTATTAATTTTCTGGATTGATCCAATCTCATTGTTCGCGTACATGATTGATACCAAAAATGTGTCATCTTGAATTGCTTTTTTGATATGATTTGGATTAACAATACCTTGTTCATCCACGTCAATTATAGTAACTTTGACGCCGCGCTTTTCTAAATAATTAGCTGTCTCTAGTACTGAATGATGCTCAATTGCGCTGGTTATTATATGGCCTTTAAAGCTGCNTGCTTCTGCAGCACCTTTTAGGGCTAAATTATTTGATTCAGTTCCGCCAGAAGTAAATATAATCTCATTTGGCTGGCAATTTAAAACATTAGCAACTTTAGATCGCGCTTTTTTTACTGCTAGCGACGCTTTATAGCCGCTAAGGTGCTTTGATGAGGCATTTGCAAAATGATCCTCCCTATATTCCTGCATCACAGATTGCACTTGCAAATCAAGTAAAGTTGTAGCGGCATAATCTAAATATATATTCTTTTTCATAACTAACTAACTATAGTGATATTCAACGAAAAAATCAATAAAAGGCCCTTTTAGGACCTTTTATTCTTTAATATTTATTTGCATTATTCAAGCGACCGCGACCAGCTAGAACATGCCTGATAGTTCGCCTCTGCATCGCAATAATTATTGCATTCATCCCAATTTCTGCATCCACGCAGCTGCGCTACTGGAAACTTAACGTCTTTCGCATCAACCACACTAAAAGGATTTACATAGTAAGGGCTTACGCCAGTCCCAAGAACTTGCTTAGTTTCTTGTTCTGCATCTGTATTGATGGATTTTGCAACTGGAATCTGAACTATCTTAAGACCTTTTTCTGTGCCAATATACAATCGATTGCCTCTGGCATAGGCGCATGTAGCATATTGCCAAGCATCTATCTTATTCTATAATTGGCAAAGTAAATGTGAAAGAAGAACCCTTGCCATCTCCTTCGCTCTCTGCCCAGATGCGGCCGCCATGCCCCTCCACAATCTTGCGCGCGATAAACAAGCCAAGGCCAGAGCCGCCAGTGTGAATACGAGATATAGCTTCTGCACGGGAGAACTTTTGGAACAGCTTATCAATTTCATTTGGATCAATGCCCATTCCACTGTCTCTGATTTCTATGGTAACTAATGATTTAGACCTACTCATACGCACATTTATCCATCCTTTTGGAGTGTACTTAATGGCATTATCAACTAAATTCATGAAAACATAATGGATTTTATCCTTATCAAGAAGCATGATTGGCAATGGATTTTCTGGCTTTTGAACTGTGATTTCAATGTTCTTTTTCTTTGCTGGATTTGTTAGATCATTAACTACTTCATCCAAAACTTCTTCTAACTGCACTTTTGACTTTTTGATATCAAGCCTTCCAGTTTCTATGCGTGATACATTTAAAAATACATCAACCAAGCGTGTTAAGCGGTCTGATGAGCGGAAAATGCGTTCTAACTGCTGTTTTTGCTCTTCTGTTAGATCGCCAAAATCCCCTTCCAAGAACATTGATACATATCCTTTAATTCCTGTAAGTGGTGTGCGGAGCTGGTGAGCTGCTATGGACAAGAATTCTGATTTGGATTGATCTAATTGCTTAAGGTGCTTGTTTGCGACTTGCAGATCTTCTGTTGCTTCTTCTACTTTATGTTTGAGCGTGGCTGCGAATTGCTTTTGCTCGCCAAAAAGCAATGCATTTTTAATAGCAATTGTAGTTTGTCCTGCGATGATATTTAATACGTTGATATCTTGTATCGCATATGAATCTCCAGATTTTTTATTTCCAATTACAATTACTCCAGTTAATCCTTCTTTTTCAGTTAAAGGTATAATAAGTGCAATATCACTTTCAAAAAGCATATATAGAAATTTTACATCAANAGGTTCATATTCTTTATTTTCATATTGGGTCTTTAGCTGATCAATAATTTGGATACCAGGATATTGCCTAAATTGAGCTGACATAATTTGAGATAATCCCTTATAATAAACCAATGCGTCTATTGCCTCTTTTTTAAATCCTTCATAATATGCAGCCTCAATTGTGCCATCTTTATTTATAAGACCAAATCCAATCTTATCACAATGAAAAGCATCAACAATTGCCTTGCTGACTTCGGGAAGTAACTCATTAAGATCTAAAAGTGATGCAGTTGATTTTGTAATATCAGCCAACAATATATCTGGATCATAAGATTTTTTGTACAGAACTTTATTAGTAGCACGCTCAACAAAATTCCTTAAAGGCCTATACCCTATTGCTACCAGAATGGCTAGTATTATACTTGTAAAAAGTAATGATTCTATTCCGGCAAGATGCATCAAAAAAGCAGTAATAAATGTAAGTAATCCACTAGCAAAAAGAATAATAAAGCTGAAAGTCAGTGACCTAAATACTATAGACTGAATATCCATCAATCTGTAGCGAGTTATAGCATACAAGAACGAAGCTACCATTATAAGAGTAAAGTATGGCCCTATGTGAAAATACGAAAAATTATCAAACACTGGCAATATTANATTAGTTGTGCTTCCTAGTATGGAAGTTATTAATGTGCCATATATGGCATACTGCACTTGCGTTTTTGAAATTCCAGTTAATCGTACATACTTCTTTATAAGAGCGTAAAACGTTACAGACATGTAAATAATAAAATGCACCACAAACAACATGAGCCATAAACCATATTCTATATGGCGCTCTGGAAGAATATCCACTACGCTTATAATCAAATTAGTTTTAAATAGCATGACACCAATTACGATGGCCGGAATAAACAATAATATATATTGCCACCATTTTAAATTCTTTCTTCCATGGAATGTAATAGCAAATGGCAAAAGGAATGTTGGAATAAGTGTTCCTGAAATATACAAAAAATTAACCCAAAATCGTATATTGCTTAATTGGCCATCAAGATAATACATTCCCAAACCAAAAGCCCAACCAGCTAACGAAAGTGTANCTAGTGAATAAAGAAGATTATAAACTCTTCCGCGTCTGCGGCTAAAAATAATAATCGCAAACACTATATTTATAAATGCTACTACAAATAGTGGTATTGCAAATCTAAGCATAATTTTTTATAAATCTTTTTATTTCGCCCCAACTAGTATCTTTGTCCCAAGCCTTTAGCAAAGAACTTACATTATATTTTTTAGCAATATTTTCTATTTCTTTCATGTTCTCTTGTATTACATAGCCCAAGCTAAAATCTTGATCTGTTCTGTCTGCAAGAACTAACAACAATGTTTCAGCAAGGCATGCGAAGCTCTCTTCGTTATCTAGGCCTGTTATACTATCCACGTGCAATCCAGGAATGCGTATTAACCCGCCTTCTACAACAAAAACATCATCACGAGATAGCCAATCTTCTTTTTTTAAGTTTGAGGGTTGTGTAATATCATAAATAATAGCGCCCGACTTCACATCCTCTGGACTTAGAACAGTTTCATAATGGCTTGTTGCGACAATAATAATATCTGATTCTTTAGCCTCAGAAACTGAAGTTGAAATACTGATATCATAATCTGGGTGCTGTTCTTTTAAAATATTATTCAAATTATCTAACTTGTTCTGCTTTCGCGCTATAAGCATCATGCTATCTACATTTCCAATAAGCGAATGAACTACTCCTTGACCAATAGATCCTGTAGCGCCTAATATTGCTACATGTACTTTCTTCTTATGTAATTTTACTATCTTGCTTAATTGCTTAATGTCATCTGTGACAACTGCAGCAGTCAAAGCATTACCGTTTGTTATAGAGACATTAGATTGATCTTTTATATCTAGTCCTCCAGAAACTGCTGGGGATGATAACGAACCAAGCCCTACTATTTTTGCACCAATCTTAGAAGCTAACTTAAGTGCCGCAAGTATTCTTTTTTTTATTTTATTATCTCGTTTTAGAAATTGAAATGGAAGATTAATAATAGCAATAAGGGCTCCATTTAACTTTTTACCTTTATCATCTTTGTAAACAATATCGCCTACTATCCTAGGAGATATAAAATATAATAAAAAATTTGGGATAAACCTAAAAATAGGATACGATTTCAGTAATTCCTGTTTGTCTCGCGGGTGTATAATAAATGCAAAATCATACTTCTTCATAATGTATTATACAAACCCNCTCGCCTTATTAAACCGCGCAAGAAAGTCCCACGCATACTCATACCGCCTCATAGCATATACAAAGATGCCAACCATAATCAAAATTGACATAGGACCTAAATATTGATAATGAAATACTCCAATACTGGGCAAGAAAACATTAGTAAATCCAGCAAAAATTACAGCGAACAAAGTGCCAAAAATAACATAATTCATCTGCAATCTAGTAGTAGCCGATGATCTGGATCTGCTCTTAAATAAATTATAAAATGCAATAAGCATATATACAGTAAAATGTATTACAAATAGTGGATACCAAGGCCCAAGCACAAACGCCTGATTTGCAATTACTTCAACAACAATAGCATTAGTAAAAAATAACAAATAACCAATTAATAATGCTGGTTCAAGCAACACTATTATATTACCCCATGAGAGTCGCCTAGCAGTATGGAAAAGAATGGCAAACATTAAAAAAAATGTTGGTATCATGGCTCCTGAAAAGTATATAATATTAACCCACAGCCGAGCATTTGAAACTAATGCATCAGAATGAAATATTGCATGCGCAAAAGTCCATATAAATAAAAATAAAACAACTAGTGTATAGCATACATTATATCTCCTACCCTTCCTGCGCCGAAAGATAATAACAGCAAAAACAAGGTTTATTAAAGCAATCACAAATAGTGGTATGGCTTTTGCTTACATAATAAGGTGAATTACTTGTTCTTGGCTGATTTTATTATACTAAAAAATACCCAAATCAGCAAAAAAAGGCCCAACAGTAATCCTGTCAGGCCCGGGTCTAGCATTATTTGATGCTTGACACTATGCTGGCTTGCTACACATAAGTCAGCCAGTGAGCAAGTTCAGCATTCTTGCCTCTGGCGCATTCGTCAAAGACATTAGAAAGCTTCCTGGTTAAAGGACCCATGGTCCCATCACCAATAACTTCTGCATCAATCCCTGAAACAGGCGTCACCTCCGCAGCAGTGCCAGTTATAAACACCTCGCTAGCTTTTTTCATATCCTGCAGAGAAAAATCCCCCATCTGTGTAGGTATTCCCATATAGTAGGCAAGCCCTAGAATCGATTCCCTGGTGATTCCCGGCAAAATAGATCCTATTTTAGGCGTAAACACCACATCCCCGGAAACGCCGAAAATGTTTGCAACCGGTGTTTCCGCAACCCAGCCATCGCAGTCCAGCATAAGCGCGCCGCCAAAGCTCTGCTTGTTAAACGACATAGCTGCCATATATGAATTAACATAATGGCCAGCTACCTTTGCTGTATGGATAATGGTGCGAGGATCTGGCTTTCGGATCTCTGAAACCTGCAATCTAACTGGCTCCTTTTCCTTGTTAGGCCAAGGCAAAAGAAAAACAGCGCAATGCACTTGCAGATCAGGCCGAGTCAAGCTAATGCCTTCCCCATAGTACGCAATTATGCGCACATACCCGTCCGCAAGATTATTTCTCCTAATCAGCTCGCATACAACACGCATCAATTCATCAATGTCACGATCAACTTTCATCTCCATTGTAAGAGCAGAGCTATGAAGCCTTAAAACATGGTCATGCAAGCGAAACACTGCAGGCCCATTATCAGTTCCATAGAACCGAATTCCTTCAAACACTGCTGTTCCATAATGCAAGCTATGCGCGGTTATGGGCACAACTGCTCTGCTAAGCGGCATATATTCTCCATCCATCCACACAACCTCAGAAGCAGACGGTAGCGCAGTGTGCGCATGATCTTCTTTTTGAGCAGACATACTAACCCTCCGGTTTTTAAGTGAAATGAAGTTGCTCGAAGTTGGTTTTTGCAAAGTGAATTATTGCTTTTGAATCACTATAAATGTCGTGGTATTAAAAGGATCGTGATGCATACCATACTCTAAAATGTCCATTTTGTAAAGCTTTGCCGCAACTTGCGAGGCTAAAGTTGCTGTTGTTTTTGGAAGCTCTGAATCTGCTATACGTTTAACGCATAATGCAGTATCATCACTATCTTTTCCATAGGAAAGCTTAATATTTGGGTATTTTTCCTCAAATGTTCTCTTGCATTGGCTAACTGCCTGCGGGTGCCCGAAAACCTCCGTGATATTATCTATAGTTTTTGCTGATGGATGCGCAATTAAGCATTGTAAAATCTCCATGCCATATACAGCAAGCACTTTGAAATTATTATTGCTCATGGCGTGCATGCTTGAAACATATGCTCCTGAACCTGAATTTGCCATTGCAAATACTCCCCTGTCAACCTCGCCTTTAACTACTGATTCTATAACGCGATCTGCTTCTACTAAATATTTTAAATCCAGATTTTCTACTGGAATTTTTAATTCTTCTGCAAGGCGAAGTAAAGATTCATGCGTAAAGCTTCCAGCAATTCCATGCACACCCACGCTGACTTTTTTGGACTGAACAGGAAAAATAATATCAGGGTCCGCGCATTCCTGCAGAACAAGCTTTGGCTTCATAGATTTATTCTGATGAAAAGTAAATATCTTTTGAGTAGAATCTACAAACCATCGCTCAATCCATTGGCGAACTCTTTTGCGTTCTGCTAAGGGAAGCGATTCAACAAAATCACGCTGCCTTGTTAAATGCTGCTCAATCTGTTTATTAGTCAATTTAGATAAGCGAGCAGCTGCTTGTTGCGCGCTTTTTGGCAGATTCGCGTGCGCCCCTAAAATAATATCATTTCGCAGCCAGTCCGCGGAGCTGTTGATGGAATGAATATAATAGCTAAATAATACATTAGAAGCTGGCACTGCCCATTCCATGAGCTTTGCCATGCTTGGAGTTTTATGTCCTGCGTCCTTTGCGTATTGGTCTATAAGCGTATCTAAAAAAATAGTCGCAAGCTCTGGCATGCTCAAAGTAAGCCCAATCATAAAATCATGCTCATCTTCTGACTGGGCGCTTAAAAAACTTATGCCTTGCTTTTGCAAAAAATCTAGAAGATCTTGAACATGCTTGTTTTGCGAGAGATCCAGTCCTGTATTAATATGCACCCATTTCTGACCGTTTAAAGGAACAAAAGGGCCATGAAGCTGGTGCAAGGAAAGATGAGTTGCTCCTAGAGTATTGATGTCTTTTGAAAGATTTCGCTTAATTGAGCAAATATCAACAATAATTTGTGCTTTTGAAAATTTTTTTCCTTTTAGTAATTCTGGAATTGCGTCTCTGGGAATAGAAAGCCAAATATAGTCAGCTTTCCACGCTTTATTCCATTGATTCTCGGAATCTCCACGATTAACCTGAAGCACGTTTCCATGCTTATTTAGTAATGGTACAAGTAAATTTTTTCCCATGTCCCCACGGGCGCCTATAATAGCGTGTGTCATAAAATTTGAAAAAGTTATGGGGACAGTACTCAAAAAGTACTGTCCCCGCAGATCTCTGACTAGTACTAGAGCGCGGCCTGCACTAGCGGCTGTTCTTGCCATGTTTGGGAATTGAGCCGTGCGTATGCGCTGCGCACCACCTCTATGCTTGGCCCAATAATGCCGTAAAAGAACACCATTGCCGGACTGCCGAACGAATGGAGTTTGACCAGACCCCTGCTTTCTCGCGCAGACTCTGTGGTAATGCACAACTCCGCATTGCCTTGTGCCACCTCATCCGCTGCCTTGGCATTACTATTCACAAGCTTGACCTCGCATCCAAGATTTCGCACTAAAGGCGCAGGAGAAGGATGCGACGCAACCTGCCATGTATCTGGCACGCCATCGGCTATGGCTTGCACATGTGTCGGGCTGGTCGCGAGCTGCATTTCATCCAAATCCATGACTTCTTCAATGAAAAACGTAAGAGCGCCTGGATGTTGGAAAAAAAGCTTATGCAAAGCAAAGTACACTGCGCAGGTTCCGAAAAGAGCTACAGCGCCATCTCCATCTACTGCTTGAGCTTGCGCCAAGCTTGCTTCCGGAGTATCGCACAAGATAATATCGGATTTCTCCGAAACATTCATGCGATTAATCCAGCGCATTGCTGCCTGGGAAATATTGGTTCCCTCCGGGCCAAGCGCAAAGCACATAATGCGCTTAATATCAGGTGACTGCATGGTTGCCTGAATTTCATCAGAAGAATTAGGCAATCCAGCGCGTCCCGGAAATGCGGCAAGTACTGAAAGATGCGTATGTTTCATCTCACTACTCCTCCTTGGTATGTGAACTGCAATATAACTGCGAAAAGAGCCTAAACAAAAACTGATCCTATAGATCAGCTGCTTAAATGGTTCCAGCAAACAACAACTGATCTTGATCAGCTTATTAAATAGAACGAAAAATATGAATGTTGAATCTCTAAAATCATGTAATTCTATTGTACATTCCTTAAAAATAAAGTCAACAGAGTCTTGTAAAATACAATATCTTGACAAAATTATAAATCCATATATACTGTAATATACAGTATGGTAAATAACAATTCCAACATAATAGAAATTAACAAAACTAGCTTGGCTAGCAGTTATTATTATGCCTATCTATCACAAGGGTTAGTTCTGAATTGCCGAAATAATTGTCTATTCCGCTAATAATAAGCATTATATATTTCGACTTATACAACTGGCCCCTGTGAGACCAGTTTTTTATTTTAGAACAATTTAAAAAATTAATCTTCACAAATACCTATGTCTAATACCAGTAAAAAAACCATAAATCAACTTTTAATTGCTCCCTTAGGAGTATTTGATCTCTCTTTGCCTGTGATTCGGTTTGGTACTGGCTCACCGCGTGTGCTTATCATTAATAATCTACATGGAAATGAATTAACTGGTTTTTATGTGCTAGAGAAGCTCGTTTCAAATCTCCCAAAAGATGTCAAGGGTAGTTTAACTATTCTTTTGAGCGCAAATCCGCTCGGACTTATTCATAAACAGCGTTTTCTTCCGTTAGATAATATTGATTTGAATCGAGGATACCCAAATCCACCGCAAGCACGCGGTATTAATTCTAAACTCAAAGAAGAATTGGTAAAGCTGGGGTTAGAACATGATATCATTCTAGACCTTCATACTTTTATGCGCCCATGCTTAAGCGCGGCATTGTTGTTGCCACACCGCAAGACTGACCAGCAGAAAGTCAAAAAATACTTGTCCACCCTCAATACTGAGATTATTATCCCTATGAATATAAAGCAACAAGAAAAACGAGTAGAAAGTTCTTTGGGGATACACCTAATCAAACAAGGAAAAATATTTCTAGCTGCCGAATATCCGCCAGTTCGCTGTATTACTGAAAAACAAATTACCCACTACCAGCAAGGACTTAAAAATCTATTACAAACGATAGGTGTATTTGCTGACAAAAAAACTTCAACGACCCAATGCCCTCCTATGCTAGAGAGACAACAAGTTATTGGCAGTTGTACTGGTTTATTTACACCTAAGCAGGATATAGGAGCAAAGGTTAATATGAATGACTTGCTTGGAGATTTTATAGATATTAAAACATTATCAAAAACACCGCTCATTTCACCTTTTAGTGGTATTCTCACTGAGCTAGCTGACCGTGAATTCTACATATACGGAGAAAAGATGGCCACCATTGGAAAACATATAAAGAAATCTAATTAAGCGGCTTATGGATTCTCTGTTGCAACTAGCACACCTGCTACTGGCGGATAGTAAGTGTACTGGTCTAACAGAGAACCCATAATCTAAAAAGGATATAAAAACAAGGGAGGATGCTAATGGAAGCTTCAATCGCGTATCGCTCCAGACCTGCAAGTAAAAGCCAATTCGGTTTTCACACAATACCTAACCTTGTAGAGCTTGAAGAGTGGGAGAGAAATCGACTTATTGAAATCGGGCCGCTTGCGATTTCAATACTCAAAAAGTCAATGGCCATAGTGGCTAATGCAGTTAAATCTCCTAGAACAGGCATGGATTGGCTGGTTAAAATCATATTCGGATCTATTCCGCCAAATCAGCGCAACCTTGCCTATGATCTAACCTGCGCCGCCGAAGAATGCCTACCGCTTCACTTCTTTAGGGCTGATGTGCTTGGCAACGGGCAGATTGCCGAACTCCAGTGTCCAGGCAGCGGCTGGGGCTACACTTTTGCCCTAGAAGAGCATTATGGAATAGAACCTTCACAAGTGATTGAAGCAATTCGCAGATTTACCAAAGGGAGAAAAGCCTCATGGTGGCTGCATGATCTTAATCATGAGCCATCAGTCCGGCATTTAGAACATGCCTGTAATAAGAATGGCATTGATCTGAAAGTCTATAATGCCGCGGAATTTGATCCTGATTCAGTTGAATTAATGATCAAACGTCCGCCTCTGCCAGAGTTAATAGCAACAGAAAAAGGGCAACAACTGCTTCGACGATGGATGAATGGCAAAGTTGAGTTGGACCTTCTGCCGACCATGGTTCCTGAGACCAAATATCTTATGTGCCTTCTCTACCATCCACAGACCATGGGCTATTTCACAGATGAAGAACGCCAGCTTGCGCCACCAACGTACTTTATAACTTCAGCCGACCAAATATTGAAGCCAAAAGAAGGATATAGGGAGCAGTCAATAGAAAATATTTTCCTCCATTACCGCAAAGGCTTCATAGTTAAGTATGGGGGTGCAAAGAAAGAACTGCGCGGCGGCTGCCATGCTGTATATAACCTCGGAGCCAAGAGTATGAAATTTGCGGCACGCAAGACACTGCTAAAGAGGGCTTTGGCAGACCATGAATCTGGTGAATCATGGATACTCCAGCGCTTCATTGATACACAGCGAAAAATAGTATGGGATAAGCAAGGAACAGAGCGGATGCGGTATCCTATGTTCCGGGTTGAATACTATGTTTCAGAGAATGGTAATCCAAGTATTGTGCAAACCACTGCAACTTTCCGCAGTGACTGGAAAGTGCATGCGCGCTCAGACGCTCGCCTAGGTTTGTGTAAGTAATTGCTCTTATAAAAAAAAGCGATTTTTCAGAAGAGAAAAATCGCTTTTTTATTGCTTACCTCCTCCTATATTTAGATAATAAAAAGTCAAGAATCCTTTTATTTGGCATACTCTAAATCATTGACAAACCCTGTTTCAACTGTATAGTAACTATATCAGCATAATGCCGTCTTAATTGGCATATGTGCTCATTGACAAACCATTGAAACTAGCCATTATCCCAACAATTATCTAACACGGAGAGAAAATCATGAGTGCTTTTGATGTTCTGGAAGTAAGAGGTTTTGTGCGGCAAAGTTCCGGAGCAGATGAGTTAAGTAAACTGCTCTCTGAATGTAAGCTAGCTTTTTACGCTGGTTTTGACGCAACCGCAGACAGTCTGCATATAGGCAGCCTAATTCCTATTATGGCCATGGCGCATCTGCAAAAAGCAGGCCATATTCCAATCGCCTTAATTGGCGGCGGAACAACTTTGATCGGCGACCCGAGCGGAAAAACAGAAGCAAGGAACTTGATGTCGCGCGAAGAAGTAAATGTAAATGGCGCGCTCATACTTGAGCAGCTCAATAGATACCTTGAGCTTGAAGGCGAAAAAGGATTGTTTGTGAATAACGCTAATTGGCTTTGTCCTCTTAATTACATTAAATTTTTAAGGGATATTGGCCAGCATTTCAAAGTAAATGAAATGCTTCGGTCAGAAGCGTACAGAGCTCGAATGGAGCGCGAAGATGGACTCTCATTTATTGAGTTCAACTACATGCTGCTCCAAGCATATGACTACCTTGTTTTGTTTGATGAACATGAGTGCCTGCTGCAAATCGGCGGAGACGACCAGTGGGGAAATATACTTGCTGGCCGAGATTTAATCCGACGCATGCGCAAATCAGAAGTGCATGCCTTGACATTTCCGCTTATCACAACAGCGCGCGGAAATAAAATGGGCAAAACTGAAAAAGGCGCCATATGGCTTGATCTGTGCAAGACTTCTGCTTATGAGTTCTACCAGTACTGGATCAATACTGATGACCGCGACGTAGGCAGATTCCTGCTATTATTCACATTCCTTGATGTTGAAGAAATCTGGGAATTAAGGAATCTCAAAGGATCTGATCTGCGCCAAGCCAAAGAAGTGCTTGCTTTTGAAGCAACAAAGCTCGCCCACGGAGAAGAGGAGGCTAAGCGCGCTCAAGAGCAGTCACAGTCCATCTTTGGGCGACGAGAAGACGCGATAATAGACGAGCTCACAGCACATATTGATGGACAGAGATTCAATCAGGGGCTAACCGTAGTTGATGTATTGTTTGAAGCTGGCTTGGTTAAATCAAAAGGCGAAGCCAGGCGCCTGATCCAGCAAAGAGGGGCCTATGTCAATGACCAAAAAGTAGAAGACATAGGCGCGACACTTACGCATGAAGATGTTAAAGGCGGAAGAATACTTCTCCGCAGAGGTAAAAAACAATATCGCTCTATCGTAGTAACCTAACAAAAAAGGATAAACATTATGCATGCGAGAACCTCAGAAAAGCAAAAAGTGGGCTATCTTGGGCCCACTACAGATAGTGGGCCAGATACAACCACGTTCGGCTACATGGCTGCGCTTAAGCATTTTGCTGCGGAAGAAGGCGAAGTAGAACTTGTAAACCTTCCATCGCATCCAGATATTTGCAAGGAAGTTGGCCAGAAAAAAATCCAATTCGGTGTTGTGGGTGTGGAAAATGTCATTGCTGGAATGGTTGCTGAATCAATCCGCGCAATAGAAGAAACACATGGACATTATGGGGTAAGCATCTGGGGCGAAATAGTGATTCCTATTCAGATGTTTTACTTAAGCAAAAATCCAGATATCAAGCCCACAAAGGTGCTTTCCCATAGCACTGGGCTAGAGCAGTGCAGCAAGTTCATAAATGCTCTTATTCAGAATGATGTTGAAAGCGTGGTAATTAAATCAACTGGCGAAGCAGCATATGCCGCAAGCCAGGATGAAACCGTTGCCTGCATTGCATCTGCTAGAGCAGAAGAAGTGTATGGCCTGCAGCGAATTGGTGATTCTGGGAATGTGGCAGATAACCCAAAGAACATGACTAGGTTCTGGATCCTGAATAAGGAATATGGCGACCCAAGCGGCCATGACAAGTCCTGCTTCCTGGTTAACTTAGAGCAAACGCAGGTTGGCGCATTCCAAGATACCTTAGGGTGTTTTGCAGATCATGGATGCAACTTGCTCATTGCCTATCCTATCTCTATACCAGGAAAGCCCTGGGAATACACATTCCTATTGGAATATGAGGGGCATATTGATGACGAGGCAATAGACCAAGCATGGGAAGAACTGCGCAACCGCGGCCTTTGCCTAAATCCTCCCACGTTCTTGGGGTCATATCCTTCAGTGACCTCAAACATACATGTTCCAGCATAACAAGGAGAACGAAAAGAGCATGTATGAATTTTACATATATGGTTGGCTGTTAAATACGACGGTCAACCATTTTTTTATATAAAAAAGCACTTGTCTGATTATTGTAAAAATATGAATCAAACAAGTGCCATTTACCAGTGAGGTACATCATGCTCTTACTTAGCGAGCTCTTCGTGCAGGTACCTAAAAAGATAATCCAAAAGATCGGTCTCCGAAGCGCAATAAAGATACACCCCGAACATATTTTTGCTCTCGCGCCACATGGAGACTGAAGTTCTCAGCAACATCTCAAGCGAGGTAAGATCCTGCTCCGAATCACCCACCTGAATTTTTGCCATATGCGGAATCTTCAGCCCCGAAAGGAACGCAGAGGCACGGCGCACGGTAATAGGGTTGGCTGCGTCGCTGACCATGATAAAGCCATGGTTATTTCCCCCAGTATTAAGCAATGCTGAACGCCCGTCACCATTGATTCCGTAGAATGTGCTGGCAAGCCCAGATTCGTTCACAGCACGAATGGCAGATTTCAGTTCTCTGCGAGTGGATTCCAATCCAAAAGGCGCTGAAATACCGCTTGCAAGCCCTGAATTGGGCGCATCCCCGTCCTCGTCCTCTAAATATGCATGATCACGAAGCAATGCTATGCTTAGCAAATCATCCACATAAGAGTGTATGAAAGCATTGCTTACTTCTGCGCAAACGCCAAGCCCTGCCTTTATTGCCTCCAGCAAAAACCTACGGCTGGCATATACATCCAGCTGCGGGTAAAAAACCATGGGAACGCACTGCAGTTCGTAAGTTGCGCCCAGTCTCTGCAGTACTTTGGAAAATTCCCTAACAGAGACCATGTCATTGGCTGCCTGCTGTCCTACCATAACTAATAGCCCGTCTTCCTGCCCACTGATGGCCCTTTGCATCAGCGCCCGACCAGCGAGCACGACTTCTTCTGATTCATTATTCAATGATAACTGATTTCGTACCACACGCGGAGAATCCAAGCGAGTGGTGGTTTGTGCTTGAGCACTCATGATAAACTCCTTTTGTATATACAATTAAGGAAAAAATACTTCGCGAATTTAACCTTAAGTATTGCAAGTCTTTATTACTGATTTCCTCCTTTCAATTGAATTGTTTAAGATCAATTATTTGTTCATTCCAATAAAATATCAAATATAAGATCATATGTCAATATTTGACATATACATATCTTAGATGTATGGTAATATAATAAATCAGCACATTTAATCAAAAAACAAGCCAATAATGGCATCTTCTAGGTGGGTCGGTACCCAAGATGGTCAAAGGGAGCGGTCTGTAAAACCGCTGGCTCAGCCTTCGGGGGTTCAAATCCCCCCCGACCCACCATTTACATGCCCTTGTTCGAAGTTTGAACAAGGGCTTTTTTATAAAAACTTTTCCAAAATCTTATTCCTCTTCAGCTGCAATGAATATTAAAACGATAAATGTGCATGAAACCTTTTTAGGTAAGCAACATGTGATATGAAATATGGCATATTGCTAAATCAAAAATCTGCCATCTTCACTGCGGTCAACTTTAAAAACTCTGAACAAATCTTTGGGTAATTTACCCCATATATGATGATAAACACAATCTTTAATTACAGCGCAAGTAACTTTTGCTTTAATATCTTGAGCTTTAATTTCCAAAAGCACAAATTTTTCTTGTATAGGATAATTAGCCCAGTTAATATCAGCAACCTTTTCTTTGAGTTGCTTTTTAGAAGGCGAAGTATGGATAAAAGGAGAATTACTTCCCCACTCTTCTTTATTTCGGCAGTCATAACTGCCATTGCTGTCAGTAAATTCAACAAAAAACTTTTTAGGGACTAAATGATATAATAATTTTGGCAAAAATGTAACATCTTTTGACATACTCATTTCACCTTATACCTAGTACTGCGGCCCTGGCCCATGCGTTCAATCTTTTTAAAAGCCAATAATTTATCCAATACTTGATTAACAGTCGGACGCGCGACATTTGTTTTTTCAGAAATCTCGCCAGCGCTGGCATCGTCAACTGAATTTAAATATTCCCAAACAGACAATTGCTTTTTAGACAATAATTTCTCAATATTCTCTTCAGATAAAAGCTCTATGACAATTTGCGACTGTTTAATAAGAACATCAAAAAAGAAATTAAGCCAGACAGATATGTCTTGCTTTTTTGTGTTAAAAGTTTTTTGGCTGCGCCTTAGCGCAATATAGTAATCTGTTTTGTTTTCCTCTATGAGCTTTTCATGGGAAGCATAGGGCATGTACGAATACCCTGCTTTGAGCAATAGCAAATTAGTTAAAATCCTAGAAAGCCGTCCATTACCATCCTGAAATGGATGGATTTTTAAAAACTCAACCAAAAAATTTCCAATCACAAGCAAAGGATGATATTTCTCATCTTTTAATTCTTGTATTGTCCAATCCACTAATTCCTGTGTCTCTTTTGGAGCAAGATATGCTGAAGTAGTGTCAAAAATAAGAGCCGCAACCCTACCCCCTCCATCTTTGGCAACAACTCTGTTCTCGGCCTTTTTGTAGTCGCCCCTATGCCGCACATCTTTATTAACATATTGCAAGAGCTCCTTGTGAAAATGCTTTATCATGCTTTCGCTGAAATTAACATGTTTCCAGGATTCAAATACCTTGCTTAAAAGCTCATAATATCCACGCACCTCTTGCTTGTCGCGATCTGTAAACTTCTGCATGCTTAAACCAGCCATTAATTTTTCTACATCTTCGTCCTCAAGCCGCGCGCCTTCAATGCGAGTGGACGCGCCTGATGAAGTTATCAAAACAGACTTTTTAAGACGGCCTAAAATTTGCGGGCTTAATTGGGCTCCTGCGAACCATTGCCCTTTTAATTGGTCAATTTTATTGATCTTCATCCAAATATCATGCGAAATATTTTGGATTCTTTTCTGAAATCTAGCATTAGTCATATTATATGATTTATCTTATATTTTAACTATATAAGATTATATATGATTATATAAGAAAAGTCAAGCTCATTTTTTGAGTATACTAAAAATCACCCAAATCAGCAAAAAGAAAAGCCTGCTTCTTAAAACGAAACAGGCATATTGATTACTGATACAAATTAAGCAAAGGATCAGATGATTTCTGATATACCACATATAGCCAAGAGCATGTCTTAAAACCATTTTTCTGGCCAGCGCGCAACTCGCTAAACGCAATACCTCTAAGCCTCTCCTTTCTACCGAGATGAAACACACGTCCCCTGTCTGTCCAGCCATGGCTTTTAAGATGGTGAATAATTCTGCTACTGCTTGTAAACACATGACCAGATCCGCGCAACTCGCGTAATATGGAATTGCAATAATCCAAAACCGCGTACACAAGCCAATTCTGATAAGCCTCAATATCTTGTACCTTATTCTTTCGATCATCATCCAGCGGTCCCCTAAAATCTTTATCTACCCATACTTTGCCAAGCTCATAGATGTTTGGAAATGCTGTTGTAAACAACGCGGTATAGGCAATAATCTTACCATCAAGATCAAACACCACTGCTGCCATTCCTGACTCATATCGCTCTAACATATTCTCTGCTGAAAGATTATATTCAGAAAAGGCACCGCTCAAACGCATCTCTCGCTCTACATCCTTAAATTGTGAAAGCGTTAGGATTTTACAACTAGTACGAGATTTCATAATTCTCCTCCTTGCGTGAGTAAAAAGAACAAAACAAAAAGGCCCCTATTCAGGGCCGATCTATATCGCGAATGTGATGCTTTTTACGCACGCATTAACAACCCTGAACCAGAGGCCATCATACGACGTGTTGCTTGGGTTGTTTGTAATATATTCATACTTACAAATACTATAGCAAAATGCCTTATTTTGTCAAATACTTATCCATAATCCTGTTCCGCTTCAGCTTCAAAGTAGGGGTAAGAGTATCATTTTCCTGCGTAAACTCCTCTCGCAATAGCTTAAAATTGCGTACTTGCTCAATTTCTGGAAAATGATTTAAGGCGCGAGAAATTTCATGTTCATATAATTCAATAACTCGCTTATCATCCAAAACTTCAGGCAGATTATATGTGATGCCATACTTCTGCGCCAAGCGTTCTAATTCAGCAAAATCAGGAACAATAAAAGCTGAAATATGCTTTTCCTTGTCCCCATACACCATTGCCTGCAAAATAAACGGGTTAATCTCAAGTGATTGCTCAATAGGAACTGGCGCGATATTTTTACCAGTTGAAAGCACAATCATTTCCTTTTTTCTGCCGACAATAGTAATAAATCCTTTTGCATCAATCTGACCAAGGTCACCTGTATGAAACCAGCCATATGAGTCAATAACCTCTTTTGTGTCTTTATCATTTTTGTAATATCCCTGCATCACGCTGTCGCCTTTAACTAAGATTTCATGCTCGTCATTTATTTTGACTTGAACACTTTTTAATGGAAGCCCAACTGATCCAAACAAATGATGATCCAAAGTATTTGTAGAAACAATTGGCGATGTTTCAGTTAAGCCATATCCTTCAAGAATCAAAATTCCAACATCTTCAAAAAACTGCATAATGTGCTTATTCAAGGCGCTTCCTCCTGATATGACCACGCGCAACTTGCCGCCTAAGGACGCGCGAATCTTTTTAAATACAACAGAATCAAGAATATGAAACTCTGGCGTGCTAAGCAGGCCAAGTTCATGCTTGCGGTGCAGGCTTCCGAGCTTTAATGCCCTGTAAAAAAGCTTTTGCTTTAGGATTCTGCCTTCTTTAACCTTGCTAAACACTGTGTCATAGACTTTTTCAAAAATACGAGGCACTGCAATCAGGGTTGTTGGCTGTGCTTTTTTAATGTCTTCTGCAAGAGTTTTTTTGCTCTGGCCATAGTAAATGCTGGCTCCTGATAATAAGGGAACATAATACCCTGCAGTTCTCTCCATTGCGTGTGAAAGCGGCAAAAATGAAAAAAATCTATCTTTTGGCTCAATAGGAACTGATAATTTGGCATTATGAACATTGCTTAAAATATTTTTATGCGACAGCATAACGCCTTTTGGCTGGCCAGTTGTTCCAGAGGTATAGATGATTGTATGCATGGCTTGTTCATCAACTGGCTCTGGATCAAAAGCATCAGATGACTTAAAGAGTTGTTCATATTCAGGCGAACCAATGCATATTACCTTTTTAAGTTTCAGTTGATTGATTGCCTGGATATGCTGATCACAATACTTCTTACCAACAAAAAACCATGCGACCCATGCATGGTTAATTTTGAATTGTATATACTTGGAAACATACGTGGTGTGGATTGGAACGACCACAACTCCAAGCCTTGCTGCTGCCAGATCTATAAATACCCAATCTGGCCCATTATCTAGCATGAGCGCTATTTTGTCGCCTTTCTTAAGGCCTTGCTTTTGCATGCCTGCTGCAAGTCTATTAACCTTATCAAGAAGCTCGGAATAGGTCATGGATTCGTAGTTTTTGCCTTTAATCCACGCAAGTGCCTCATTATCCGCGTGCTTTTGGGCGGATTTCAAAAAAAAATCAAATATGGTTTCATTTTGCATAGCCATAGAATAGTATACCTATTTTTGGCTTTTTGTCAAAAAAGAAAGGCCGAGTGAACATAAGTCCACTCGGCATCTCGTAGCTTATTAGCAAAGTAATTCTGGTGGTCCCTCTTCCCACCAGACGTTGCTATTGCCTTTTTCACCTCCGCCGAACTCCTCACACCTCCTTTAGTCAAGAAGTGACAGTAAAAGGTACTATTCGGCAATCTTCATCCTCTTTTTGTATTGCTTCTGTGTTCTGGATAAAGACATATGCTTGTTCCTCACTTAATGGACCGCTTACATCATAGAATACTTTTTCAGTGTGCCCATTAATAGGAATATCATGTTCAGTCAATCCTACAGTTCCTCCTTTAATGGCTGTTGCAAGACTGTGTGNNACNACNACNCATTTCATGGTTNANCTCCTNTNAAATGAACNANTAAATATCCCTAGCCNNTTNAGGCTAGGGATNTNNNGNNAACNNCTATAGTGGAAANTTNTGNNCANCGTCAACACACCCTAGCTAATACGCTAGAGGATGATGAGAAGCTTGCAAGAATTCTTGCGATTTCGTATGTTAAGATATTTTTCATATCTAGATATATTATAAATCTAGAAATAAAGTGTGTCTACGCTAGATTGTTGATAACTCAATTACGGCCGCCAACTATCACTGGCATTGGCCATAAGACAGCTGGGTCTTGCAGAGCGCAGTAGTAGCCTTTTATTGTTTTTGGTGTTTTATGTTGTTCTTGGTAGGTTGGTTTTGACATGAATATTAACTAAATTAAAAACCAATATTTCGCAAAGAAATCGACACGAGAAGAACAAATAAAGAAATAATACTTAAAACAACACCAAAAAGCTTGCGCTCAAAACATTCGTCTTCAGTCGTATTAGTACATCTAAATATATAGGCTTTTGGCATAGTTTATTGATAGTAGTCCTTTTTTGCCAAAAAATCAACAAAAATCAACCCAAAATTTAACATTCACCCTAAAGTGAATGTTAAAAAAATACTTCATATTCTAACTTTGATAATGAGTATACTTTTTAGCAGAACCCTTAGCTTTTTCAGCTGGATATTTCTTGTCATTCTGTTCAATCTTCTTGTTAGCGGCATCTATAATATCAATATCCAGATCATGTGAAAGCAAAATTACCCAGTTAAATACATCAGCTAATTCTTCTGCAATATCATGCTTATGCGTTTTTACATATTCCTCAATCTCTTTTGTGCTTTTCCACTGAAAATGCTCCAGCACTTCTGCAGATTCCAAAACCAAAGAAAGAGCCAAATCTTTTGGCTTGTGGAATTGCTTCCAATCGCGCGCATCGCGAAAAGCAATTAATTTTTCTTTTACATCATTTATATCTGACATATATTTAGATTACTACTCAATATCTAAAAAATCAACCTAAATTAAAAGGCCACGATCAATCGTAGCCGTTTAATTTTACTTTTCAACTATAAACTAAATCCCAGTAAAATTACCAAATGCCATGGCGCCTAAAATAAAATAAACAATAACAAGTATAGGTATTAATAAAAAAAATACTGGGGCTATTTTTTCTTTTCCTTTCAAGACAACTACTGATCTAATATTTACGTAAAGCAAATACAGAACTCCGATCAAAATTAATCCTAACAAATAATTAGAATCTATATGTGGAAGTCCTAACCTATAACTACTATCCAAATAAAACCAAGGTAATACTATAAGTACTAATATTGAAATTATATCTTTATAAATTAATTTTTTCATATTTTCTTTTTAATTTTTATTAATAAACAATATCCCTTAAAATATTCCAATCAAGCGTAGAAATTGGCAACCTATCATAAACCTCAATAAAAGTCTTAATCCCTTGTTTCTCATTTTCAATACTCCGATCAATTGGCCGCAAGCCATAAGTAATAACCATGACAGAAGTATAATCATCTTTATCACTCATATTTACACTTCTATTATATACTTCCTCAAAAATACTGTATACACTTTTCTCTGCTTCTGTATTTCGTATATTTGGAAACTTGTTTGTTGCAATGTTTATAACATCATCCCATTCAACTTCTGATTCAGGCATTTTGTTAAATGCTTCTTTGTACGAGTGCAAAACTCCAGCCCGCTCCCCTGTCCCAAGTTTTGTGGTACTCTTGGTTCCATATACAATAAAATTAGTTGCTGGCTGATCCAATCCTAGACTCTGGCTATGCTGAAGTACAATATTTTGCTCTAAAACCTTATCCCTGCTTTTACCAAGATAATCCAAAAGCGTATCAATATCAGCTAAACTCAATGCCATTAATATTTCAGTTTTAGTGTACTGCTCATTACTAGGACGCTCAATTTGTTCGCCTAATACTTTCTGATCAATAACTTCTGGTTCAGATTCCGATGTATTAGAATCTATACTAGCTGTAGGAGTTGGAGAAATAATAATTACAGATCCAGCATAAACAATACTAATGGTTTGAGAATTTGATGCTTCAGTATTTCCAGCATTATCAGTAGAGCGATACATTATGGTTGTATCACCTATGGTATTTATTATAAACGAATTTGAATAAGTATTCCATGTTGCACTATTATCCAAGCTATATTCTGTCTTAAGAACGCCAGCATTATCATCTGTTGCTGATAAACTTATTGTTGCTGAATTCTGGTATGTAGTAGAGCTAGTATTGCTGCCAGAAATAGTAATTAAAGTTGTTGGCTTAGTGACATCTGCTGATTGTGTACTATCTAGGACTGCATCAATTGATACTTGCTCATAAGTTCCAGATCCGCTTTCATCTACTTGCAAAATAGTATCTGATGTAGAAGTTGCAAGCGTTACTGTAGCTTGGCTTGCATCTGTGATAGCTATGTCATTATAGTATGCAGTTTCAGTTACTTCACTATTTTCTACTTTCGCGACTTTCAAGCTAAATGTTCCTGAATCAGTTGCATCAAGCTGGACATCATATGAAACGCCACTTACATTTGGCAAAAAAATAAATTTATCTTCTCCTATTTGCTCATATGTAGCACCCGCGATATTAAGCTCAATATCTCCATTTGCGTCTGGGCCAACATGATTACCGCTTGAATCATATATATGTAAATCAACTGGGCTAAATACAGAAACAACTTGTCCATTAAATACACAGTCGTTAATATCTTGTGTAATATCTGAAAGTGACGAAATATCTACTGAATCAGTAATTATTTGGGTTATTAGCTGTTTAATACTTGATTGGCTTGGCATTGTGGCATGCTCTACTCCTTTTGCATAAAATGTATTTGTTGAGCTTACATTAATCGCATCAGCGCTACCAAAAGGCACAGTTCCGTCTCCTGCAACAAACTCTATTCCATATTCTGTTTCAACTAATTCCTGATTTTGGATAATAATTTTGCCAAGTGTCGCGGTATCACATCCGATAATATTATATGCACTAATTCCTGATATATTAAAATCATCTAAGTCATTACTATGAAAATCAATTGCAGATTGTAAATGTGATGAATTCAACCCTTCGTTTATTAAATAATCATTGACTTCTTGATGAGTAAAACTTGTTTGCTGTGTTAAATCATAAAAATATTTTCCTATATCAGTTATATATTGTTCACTAGGTAATAATTGATATATAGATAACATGTTTTTTGATATCTTCTTGACTTCGTCTGTATTTAAAAAAGGGATAGCGAGCTCAACACCCAAATTATCGCCAAATAAAATAGTTTTTGTTGCCTTAGGAGACCCAAGATGCGGTGTACCCACAAAGGTTATTTTGTTTATTGTTGATGTTGAATTATCTAATAAATATTGTTTTGTAATCAAACCCCCCATGCTATGCGCAACAACATTAACTTTTTGATTATTGGTTTGTAATAATACAGAATTAATTTTCTCTTTTAAACTCTGTGTATTTATCTGAATTCCGAATCTCCAATCATATGGAAAAACGAATAAATCTGTACTCTCCTCATAACCTGCGTCCATAAAATTCTGTATCAAGCTATAAAAATAATCAAAACCCCAACTATCAGGTAAAACACTTATTAACTCTTTCTTGCGAACGACATCGTCTACGACAACATCTGCGTACAAAGGTGTACCATCTTCATTCATAGATAACTGATCCATGAAATCATCAGAAGGAGAAGTAACCATTCTAACAATATCAGACCATAATAATTCATCTCCTTTTTTCAACTCCGTCCCCATAATCCCAGGCACAAGAATGACTGGAATGCGGGTTGGCTTGTCAGACCAAGGATCATACAAAACATCACCAATAATAGCGTCGCCTGTGCCATCTGGATTGCTCGCGATTGTCGGGCCGCTTGCATCACCCCAAGAATTATTACGCGCATCAAGCTCGTCATCGCTATCATCAAACGAAATACCAGCAGGCGCGGGCATGCCAACAACCCAATCATTCCCAGAAAACGTATTACCAGAAATCACCAAGTTCGCCACATCAGCGTCAGAATCAATCGCAATACCGCGGCGGTTGCTCGTAAACGTGGAACTAGCCACAGTCGCGTTTGCTTGGAAAGCAATAGTCAAAGCATCATATGTATTGCTAATAGTTGAATCAGACAAAGCAAGAGACGTGTCCCCATTGCGCAGAGTAATGCCGTCATTATTACTGTACTCAATAGTTGTACTCGCGATAGTTGCCTGCGCTCCACTCAACAACTCAAACACCCCACTATTAAACCCGCCATAACGCACAATCGTGTTATTAACAGTAATCTGGGAATTTGCGGAAGAAGCCTGAATCTTTTTCCAATCCCCTACACTAGGGCTGGTGCTTGTTCCATTTGCATTAGTGTCACCTGCATATGAATCATCGTGGCATGAGGTAATAATAACCGGGCTTGTGCTGGTAGCACTACCAATAATAACTTTGCCATTTGTCAAAATAATAGATCTATTAGACTGCATCTTAACAATAACTCCAGGCTCAATAGTTAAAGTGTCACCATTCTTAACCTGTATATCTCCAGTTACTATATATGGACTGTTAGTAAAGGACATAAGCCCCCCAGCGCCAGAAGGATATCCATTAAGATTTGTTGCAGAATGTGCTTGATTCGCAAAACCCATAACAAGCAAAAATCCGACCAATATAAAAATACTTAGTCGGATAACACCATAATAAATTAGGCCTTTTCCTCCCATTCAATATAATAATACATTCCTTAAACCCAAAAAACAATATTATCCAGCACCATTCCACTCCGGAACCTTTGTTAAGGCAGATCCGTCAGAAACCTTCACAACACGCACCCGCGAGCCGGCAACGCACGCAGCATATTGGGCGCCCAAAGAACGCGCATCGCAAAGCGCGCGCTCGCACGTATCGCTAAATGCCGTATCATGCACCCAGTCCTCGCGGCACTTCGCAACCAAAAACGGCTTGTTATGAGCCATGTCTTTGTAGCACACAATATCAGCCACATGAGCATTAGATCCTCCAGCAACCAGCACATCAAAAACAATCCTGCTTGGCGGATAGTGGCACACATCAATTAAATCAAAATAGAATTTCGCGCGAACCCTAGCTGCTGCATCAAATACATCTAGTTCATAGGTTTGTTTATCAAATATCAGCCATGGCTGAATAAGTTGTAAAGGTATGGTATACATAGTTTGTTTTTGTTACTTATAAATATCTTTTCTATGGCCAAGATCAAACACAAAAACAACTAGTTCTTTCTTATATATCCCATATAAAACTCTATATGGAAAAATTTTAACAGAATAACAATCCTTAAATGGACTGCTTAATTTTTTGCCTATATATGGATTTTGTGCTAATTGCAGAAAAGCAACATGAATTCTAGTTTGAGCTCTTTTTGGAAGCCTTTCCAGTTTTTTTTCTGCGCTTGGCTTTAGTTGAACTTCGTACCTCATATGTTGGTTTATTTTTTTCAGCAAGAACATACCCCTCTTTGGCAAGAAGCTCATCAAGGGTAGTGTAATTTTTATATTCTCCAGATGCAATGTCTTGATTTAGTTCATCAATATCCTTTTGCAAATCAGGAAACTCCTGCATAACCTCAATAGTTTCTTTCATAGACTCATATTCATCAGCAGACATAATAACTGCTTTTGCTTTGCCGTTTTCAGTAAGAATATAGTGTGTGTCTGGTTTTTGAACCTCCTCAGCAAGTTTAAAAATATTCTTACGTGCATCAGAGATAGATGTTGATTTTGGGCTCATATGATTGATATTAGTATATGTACATAATAGCGTACATCATAAAAGGCCACAAGTTAATACTTGTGGATAAATAGATTCTTCGCCTTGCTCAGAATGACGCCGTGCGTCACATCATTTGCTTCTCCTTAAAACTAAAATACGATGAATTACCGACAATTACATGATCCACTAATATAATATCAATTATCTTGCCCGCATTAATCAATTGCTGAGTAACTGACTTATCTTTATCTGATGGATTAACATCTCCAGAAGGATGATTGTGAGCAATAATTACCCCGGCAGCGCTGAATTCAAAAGCAGGACCAAACACCTCACGCGGATGCGCTACATTCTCTGAAAGCGTTCCAATGGAAATTACTTCGTCATGGATGAGCTTGTTGCGCACATTAAGATACAATCCACGAACAATTTCTTTTTTGCATTCTGAATATCTTTAAGATAATTAAACACATCATCAGCTCCGCGGATCGTAGGCATACGGCTTGTATCTTCTTGATAAAATCTGCGGCCCAATTCAAAGCAAGCAATAATTTGCGATGCCTTGACTTTGGGCAACCCAAGTTCTCCCATGAGTCGCGCTACACTGCGCTCGCGCGTAATTGCTTTTGAACCATATTCTTTGAGTATACGCGATGCCAGTTCTAAAACATTTTCCTGCTTGTAGCCAGTACCAAAGATAATGGCAAGCAACTCTGCATTTTTCAAAACATCTGGACCTTGTGATGCCAACATCTCCCGCGGCATGTTTTGGCGCGGCAATGGCTTAATGTGATATGTTTGTTTTCCTCCCATGTAATGAGTATAACACAAACAAAACCCCAGACAAAAATCAATCTGGAGCTTACAAAAAGGTGTCACATCGCAATCTATGCATATAGCATGCTCCTCCATTCATGTATCTCCGAAAGAAAGGTATGAGTAATATCCTCACGAATACTACACACATCCTTTGGCTTATACATTTCTTGCATCCAACCTGCAATCCTTATTATCTTTGCGTCTGATATGAAAACAATGAATTTGTTTCCATGCCTGTCAAACACTGAGGTAGGATGAAATCGCCTATACTTATACGACCCTTCGCTGATAAAGGAATACCGAACATGGGTCAAAAGCGCGTAAAATACAAAATGAGTGATGTCAGTGATATCTTTGTGTGCTATCCAGAAACGCTCATCCTGCTGCCAGAGCGAAACCATTATCTGCATAGCCATTTCAGGCTCATGTGCTGACGGGCCGTGGTTAGTAAGCTCTGTGAATATGCATACCCTCCCTTCTAACAAGTATAAATATGGAAATGTCTCTATTGGTGAGTCACTTGGATACTTCGGATTTGGAACATGTATTTCTTTAATCAGTGTAGCATCCATGATACACCTCCTGTGATGTGATATTGTAGGGTGCTATGTTTTTTTAATCAGTTTTTGCCCTCCCATATACTTGTGCAAAACCTTTGGAATTTCAAATGTGCCATCCTCTTTTTGGTGATTCTCCATAATCGCAATCATAGTTCTGCCAAGTGCGCACACAGTGTTGTTGAGAGTATGAACATATTTTGAGTCATTTCCATCTTTGTATTTGATATTCAAACGACGTGCCTGGAAATCAGTATCATTACTGCAAGAAGCTAACTCACGATATTGCTCTTGCCCCGGAAACCAGCCCTCTATATCATATTTTTTAGCATTTGGCGCACCAATATCTCCAGTACACATGTTCATTACTTGATATGGAATCTTGAGTGACTGCCAAAACTCTTCCGAGATGGCAAGCATTTTTTTGTGCGCTTCCCAAGAATAATCTTCATTGCAAAATACAAACATTTCTACTTTATCAAACTGATGACCGCGAATAATGCCAGCAGTATCTTTTCCATACGTACCTGCCTCCCTGCGAAAGCAGGATGAATAGCCAAAATATTTGAGTGGCTCTTTAGCAACATCAATGGTCTCTCCTGAATGATATGAAGCCAAAGGAACTTCTGCAGTGCCAACAAGATACAAATCATCATCATCTGCGTTGACTTTGTAGATTTCATTTTTATCAGCAGGGAAAAATCCAGTTCCATACATTGCCTCCTCCCGCACAAGCATAGGAGGCAACATTGGAATAAATCCTTTATCACTCATAAACTCTGCCGCATATTGCATTAAAGCAAACTGCAACCGAACCAAATCCCCTTTTAAGTACCAAAACCTGGCTCCAGAAACTTTTACTCCGCGCTCCACATCAATCAAATCCAAATCTTTCCCAAGCTCTGCGTGATCCTTAACTTTAAAGCTAAACTTCGGCTTTTTACCCCAAGTTTTTACAACTTTATTTCCTTTTTCATCTTTTCCATGTGGAACTGACTTATGCGTTAAATTTGGAAGTAGAATTAATAATTCATTTAAATCTATTTCAATTGGGCCAAGTTTTTCCTCTAGCTTTCCAATATCTTCACCAAGCTTTTTGAGTTTCTTAATTTCAGCAGCAGATGGTTTTGACTTTGATCCCGACTTTAGCTGTGCGCGCTTTTCATCAATTTGAGTGATAAGATCACGTCTCTTTTCATCTAATTCCAAAATCTTATCCACATCAACATCTGCTTGGCGGATTTTGTTATTCTCCTTAACCTTGTCTGGGTTATCTCTTATGAATTGAATGTCCAACATATGACCTTATAATTCTTTTGCTGAAACTAATTTGCTATTTTTAGAATCACGTTCTTTGACTTCAATCTTGTCACCTAACTTAGGGCTAATGACCAAACGCGTGCTGATTCCTATAAGATCTGCATCTGCTAATTTTTCTGCGTTTGACTCTTCGCGCCTATCATCCCACAAAACTTCTTTGTCCTTTTTGACCAAATCATTGTACACCCTTTCTGATTGTTTGTAGACCTTTTCATCATCACCCAATGACACTAAGTGATACTTAAAAGGCGAAACCTCTTTTGGCCAGATTATTCCTTGTTTATCATTATGAATTTCCACGATTGAACCCATTAAGCGCGAAATTCCAATTCCATAGCACCCAATTATAACTTCTTTTTCTTTTCCATCTTCATCTGTGAATTTTAAGTTAAAATCTTTAGAAAACTTCTTGCCTAAATCAAATATATTTCCAACTTCAATAGATTTAACAGCTTCTACAGCTTTTCCGCATTCAGGGCAAGCACCTCCATCTTTGAGATCTGGGACAATCTCTTTGTTGCGAACCATTCCACAAGAACAACGGAAAATTAGATCTTCGCCATTCTTAGTTTCTACTTGAAACTCATGAGAATACTCTTTTGTGAAGGATCCTCCAGAAGCCTCTGTTACAATTGCGTCTAATTTGCATCGTTTAAAAACTTTTAAGTAAGCATCTTTCATCTGTTCATAATATTCTTTTAAATCTTGTGCAGATGTATGAAAACTATATAAATCCTTCATCAAAAACTCACGCCCACGAAGCAGTCCTGCTTTTGCGCGAAGCTCATCCCTGAATTTTACTTGAATTTGATACCAATACCCAGGCAAATCGCGGTAAGATGCAATATGTTTTTTAGCTAGAGGCACAATTACTTCTTCATGCGTAGGGCCAAGAGCATATTCTGTTTTGGTTTGGGATTTGGTCTTAAACAAAATATCCAGACTACCCCATCTGCCAGTTTTTTCCCAATTCTCTTTTGGATGCAACGCAGGCAAAGAAACCTCAAGTCCGCCCACAGCATCCATCTCCTCACGCACAATGTCGCTGATTCGATCAAGCACGCGCCACCCCAAAGGTAAATATGAATATACACCTGCCATCAATTGATCCACAAAACCAGCACGAACTAATAGTTCATGGTTGATGCTTGCTGCTGCTGCCTCCTTTGTTTTACTTGTTTTTCCAAATAATTGAGATTGGCGCATATATATTATACTAGCACGCACACGCTCAAAATCAACTATTCAACAGCTTAACCACTCCCTTATGCGTTTTCATGTCATTGTAGCCTGTTTTATATGTCTCTTTTAATCCTTTTGTGTTGTGCTGAAACGTACTAATCGGAAGCTTGGTTTCTGGTTCAATACACTCCACTTCAATATGGCCCGGAACCTTATATTGGTCTGCTTTTTTCATTTGCTTATAATAATGCTTACGGAACTTTTTTCCACGCACCCTAACCCATGCAGAAAAAAATGTTTCATTTATAGGGCGCTTAACAGTATTGTTAATCGCAATAACTTTTGTCGCGCCTTCTTTAATAGCCTCTCTAATGTGCGCGCTTAAGCTTGCTGATAAATAGGAATCGCAATATGCTTTTCCATCAACCCAGATTCTTTTATTAAATGCTAAAGGCAAAGCCTTGCTCGCGCGCAGAATTTCAAAAACCTCATCATGGTCTTGCCTGTCTTTATTGGAAAAATACACTAAATCACCAGTAGCATAATCAGTCACTGCAACCAATACCTTTACTGGTGAATTGCACACAGCACGAACATCTAAAGGCTCTTTTTCGCGGAATACAGTATCTATTAAATAATCAATATCAATAATTTTCCAAAACCGGGACAGATTTATAAATTTTTTGCTTGCCAGCAAATCCAGCCAAATCCGCTTGAACTTGTTGTGCTGGCCAGCTGCATAATATGCAAGTGTTCCAGCAGACCCAGAGCCTGCAATTACAATATCTGGATGCTTAAAATTATGATGATCCACAAGTGACGCAATAGCACCTGCAGCATAGCTGCAGCTCATACCACCCCCAGAAGCTACAACTGCAATTTTCTCTTTTTTATTACTCATGAATACATAAAAGCGACATTTAGCCGCTTTTTGTGTTAATAAATATTAAATCTCTAACTCCTCTACCATTTCAACCAAACGATTTGCATATCCCCATTCATTGTCATACCATGCAAGAACTTTCAGCATGTTTCCGTCCACCACTCTGGTAAATCCTAAATCTATAATTGCTGAATGTGGGTTTCCAATAATATCATGCGAGACCAAGGATTCGTCAGTTACTTCCACAATGCCATGATATGGATATTGTTCTGCTTTCTCTCGGAACAAGTTATTTACCTCTTCTGCTGTGACGTCTTCCGTGAGTACAAACGTGAAATCAGAAAGGGAGCCATTAATGGTTGGCACGCGAATGGCAATGCCGTCAAATTTATTTTTTATTTCTGGAATAGTTTTTGCTGCAGCAGTTGCGGCTCCAGTTGTGGTTGGAACAATGTTCTGGCTGGCAGCGCGCGATCTTCTTAAATCCTTGTGTGGACCATCTACCAAATTTTGACTTGCTGTATATGAATGGATAGTGGTCATCATTGCTTTTTCAATTCCATATTCTTGGTTTATGATATTTACCACAGGCGCAATGCAATTAGTTGTGCATGATGCATTAGATACAATCTCACCTTTGATTCCGCCTTCTGTGTTTACACTTATAACATGCGTTGCAACTTTGTCATCTTTTGCAGGAGCACTCACAATAACTCTTTTTGCACCTGCTTTGATATGATTTTTCACATCATTATGCTTTACAAACAAACCAGTTGACTCAATTACCACATCAATTTGCATCTTTTTCCAAGGCAGATCTTTTGGATCTTTTTCTTTTAAAATTGGAATCTCTTTACCATCTATAATCAAATTATCCTTGTCATGATCTATTTTTTTTGTGTAATGGCCATACACAGTATCATATTTCAAAAGATAAGCCAATGTTTCTGGATCAACTAAATCATTTATAGCCGCAATTTCAATGTCTTTTTTCTCAATGGCGATTTTAAAAGCAGCCCGCCCTATTCTCCCAAATCCATTGATTGCTATTTTTCTTTTTGATTTTTCCATACAAACAGTATACCACAAATATTGAATTTCGTCACTTTAAATTTACGATACCAAAGTTCCAACTTCTTTTCCTGATAATATTTTCTTTAAAACATTTGGCTTGTATTTAAATACTATAATAGGCATATTATTATCGCGGCAGAGCGAAAACGCTGTTGAATCCATTACATTAAGCCTTTTTACAAGAGCTGTGTGATAGCTTACTTTTTTAAGTTTTTTAGATTTTTTTGATTTATCTTTTGGGTCGCTTGTATATACTCCATCAACATTAGTTGTTGCTTTTAATAAAACATCTGCTTCAATCTCTAAAGCTCGCAAAGCAGCTGCAGTATCTGTTGTAAAATACGGGCTTCCAACTCCAGCTGCGAAAATGACTATTTTGCCGTCTTTTAAATGTGCTCTGGCTTTTCTGCGGATATAGTCTTCTGCAACTTCTTTCATGGATATAGCAGTCAGCACGCGGGCTTTTGCGCCGCATCTCTCTATTTCAGCTTGCAAAGCAATTGCATTGATTATGGTTGCTGTCATTCCCATATAATCTGCCGTAGCCCTATCTATTGAATCTTTTGGAATATTTCTTCCGCGGAATATATTTCCTCCTCCAACAACAATGGCTATTTCAGCTCCAAGCTTATTAAGCTCGCAAAACTCATGCGCAATAGAGCGCACTACTTTAAAATCCAAGCCAAACTTGTCTTTTCCGCTCAAAGCTTCTCCAGAAAGCTTGAGCAAAATTCTCTTGTATGAATTATTCATAAATTATTCTATAAAATAAATGCGAATCCTTTATAATGAATTCGCACTTATTATCATAATTAGCATTTATATCTGTAATCTGCTATATCCCGCAATTTCAATCTTTTCTCCAATTTTAGCTGTTGCCTCGTCCAAAAGCTGTTGAATGGTTTTTGAGTCGTCTTTGATGAATTTTTGATTTATTAATAACTCTTCATCATCAACTGATTTGCCTTCTGGCACTGCTTCTTTATTAAGATAAACTGGATCTGTGGCAACAACCTGCATGGCTAAATTATATGCAAGCTGCTGGAAATCCTCATTGCGGGCAACAAAATCTGTTTCACACATTAATTTTACCTGAGCTGAAACTTTTCCATTGGCATGTACGTATGATCCAACCCATCCTTCTCCTGTTTCACGATCAGCTCTTTTGGCTGCTATTTTTTGGCCTTTTTCGCGCAAAATATCTAGAGCTTTTTCTTCATCTCCGCCTGCTTCGTCTAGAGCTTCCTTAATATCAACAATGCCAGCGCCTGTCTGGGTTCTTAATTTTATAATTGTTTGTTTGTCTGACATATATAAAAGTGATTATTTAATTTGTTTCATTAGATTCTTTGCCCGCAAGAACAGCGTCAGCAATAGTTTTTGTGATCAACTCAATAGATTTCAAAGCATCATCATTCGCTGGAATTGGGTAACTAAGCTTTTTTGGATCAACATTGCTGTCACTTAGCGCGATGACCGGTATCTTAAGCTTTCGCGCCTCAGCTAAGGCTGTTTTGTCATATTTTACATCAACAATAAATACTGCGCCAGGCTTTCCGCTAAGATCGCGGATTCCGCCGATTGATTGATTAAGCTTTTCATAATCTTCTGTAAAATCCAATTGCTCGCGCTTAGTGTACTTGGCTAGCCTGCCAGAAGCTTTGTCTTCATCAAACTTCTTCATTCTCTTTAGCATGCTTTGTATTGCAGAAGGATTTGTTAATGTTCCTCCAATCCACCTGTTTGTCATGTGCGGACTTTTAGACCTGATTGCCTGCTCTTTTACTGTTTTGCGGGCCAAAGGCTTTACTCCTACGAATAAAACTTGTTTTCCTTGCTTTGATAATGAGCTTGCAAGATTTGCAGCCTGCTCCAGCTTTTCACGTGTTTTTTCAACATCAATAACATGGATAGTGCCGCGCCTACCATATAGGTATTGCTTTGCGTTTGGATGCCACCTGCTTGTTGTGTGGCCATAGTGCACCCCTGCTTCCATCATTTCCTCTATTGAGGGAATAGTAATTTTTTCTGACATATATTATTCCTTTTAGCTTCTACAGTATGTCGCAAGATGACTAGCCCAATTTTGGGAGGAAAATCATCCTCAATACTGTATGTTTATTAATAGTAAACAAAACTATAACACAAGACTAGAAATAATGCAAATTTAATACAACATTTTGGTCAACTATTGCATTTTGTGGATAAATATAGTATTATATTCTGGTATGAAAAAAGATACTCACCCAAAATATTATTCAGAAGCAAAAGTTGCTTGCGCGTGCGGCAACAAGTTTTCTACTGGCTCAACAATGCAAGAAATTCACACTGAAATATGCGCTAAATGCCATCCTTTTTATACTGGAAAGCAGAATTTAATTGATACAGCTGGCAGGGTTGAGCGCTTTGAAGCAATGGTAAAAAAGACAACTGATCTTCGCGGGAAATCAAAAAAAGGAAAAACAGACAACAAGAAAGCGAAAGCATTAGATAACCAAGCAAAGCTTGAAAAAATTAAAGCAGATTTAGACGCAAAATAACTATTTTAAAATCGCCTTATTTTTATAGTTGTAATATACTATAATTAATGGCGATTTTTTGTTTATAATATGATTGATCAAATCAAAAAACTCAAATCCAGATTACATGAACTAGAGAAAAAACTTCAGTCCCCTGAAGCAGCTTCTGACACGCAGAAACTTAAAGCGCTCTCACAGGAATACAGCGACCTAAAAGACAAAACAGAATTAGCAGATAAGTATGAATCCACTGAAAAACAATTAACAGATGCAAAACACACAAAACAAGAATCAGATGATGCTGAAATGATTCAATTAGCTGAAGAAGAAATTCAAACGTTGACTAAGAAGAAGACAGAGGTTGAGCGAGAACTGACCATTGCGCTTTTGCCCCAAGATCCTAATGACAAAAAAAATATTATCATAGAAATTAGAGCCGCAGCAGGAGGTGATGAATCAGCTTTATTTGCCGCGGAATTATTCCGAATGTATTCCCAGTACGCGGAAGAGAAAAAATGGCAAACAAATTTACTTTCTACCAATAGAATTGGAATTGGAGGATTTAAGGAAGTAACTTTTGAAATCAAAGGGCTTAATGCTTACTCTTTCTTAAAGTATGAATCTGGTGTACACCGCGTGCAACGAGTTCCAGAAACAGAAAAATCAGGTAGAGTTCATACTTCTACGGTAACAGTTGCTGTGATGCCAGAAGCAGAAGAGCAAGACTCTGACATTGACCCAAAAGATTTGAAAATTGAGACCTCAACTTCAACTGGACATGGGGGCCAATCTGTAAACACCACCTATTCCGCAATTAGAATGGTGCATATTCCAACTGGAATTACAGTTTCTATGCAAGACGAGAAATCCCAGCAGCAAAACAGAATCAAAGCAATGACAGTTATGCGCACCCGCGTAAACGCGCACTATGAAAGCATACGCCAAAAGCAAGAATCAGATACTCGCCGCAGCCAAATAGGAACAGGAGACAGAAGCGAAAAAATCAGAACATATAATTTCCCGCAGGACAGGATTACTGACCACAGAATCAAAAAAAACTGGAGCAATATTGATAAAATTATGGATGGTGAAATTGATCCAATGATTGTTGCTCTACGTGATGAAGATATAAAACAAAAGCTCTCTAACACGTCATCCTAAGCGGAGCCGAAGGATCTCATGACTATAAAAGAACTCCTCAATAATTCATTGCCAAAACTCAGCCACCTCAAATCCAGCCACTTAGATCTTGAGGTGCTTTTGTCATATGTTATTGATAAGCCGCGGGAATATGTTCTATCGCATCCTAATGAAGATATTTCAGATGATAAAGTAAAACAATTTAATGATCTTGTAGAGCGCAGAGCGCAACATGAGCCAATTGCTTATTTGACCCTTCGCAAAGAGTTCTATGGACGCAATTTTTATATTAACAAGCATGTTCACATCCCACGCCCTGCAACAGAAGACATGATTGATTTTATCAAACAAAAACTACCTAATGACTTTAATGGCACAATTGCTGATATTGGCACTGGATCTGGTTGCATTGCAATTACCCTAGCCTACGATTTTCCGCGCGCCAAAATTATAGCTACTGATATTTCACAAGAAGCTTTAGAAGTTGCGCAAAAAAATACATATGAGCGCAAGCTTGAAAAACGCATCACACTATTAAAAGGTGATCTTCTAGAACCTGTCAAAGAAAAAATTGACATTATAGTTGCTAACCTACCCTATGGCTGGCAAGACGATTGGACACAAGACAAAGAAACCTTGCATCAGCCAGAACTCGTGTACAATGGTGGAAAAGATGGACTAGATTTAATCAAAAAACTTATTCAACAATTACCACAAAAACTAAACCGTCGTGGATATGTGTTCTTAGAATTTGATCCAAGACAAGAAAGAAAGCTTAAAAAGTTAAGTTCAAACCTTGGATACAAGATTACAATTCAAAGAGATTCACAAGGATTTAGCCGCATTGCCTATTTGACACTAGAGCATTAAATGCTTCATAATAACCATGCCGTTGATTAGGTCTTCATAAACTAGAAAGGAGGTCAGCTATGACTGACTCGGTTCTTTTTAAAAACACAAGAGCAGGTCCTTGCGCTCTATCACAGCAGGTTGATGACCTGCGAGCAGAATGCAGAATCGGAGACTTCCCGGACCATCATCTAAAAGTTGTTCTAGAATTTATAGATGGTAGTGAGGATACTTTATTACTTCGCAATCTCTATAGAGTATTCTTGGTAGGAACAAATACCATTTATCTTGAAGCAGTAACTACCTGGGGAGGGCTTATCAATGACGACTACCAAAACGTGCTCTCTGTCTCACCAACGAGAGTGCCAAAATCATCAGTTTCCAACTGACATCCATAGGGGAGTGACCACACATGCATCACACACACGAAATCAACGGCAAGACCCCATAGCGCAAATCAACATAACGCGTTGTGGGGCTCTTTTTTGCTTGACAAAATTCCAAAATCAAGCATAGTTATAGTGTCGCTTGCTTGCAAAGGAGGTGCATAACATGCACTCAATACAACTACCCGAAGAAAAGAGAGATGATCTTTCAGAACAGCTCACACGATTTAGGCTTCAAAGGCTAAAACTTGCCTTTGGAGTGGACTGTACATGGAGGCAATGTAATCTGCATGTTATTCTGTACTTTGATAACAACCAACCTCCACAGCCTTTTACATTTACAATGCTAGAGGAGATTATACCTTCTGGAAAAGACAATTCCAGAATCTGGATCAAAGGCACAGACAAAAAACAAGGGCTTGTTAACCAAACTTTTCAAAATGTGGTTAAAATAAGCTCTGAGATAATTAAGACAAAATAGGATTAAACAAAGTGAAGGCCCATGTCTTTAAAACTCAAAATAAAGCTAGAGACATAATACCCCACAGAATGCAATGTTCTGCGGGGTATATTTTATTCATATGTGACTAATCTAGCTCCTGGAACAACCTCTACCCATGTTTGTCCGCGTTCTAAAGTGATTGGTTCACTTATTTCATTCAGCCATATGGTTTGGCTGTCGCGGAATTCTTTTTCCCATGTGCCTTTAATTACTTTTCCATTCTGGAACAAAATCATTTTACCTGTGCCTATCATATCTAGCTTTATTCTGCCTAATCCGCTTGCATAATATCCTTCTTGCGGAACTTTTTGGATAATAATATTTGATGTGGTGATTTGCTCGCCTGTAGCATAATCTATATGCTCCAAACCTCCCATAAACCGCTTGTAATGGTTTTTAATTGGGTCATATTCATAGCTTGCATCAAAGTCTATGCCTTCAGAAAAATCCACATAAATATGATCAATGGTTTGTCCACGCTCTTCTGCACTTTTTATTGATCCTTGCGAATTATCTTGATCCCATTGCCATAATATTTTATCGCTCGGCAGAGCGTTAAGCTCAAAATCCTCTATTCCAAGTCCTATCAAATCGCTGGAAGTAAAAAGATTATGAGGACGAGGAACTTCATTATCCCGCCAAAAATATCTGATTCCTAATCCAGAAATTTCGTTGAGATCAATTGCGTCAGTTTTTTTAACTAGCTCAAGCGCTTCTGGGCTTCCGCCTGCGTGCCAAAAAAATCCACTCCATCCGCTTGCAATTTCCACAATATAAGGCCGCGCGCTGCGAATCGGGCCAATTCTATCTCCGCTTGGCGCGCCATTGTATAAGCCCGCAAATCTAGTAGCGCCTCCTTCTGCAAGATACTCATAAACCACTAATGCCTCTTGTAAGCCAGATAAATATGCTTGTGAATCAGGGTGATTATCAAACACAATAAAAACTGGGTAGTCTTTTGAGTTGCCAAAAACTGGCTTTATTTCTTCTTCCTCTATTGTTCCAAAGTTAAAAATTCCTTTATCTTCTGATGTTCTTCCTCCAGAGCCTCCAATCAGCTTAAAGCTCGCAAACCATAATAAAGCAATTACCATCAAAAAAACACCAATACCCAAAGCGCTTTGCTTGCGCTCTGCTTTCGCAATGGTGTTTTTTTGTTTTGGCATAATCAATTGTACAAGAGTTATTCTTTTTTCTGATCCTTTTTATCATCTTTATTACCACTCTTGTCGTCTGCTTCTGCGGTTGCGTCATCTTTAGGCGCTTGGGCATCTGCCTCGCTTTCGCCTTCTGCTGCTTCTTCATCTTTCTTTTCTGTTGTAACTTCTGGGCCTTCCGTGTCTTTAACCTCTTCATCAAGCTGCGCGATTTCTTCTTCGCTTCTTGGAGCAGAAACGCTCGCTACAATAGCATTAGGATCTAAAAAAGTAGTAACTCCTTTTGGCAGTTGAAGATCAGAAACTCTGATAACATCATCAAATGTTTCTAGAGTTTCAATAGGAACTTCTAAAGTTTGTATTAAATCATTAGGCAAAGATTCAATAGGAAGCGCGTCTATCTGCTTCAATAAAATACCTGCCAAATCTTTTACAGCTGGAGATTCTCCAGTAAACTCAAGATGAACCTCTGTATGAATCTTTTTATCCATTCGCACTTGATACAAGTCAATATGCTCATATACTCCAGTAACTGGATCTGTTTGCACATTCTGCACAATAGCTTTTACAGGCAAATCCTCTCCTTTAATCTGCACATCAATTAATCCGGTTTCTTTTCCTGTTTTTCTGATTTGCGTAATCTGATTCGCGGCAATCATAAAATGGCGGTTATCAATATGATCTCCATATAATACTCCAGGTATTAAAGACTGCTTGCGAATACGCTTAGCCGCCTGCGTCCCCTTTTCCTCCCTTGTTTGTAGTTCAATTGCCGCCATAATTAAAATTCAAGTAATGCTGCTAAATTATTTCTATTGCGCATAAGCTCATATGCCTCAATTACGTCATCTTCTGAAATAGGAGAAGAAATTTTGAACTTCATCACATCTTTGCTAGTTAAGTCAGTAATTAAACCTACGCTTGAAACCCCTATTCCGCCGGTAATAATTACAGCCACAATAGAGCTTTTGCACCTATTGCAGCTTACATGAATAAGATGTGCTCCGTCTTTTTCTTCTAAAACCGCAGCTTCGCTTGGATTATAATGCGTATTGCACAAAGGGCAATATGAAATCAATCTAAGATTTTCCAAAGATGAAGATGAATTTTCGTAATTTGAATGTTGAGGCATACAATTTCTATTTTCTAATAAAAGCAGTATAACCTAAAATCACTCTATAGTCAAGCCTTGTGATATCTTAACCCTTTACGTTCATTGCAATCCCAATGCTGGCAAAACTGGCAATTAATGAGCTTCCTCCATAGCTTATAAAAGGCAAAGGAACCCCTGTAACAGGAAACAATCCCATATTCATTCCAATATTAATAACTGCCTGCGACAGAAACATTGCTAAAATTCCAAGAATCAAAAAATTTCCAAAAAGCCTTGTTCCGTCCCGCGTCATTCTATATAGCCTCCACAAAAAAAATACAAATACCAATAAAAGCAACATAGATCCTAAAAATCCAAGCTCTTCCGCAAAAGAGGCAAATATAAAATCAGTTTCCTGCTCTGGCAAAAAATTAAGCTGGCTTTGCGTTCCCAATCCTAATCCTCTGCCGAATATTCCTCCGCTTCCTATGGCAATAACAGACTGCGCAACATTATATCCCGCTCCAAGCAAGTCTGATTGGGGATTTAAAAAAGTTAATACTCTGTCTTTTTGATAATCCTGCAAAACCCCGAACCATCCAATAAACAGCGCAATCAACCCAACAACTAAAAGCATAAGCAGTTTTTTGCGGTCTAGGCCTGTATACAAAATCATTATAGTACCCGTTATAAAGATTATAAAAGCTGACCCAACATCCGGCTGCATTGCTATAAGAAGCATTGGAATTCCAATAATCGCGAAAACAAGAACAACATGCTTTAAGCGAGCAATATCAAAATGAAGCCTCTCTAGAGTAGTTGCTAAAAATAATATCATGGCAAGCTTGGCAAATTCAGCTGGCTGGAATCCAAGCGAACCGATTGTAATCCATGCTTTTATTCCGCGCGTTGTGTCCCCAAATATAAGCAAGCCTATTAAAAGCAGAATTATTACCGCATAAAAAACAACTGATGCGTTTCTCCAAAAATGGACATCCAAAAGCTGGATTGCTATGACTAATGCCAATCCAAGAGCTAAAAAAATAATTTGTTTTACCAGTCTAGTATCTTCCGGCCACGTTAAGCTGTAAATTATCAACAAGCCAGAACCTACTAATAATATGCATGCTCCCATTACCCACCAATCAATTCTTGCAAACGCTCCTGTTAAATTTACTTTCATAGCTTGTTCTTTCTAAAATTGTATCGTACTTCCAGAAGGCAGCCTATATGACAAATTATCAAAAAAATCCATTTGTGGATATATCTTTATATCAACAGAGCTAGGCAATGAATGCAAAAATCTTTTTTCACTGGAATAAGCTTCTCCAACCAGCACAATAGATTCCTTATGCTTCCAAACTCCGGCAATATTTCCATTAGAGCCCTGCAATGCGATTAAAAATTCAGGAGCAATTATAGTGAAAGTTCCTTGGTTTGAAATATTAATGCTTATATCAGTTCCTCTTGAGTAAGGAGAAATTTCAAAATCTGATGCTATAAAACTGTTAAACGCCTCTTTGGCGCGTGAAATTTTTGAACTGTCTTTTACGCGCTCCCAGTCTATTTCGGTTGTTATGCTAGCGTCATTAGGAATCCCATTAACAGCTTCTCCTAATACTGCGATATAGGTTCTGGTTTTAGGAAGAACATGGGCTTGTGCTTGGGCTGATTGTCCGTTTGCCCAAAAAAATGAATATGCAACCAGCATTGTCCAATCTGTGTTTGTGTTTTCAACATCCGCGATAAAATCCGCAAAACTAGCTTTGCTGGAACTTTGTGATGTATCAGTCGCGCTTGGAACTGCTAATACATTATAAACAGCTAATTGGTCTGGAGCGCGCGCTTTTTGGATTTCAGCAACAGAAGAGCGCTGTGCTACTAGTTCAGAATACAAAGATTGATCATCTTTTGATGAAACAATAATTTTTGATACCCCGTAAAAAGTCCAAATCCAAAATACTGCATTAAAGCTGATTAAAGAAATAATCAATATTTTATATAATAATGCTTTATGAGCTTGGTACCAAAAGCCAAACTTAAGCATTCTATTTATTGATGGATCTTGATATTGCTGAATTACCATAACTGCCAATATAGTACCATATTTTATTAAATACTGGTAATTTGCTATACTATGTATATCACATTTAATAAAATATTTTATGCCTGAAATAAAAACTCCAGAAGATATATTCTTTTACGCCATAACTATTGTAATAATTGCTGTTGGATTTTTTTTAAGCTGGACTTTATATTATATGGCCTTATCATTCAGGGACACGCGCAAAGTGACCAAGGATATTCGCCAAAGATTTGAAGCTTTTTGGGAAGTGATAGAGCTTGCGCGCGACAAGCTGCAAGTTGGGAGCGCTGTATTTAAGGTAGCGGCAACTGGAATAAAAGAACTTTCAGAACATTTTAAAGCATATACAGAAAATGATGACAAGCCTAAGAAGAAAAAAAAGAAAGACAAGGATGACGATGAAGAATAGTAATCCAGATATGGTCTCATGCTTAATTCTCTTGATTCATCTTTAATTATTGGCTACATTGTATTGGTATTAATTATTGGCTACATCAGCTCCCACAAACAAACAGGAGCTGATTTTATGATTGCAAACCGCAATTTAGGCATATGGCAATTTGTAGCTACATTAACTGCAACCTTTGTAGGAGGGACCATACTTGTTGTGTATACTGCCTATATTTATGAGTTTGGTGCTGGAGCTTTGTTTGGATTTTTAGGTGCTGGATTAGGACTTGTCGTTTTTGCCTATCTCGCAAAAAAACTGCGAAGACAAGCGCATGAACACAACTTTCACACTTTAGCTGATTATTTTGATTACAAATTCGGCAAAAACGCACGAATAAGCATGGCCTTGGTTGTTGGTGTGCTTATTGTATTAACTTTGCTCAAACAATTTATTGCAGGCACAAGCATTCTTTCTACCATAAGCGGGTGGCCATATGATTCAGCATTGATAGTTACCTCGCTTGTGATATTAAGTTATCTTTTGCTTGGAGGATTTAAGAGCGTGGTTAAAACAGATATTTTCCAATATGCACTAGTACTTCTCTTGGTTACAGTTGTTGCTGTTAGTGCTGCAACTAATGCAGACGTTGGTATAGATGATATAACAAGAAGCGACATGAGCATCACTCTTATTATTTCATTTTTTGTATATGGATTTCTTACAATTTGGAATGCAAGTGAACTATGGCAAAGAATATATGCGGCAAAGTCAGACAAAGTAGTAAAACGCGGACTAATAGTATCAGCGGTATTTATGCTTTTTATTGGATTAAGTATTGCGCTTATCGGGCTTTCGGTTCATGCAAAATTTCCAAATATTGATCCTAGCCAGGCAATTGTATTTGGTATGATGAATCTTTTGCCTCCTGCCATACTTTCCTTTGGAGTTGTGCTTTTATTTGCGGCGATTATGTCTACTGCTGATACGCATGTATTTATGCTTGCTACAAACATTGCAAAAGACGGCATCATGCAATTCAAAAAACGTGAACTCACTAATGAAGAACTTATGCGCTATACTCGTTTTGGTATTGTTGGAATTATTATTGTGATTACATCTTTGGCTTATTTTTTCCGCAGTATTATTGATGTTGCACTTATTACGGTTGGTATTTCTATGACTATTGTACCAAGCATTATTTTCTCTTTTAAGAAAAAACTTGATCCTAATGCGATAATAGCAAGCATTTCTGTTGGTATTTTTACTGTTATTTTATTAGGATTGATGAATAAAATAACTCCCGAGAGCATGGTAGGTGTGGTGTTAGTTTCTGGAATAGTTTTAGGTATTGGACAGTTGATAAATAAAAAAATACAACAAACTTGACAAAATCTGCCAACATGCTATACTATATTTAATCACCAATGGAAAAGAGTCCCTACTAGGTTTCGTCCTTGTGGGGCCTTTTCTTTAAATATTCAAGTTTTGGCTGTAAATCATTCATATACCGCAAATAAGGTCCAAATTCCTTCATCTTGAGTAAACCCGAAAACTTAAATTGATTCGGAACCAATAAAGCTTTTAACTTTTTTTCACCAAGTAGATATTTCACTAAGCAATAAAAATCACCGTCGCCAGTTATGATTACGGCCTTATCATAATTCCCTAGTTCAATCATTGCATGTAGTACCATTTCTGCGTCACAATTCCCTTTTGTGGTGCCATCTTTGTATTTCAATGTTGGTTTAAAAATACAAATAAACCCAGCTTCTTGTAAGTGTATATATAAATCATTGTTTCCCTCAATGTACCCAACAAACAAAAAGGCCATTGTCACTCCATATTTTTCTTTAAGATACACACGGAACCGACTAAAATCCAATTTCCATCCAAGTTCTTGAACACTTAGATTGACATTCTGGCTATCTATAAAAGCATAGTTGTTCTCTTTTTGTTTCATATCTAATTTCATTATAGACTATCACAACTCTATTTGGTAGTATAGTTAAAGAACTATGCCATTTATTCACCTGCATTCACATTCACATTATTCCCTATTAGACGGACTGCCAAAGATAGATGATATGATCAACCATGCCAAAGAGCTTGGCATGCCTGCTTTAGCATTAACAGACCATGGAGTAATGTACGGAGCCTTAGAATTTTACCAAAAAGCAAAAAAAGCAGGCATTAAGCCTATTATAGGAATGGAAGGATATCTTGCTCCAGGAAGTAGGCGCGATAGAAAAGCAAATGAAAAGCCTTATCACCAAATTTTGTACGCGAAAAACTTAGAGGGTTATAAAAATTTAATGACGCTCTCGTCTCTCGCGCACTTAGAAGGATTCTATTACAAGCCAAGAATGGACAAGGAAATATTAGAAAAGTATCATAAAGGAATCATAGCAACCACAAGCTGTTTGCAAGGGGAAGTAGCGCAAACAATTGTAAATGGAAATATTGACAAAGCAATTGAGAAAATAAAAGAGTTTCAGCAAATTTTTGGAAAAGATGATTTCTATTTAGAAGTACAGTCTCATCCAGAAATTGAAGACCAAGTTAAGCTAAATAAAATATTGCTGGAAATCGCAAAAGAATATCAAATTCCCACAATCGCTACCAATGACTCTCATTATTTAAAAAAAGAAGATGCCCAGATTCAGGATATTTTAGTATGCGTTCAAACAGGAAAAACAGTTCAAGACGCAAATCGCCTTAAAATGACAGGTGTTGATTTGTCTATGAAGACGGAAAAAGAGATGCGCGAGCAATTCCCAGAGAACCCAGAAGTAATAGAAGAAACCGCGCGCTTAGCTGATAAATGCGACATTGAAATCGAGCTTGGTGATTTTCATTTTCCTAAATTTGAGCCGCCTCAAGGCCTATCAGCAGATGAGCATCTTAAACAGCTTGCTTATGCAGGGCTCAAAGAAAAATGCGAAGATCCATGCCCAGAAGGATATCAAAAACGAGTTGATTATGAGCTTGAAGTTATTCAAAAAAAAGACTATGCAACCTATTTTTTGATTTTTGCTGATTTTTCTAACTGGTCTCGTGAAAACGGAATCATAGCCACAGTTAGAGGAAGCGCCGCAGGCTCGCTTGTATCATATGTAACAGGAATTACATCAGTTGACCCAATGACATTTCACTTGCCTTTTGAAAGATTTTTAAATCCATACCGCCCAAGCGCACCTGATATTGATATGGATTTCGCGGACAACAGAAGAGCAGATGTTTTAGATTATGTACGCGAAAAATATGGAAAAGATAAAGTTGCGCAAATCTGCACATTTGGAACAATGCTTGCGCGCGGAAGCGTTCGCGATGTTGGCAGAGCCTTGGGCTTGCCTTATGAATTCTGCGACAGAATCGCAAAAATGATACCACCCCCAAAACAAGGTTTTCCAATGAGTTTGGAAAAAGCTCTTAATACTGTTCCAGAATTAAAACTTACATACCAAAATGAACCAGATGCAAAAAGATTGCTAGATGCGGCCCAAAAAATAGAAGGAAGCGCGCGCCATCCATCTGTTCACGCAGCTGGAGTTGTTATCTCACCAAATGCGCTAACTGATTTCACTCCCTTGCAAAAAGAAACAGGCGGAGATAATATCATTACTCAATATGACATGCACGCTGTAGAAGAAGCTGGCTTGGTTAAAATGGACTTTTTGGGAATTAGAAATTTATCAATCCTTGGAAACGCTATTAAACTGGTAGAAAAAACAAAAAATATTTTTATTGAGCTCACAAAAATTCCTTTTGACAACAAAAAGACATTTGATTTGCTCGCTAGCGGCCGCACAATGGGGATGTTCCAGCTTGGAGGAGGAGGCATGACAAGATATCTTGTTGAGCTTAAGCCAACTAAAATCACGGATATTATGGCAATGGTAGCGCTTTTTAGGCCAGGGCCAATGGAATCTATTCCAGAATTTATAGACCGCAAGCATAATCCGGAAAAAATAACATATCTTGATCCTAGAATGAAAAAATTTTTAGAAGATTCATATGGAATTATCACTTTCCAAGATGATATATTATATATCTCAATTGAGATAGCAGGATATAACTGGGAAGAAGCAGATAAATTACGCAAAGCAATGGGCAAAAAAATTCCAGAGGTAATGGCAGCGGAAAAAGACAAATTTATAAAAGGATGCATTGACCATGGAAAGCTTACACAAGAAAAAGCAAACATACTATGGAATTTGATTGAGCCTTTTGCGGCTTATGGATTTGGCAGAGCCCATGCTGCATCTTATGGAATAATTGCATACCAGACCGCGTATATGAAAGCGCATTACCCTGCTGAATTTATGGCTGCCTTAATGAGCGCTGAAAGCGATGACATAGAAAAAGTCGCTGAAGCAGTAAATGAATGCAAAGCAATGGACATTAAAGTTCTTCCTGCAGACATTAATGAAAGTTTTGCTGATTTTACTGTTGTGGATGACAATACTATCCGCTTTGGATTATCTGCCATTAAGAATATTGGCAATCATATTGTTGAAGTAATAATTAAGGAGCGTAAAAAAAATGGAAAATACGCGACCATTACAGACTTTTTAGAGCGAGTTATAGACCGCGACTTAAACAGAAAATCAGTTGAAAGCTTTATAAAATCAGGAACTTTGGACAGCTTAGGAGAGCGCCATACATTGCACGCGAACATAGACAAGCTTTTGGATTACGCGCGAGGGTCCCATGAAGCAAGCATGCGCAATCAATCCAGCTTGTTTGAGGAATCGCAAAATAGTTCTGGAGGAAACTTAACCCTTGATCCAGTGGAGCCAAATAAAGATGAATCCTTGGCCTGGGAAAAAAAATTATTAGGCCTATACATCACAAGCCATCCTCTTGCAAGGCACGAAGAAATTCTAAAGCAAAGCCCAAATCAAATAAAAAACATACAGCAAACCGGAGCATCAATTAATATTTTTGGATATATAAGTGCTGTAAAGGAAATCACAACAAAAAAAGGAGATTTAATGGCATTTGCGACTTTGCAGGATTTAACAGGAACCATTGAAGCTATTGTATTTCCTAGAAGCTACGCAAAGCACAAACAACAGCTTGTCCAAGATCAAATCGTAATTGTTTCCGGAAAAACAGAATCAAGACAAGGAAATATGCAGATTATTTGCAATGATATTGAATTGCTTACAAAAGAGTCTGCTCTTAAATTCCAAGCCTCCCAAGCTCAAGAAAAACCGAAAATTATCCAAAGCCAACAGCCATATTTGAACATATATTTAGGAATAAGATTAAACCAAGAATCACTTGATCAAATCAAAAAAATATTGTACCGTGAAAAAGGAGATATGCCTGTTGTTCTGCATATTAATGGCACTAAAAAACTTAGGCTTCCTATTAAGGTAGACACAACAAATGGCTTAACTGAAAAAATAAAATCCATTGTAGGAGAAAAAAATGCAACCATTAATCACGTATAGTATCAGCATATCAGTACTTATCAGTAATCAGTAGACCATGGATATAGTCCAAAAAACCCAGAAAAAAGTGGAATCATCCAAAAAAAAGCTCGCAAAAACTATTGAGCTTAAATCATACCGCAAACTTGCGGTAAACTTTTTAATTCTAACTATAAACCTAATTATCATTATCCTCTACTTCTCGCTTTCACAGGCTCGGGTTGATATTGTATTAAGCAGAGATGATATCAGCCACTCTGTTTCCTTGCCTATAAAAGAAGAGGTTTCGCTGAGCGATAAAGAGCTTGCAATATCTGGATCTGTGGTTACTACAGATGTAGAGCACGCGCAAAAATTCAATGTAGATGCAACTTCTACTTTAGACAAAAACGCGCAAGGATTAATTACAATATATAATACAACAGCGAACAGAAACCAGACTCTTGTCAAAAACACAAGATTCCAGAATGAGCAAGGTCTAGAGCTGAAAACTAAGCAGCAAGTTCAGATCCCTCCGGGTAAGGAAGTGCAAGTCGCGGCATTTGCCACAAACCCAGGAGCACAAGGAGAGGTTGTTATTGGCGAAGAAAGGTTCCAAGTTGCTGCTCTTGCTTATTTAAAAGATCAAATCTATGCCCAGGTTTCAGAATCATTTACAGGCGGAACTGAGCCAGTGCGCGCTTTAACTCCTACTGAATTCAACAATGCCAAAGATGCTGTGGAATCTGCTTTGCGTGAAAAAGCTTGGGAATTATTTTTAGAAAGCAGCCAAGCTCATACAGAAAAAGAAGATCTAGTAATAGAAATTACAGATTTGGAAGCAAGCGCGAATCCTGGAGATATTGATATCAGCGAATTTACCATTACTGCAAGCGGAACAGGAAGCATTTTTATGTATGATGAAAAAAGAGTAGAAGAAATCATTAAGCAAGAACTAATAAAAAAAATTCCTCCAGACAAAATTTTAGTAGATTTTGACGATGACTCCTATACTATTGAGCTGAACAAAAAAAATTTAACTGTATCAAGTTCAATAAGCGCATCTATGCAGCCTAAAATTCCAGAAACAGCCTTAAGGCAGGAGGATATTATTGGCATGAATCAAGAAGAGGTTCGCCTGCATTTCACAAAAATAACAGGCATCAGGGATGTAAAAATAAAATTCTGGCCGTTCTGGGTACGCTCTGTTCCCAATCTTAAAGATCATATAGATATAGAGATTAAAAAGTGATATAGTAGTAAAGTAACACAGTAACACTTTAATACTATGCAAACATTATCCACTAAACCTTTAAGTAGGATTAAAACTAAGGGTCAAACTACAGTACCAAAAGAAATTCGCAGCCAAATAGGCCTTATTGAAGGCGATGTGCTTGAATGGGCAGTAGAAGGCATAAAAGTTACCATTATGCCAAAACGTTTAATTGACGCCGCTCCAATCCCATAGCTTTCTGCTGAAGAAAGACGGGTTTTGGCGCGCGCAAAAAAGAAAATCAAAAAAATGCGAGGTTATTGTGTCAGCTCAAAAGGCCTTACAATGGAAGAAGCAAACGCAGCTACTAAGGCAAAACTTATTGCTTATGACCAGCATTGGTGGTGGCTTGAATCATGGCAAGAGGGTGAACGCGAAGTAGAACGAGATATCAAGGCGGGTCGTATTGGAGAAGTATTTGATAATCCAGAGGATTTTCTTAAATCTCTAAAAACATCATGACCATAATCAAAGGCCCGCGATTTAAGAAAGAGTTTGCAAAACTCCCAAAACAGATACAAAAACGAGCCGAAAAACAATTTACCCCATTCGTCCAAAATCCAATACATCCCTCATTGCAGACCAAGAAAACCGAAGGATGGAAAGACGTCTGGGAAGGCCGCATTACCAAGGGCTATAGATTCAGCTTTACCCATGATGGTAATACGTACACCCTCCGCCGCATTGACCCGCACGACATTTTACGAAATCCCTAATCAATAAATTAAGCGTCCGCGATGAAGCGGAAACTTGGATGGAACCACGGGTTTAAAAAACTAGAGCTCGTTCCAAGGCAATACGACTTTTGTCGTATCTCTCGGAACGAGCTCTTTTGACTGAAACCCAACGTCGTCCCACATAGACTTTAATATTTCACACATCTCATCCCGACAATATGAAGGTGCTTTTCCGATGTTTCAAAACTGATATTGACGTCATTTATTGGACCTCCCAACAAAAAGTGAACTTCAATTTTCTGCTCCTTTTTCTAAGGAACTACGTTTTTACATAACACCACTTTGGTGTATACTAAACATACTATACTACATAAATCTAAACTATATGTCAACACCTCTAGAAACAATTAGACACTCAACAGCGCATTTAATGGCAGCAGCAATCGGGAAGCTTTACCCAAAAGCGAAATTCGGCGTGGGTCCTATTGTTGAAGATGGATTTTATTATGATATTGATTTAGGCAATGAAAAGCCTGCTGATAGCGACCTTAAAAAAATTGAAAAAGAAATGCAGGATTTGCAAAAGCAGGATTTGGAATATAAAAGAAAAGAAATCGGAATTGACGAAGCAATCAAGATATTTAAAAAACTTAAGCAGGACTATAAGGTTGAGCTATTAAATGACTTAAAAAAGCATGGCACAACAGATGCTAGTGAAATCTATGGAGGAGAAGAAAAAGACACAAAAGAAAAAAAGACAACAACAGTTTCAGTATATACGACTGGTGACTTTGTAGACCTTTGCCGAGGGCCTCATATAAAATCCACCAAAGACATTAAAGTTTTCAAACTGACCAAGCTGGCTGGCGCGTATTGGCGCGGAGATGAAAAAAATACAATGTTGACAAGAATCTATGGAACAGCTTTTGAAGATAAAAAATCTCTTTCTGACTATTTACACATGCTCGGGGAAGCAGTAAAGCGCGACCATAAAATAATTGGCCCAAAACTGGACTTGTTTGTGTTCAGCGATCTTGTTGGCCCTGGGCTTCCTTTGTGGACTCCAAAAGGAACAATTCTGCGGGAAGTGCTGGATGATTTTGGATGGGAGCTTCGCAAAAAGCGAGGATATGAAAAAGTTGAAATTCCTCATATCACTAAAAAGGATTTATACGAAAAAAGCGGACATTGGGATAAATTTAATGACGAGCTATTTAGAATTAAAACTCGCGAAGGCCATGAGTTTGCAATGAAGCCAATGAACTGCCCGCATCACACACAAATTTTTGATAGAAAGCCGCACTCATACCGAGAAATGCCGCAGCGCTACTGCAATACTACCATGTGCTACAGGGACGAACAAACTGGCGAACTTTCGGGCTTATCAAGAACGCGCGCATTTGCGCAAGATGATGCACATGTGTTTTGCACTAAAGATCAAATTAAGGATGAAATCTTTAAAGTGTGGGATATTGTTGATGAATTTTACCAAGCATTTAGCTTTGAAATTGAATCACGCCTCTCGTTAAGCGACCCCAAAAACAAAGATGCATACTTAGGTAATCCAAAGGATTGGAAACATGCAGAAGAGGTTATGCGTAAACTTGCAAAAGAACGAGGTGTAGATGCTCCAGAACAAGTTGGAGAAGCAGCATTTTATGGACCAAAAATTGATTTTATAGCAAGAGATGCAATTGGAAGAGAATGGCAAATGGCAACTATTCAATTAGACTTTAACCAGCCAGAACGATTTAACCTAAATTATGTTAATGAAAAAGGCAAACAAGAGCGCGTTACTATGATACACACAACTACCATGGGCTCCTTGGTGAGATTCATATCTATATTAATTGAACACTATGCGGGCGCATTCCCTGCTTGGCTTGCTCCTATCCAAATTGCCCTTCTTCCAGTATCTACAGATAAACATCTTGAATATTCACAAAAACTTGCGGATGAATTTACAGAGAAAGACGTACGAGTGTGGATTGACGAGAGTGATGAGACAGTTGGCAAAAAAATAAGAACTTCGGAACAGCAAAAAATTCCATATATTTTAGTTATTGGAGACAAGGAGATGAGCGGCAAAAAACTTGCTGTTCGCGAACAAGGTAAACGCGATACAAAGAATATGGCACTGGATGATGTAGTAAAAAATCTACAACGATAGTATTAAATGGCTCATACCATATGAGCCATTTAAATTGCTATATTATTCCATATATCATACCAAATATAGCATATTTTACGTAAACATTCCACATATACACTAGTTAAACAAAATATATTTTTTTCTTTCTATGCATAAAACAACGATTATCATTTTAATTCTACTCATACTGGTAACTGGTTTTGTAATCGCAAAAATGCCTAATTGGACAGGAACGGCCACTTCTGATGGTCATCACGCCGCCAGCCAGTGTGAAGGATACTCAACGTCAGTTCATAGTTTCGACGTATTTGGCTTAGCTCGCGAACATTTTGACAACCCGCTACAGCGTCTATTGACTTTTACTATGGACACACATGGTTATGATAATAACGCACATACTATACAAGTGGCTGGCTATTCTTTCTTTAGAATAAAAATAACAGAAGCGACCTATGATTGTCGTGGTGGCCTAACGACAACCAAGAGCTTTTTCTTTAATTAACGCAAAGCATAGAAAGAAAAAAATATACATCGTTTAACACGGCATATACGGTTCAGGAAAAAGAGAGAATTTAGATTTAATAAGGTTGTCTCTTTTCCCTTCTCCCAAATCGCGTTTCTGATAGCAACGGTCAGTGCTTCTGTGATACTATACTGATAGACAGCGTGATACTATGATTGACGGCGCGACTTCGTATATGCCGATACGTTATACGCCATAATAAAAAGCCTTTTTATTTTTTAAGATAATTTTGGCAATTTATTGTGGTAAGGTCGAGTATAACCTTAAACTTAATAATTAACGACACAAAATTTATGAAAGAAGGAAAAATGGAACAAATGGGGCTGAATGAAGCCCAAGAAGAAGCTAACATAATTCAAAAAAAAGCAAAAGAAGGGCACAAAGAAAGGATAGGTGAAGAATTTAGAACAAGCCCAAGCGGTACTCCAGAAAAGAACAAAGCAAGATCCGATGCATATACTGAAGCCTCTGAAAAGGGCCCTTCTGCTGAAGATTATAGCGCAGCACTTGAGTTAGTCGAAGAAATAATAAACGACGCAGAAGCAGAGCCTGCTGTCAAAAAGATATTAAATAAAATAGGAAGGTTTGCAGCTATTGCAGCAGATTTGGGCCTCCAAATGCTTCCACAAAAAGAAATACAGTGGCATCGAACTGGTACTGGCAAAGGAAAGGCATACTCAACTGGTGGATATACTGGCTCAGAGACACTAGAAAACATGTATGATTATTGTACTGATGCTGCAAAAAAACTGAAAGATTTAAAGCGCGAGGCAGAGAAAGAAGCAAAAGGTGAAACAGAAGAATAAATTGCCAAAATTAAATTAGGAAGAGAGGCTTTTTATTACAGCGTATAACACTGAATATGCGGTTCGGGGAATTGCGCGCATTTGAAATTTGATAAGGTTGCACAATTCCCCTCTCCCAAATGGCGCTATGGATATTCACGTTCATGATGCTATAGTTAATACATCTGATAGACAGCGTGATTGCAGATAGCACGTGCGCCACTTCGCATATTCAGATACGTTAGACATAATCGTAAGAGATGCCTTAAAGAGGGAAAGCTTTATTAATTCACCAATTTAATTAAAATTATGGAGAAAAAAACACTTTTAGAATTCATAGCAAATGCACACAAGCATACATATGCTGCACCAAAAGAAGTCAGAAAACAACATAGGTGTGAAGTGCCCATTTTAGAAGGTCATAAAGATTATGAATTTGTAGAAGAAGATTTAAGTTATCACGATTCTTATGCGGGAAGTCAATGGGCACCCGGAAGAGAAGTTGTTTTCTTTCAAGGAAATCCAATTTGGTGCATGGCATATCAAGGACAGCATAATGCAAAATATGATGATGCTTTTTTCCAAGAACAAGCATTTCCATTTCTGAAAAAAGCTCTAACAAATTTTGACAGGAGTATGCCATTTAGGGGACCAAAAGAATTCTCTGATGGGGATTTCAAATATACTTTTGAAATGGATGGAGATTATGACTATTTCAAAGGACAAGAGAGAATTCTTTACAAAGGAGAAAGTGTTTTTTTTCAAGATGTTATGGGTTCATTAATAAAATAGGGCGGCATCTCTTACGACTTCTTCGGAGTTTTTTCAAAACTCCTCGACCACGCCTTGCAGGCTCTCCTCCTTTCAGTCGTCGGGACGTCTAACAGCGATTAAGAGGAAAAACCTTGCAGGTTTTTACCCAAATTAATTTTATGAGAAAGAGAAATGTCATAAATTTAGAGTTGGTGATTATAGAT